>JAJFUR010000053.1 GCA_021372335.1 Methanobacteriota archaeon
AAGGAAGAATTGGTATAATGGCTCTAGGCTATCAATATTGAGAATATCCAAACGAGAAATTATTTTTGATTTTATATTATTTCAATCGTTCTAATTATCATTGTTGATATTATTATCAAACAATTGATGATTCAATGGCTCAGAACATTCACTCTTAACTACGAGTCCCCTTATTTATCTAGGAACATTAATTATTTCATAATTAATAAATTGTGATCATTCCCTTTTAATAAGGCCTGGCGGGATAGAACGCTAAAATTAAATATCACGGCTATAATGCCCTGCATCAGAATGGTCTGACGGCCATAGCGGCGGGGATACGCCTGGTCTCGTCCGATCCCAGAAGCTAAGCCCGCCCGCGTTCCCTGCGGTACTGTGGTGCGCGAGCCCACGGAAAGCCCGGAACGCTGTCAGCCATTCTAGTCCTCTTTCCAATTCCAATCTGCTTTTATATCGATAGAGCCGAGCCCTTGTATCATACCCATGTATGCGCATCCATCTATACCATAGGATTATTATCGACAAAGGACCTAATGTCCCTCAAAGCCGAAGGTGGTCCTGCTGGATGCCAACGAGGTCCTGCTGATCGTTCTGTTCGTGCTGCTAGCGGTGGTCATCTACTTTGAGCTGCGCTTCATGCGATCGCGCAACAAGGACCACATCCAAAGGGCGATGGAAAAGGATGAGGTCTACAATTCCATCGCCAACGTCAAGGCCATCGCCTCCGCCCTCCGGGGCAGGGGGAGGGATACCAAGGAGGCGGAGCAGACAATAAATCTGGCAGAGGGCGCCTATCATCACAACAATTTCACATCCGCCAAGGGATTGGCCATGAAGGCCAGGGAGATGCTCATGAACGCGCCCTTGATCGAAATGGCCCCGCCCGCGCCCGAGGCCCCCGCTCCGGCCGAGGAGCCCGAGGAGCGCAGGACGGTGCATGAGATAAAAAAGCTTGAGCCTAACATGATGGAGTCCCGCTTTTTGATCAGAGCGTGCCGGGACCGGATGGAGGAACGCTCTGCCGCCGGCCATAACGTTTCCGAGGCTGAGGAGCATTTGCGGAATGCGGAGCGATGCTTTGAGGAGAAGCGATATGACGAGGCCTTGCGGGAGGGGGTTCGCACCCGCAAGCTCCTTGACGGCGAGCCGGCTGAGGCGGAGCGTCCCAAGGACATCACCTTGGAGCGGCTTCCACCGGAAAAGAGGTGCAGGAAGTGCTCCACCCTTATTCAGCCGGGGGATATGTTCTGCAGGAAGTGCGGGGAGCCGGCCACCGGCAGGAACTGCGAGGGATGCTCCGCCGAGCTGGACGAGGGGGACCTGTTCTGCCCGAAGTGCGGCCGAAGGGTACGGACGCCATTGAAAGATTAATACCCATAGACCGATTATCGTCGGGGACCTGATGATACTGGTCAAGCTGGGCGGGAGCGTTATCACGGATAAGAGCCAGTACCGCAGGTTCGACCGGGAGACCGCCGGCCGCCTCGCCTCCGAGATAGCGGCCGCCGGGGAGAGGATGGTGCTGGTGCACGGGGCCGGGTCCTTCGGGCACATCTTGGCCAAGGAGCACCGTCTGCACCTGGGGATCACCGAGGATGCCCAGCTGAGGGGCGCGGCCGAGGTCATGGCCGACGTCCGGGAGCTCGACCTGGAGATGTGCCGGTGCCTGGTCCATGCGGGGCTGCCAGTGGTGCCCCTGCCCCCGGCGGCCTGCGCGGTCATGAGGGACGGGGCGCTCGAACGCCTGGAACTGACCACGTTCCTGAGGTACCTGGACCTGGGCATGGTGCCGATGTCCTTCGGCGACGTGGTATGGGACGAGGTGCGCGGCCTGAGCATCTGCTCGGGGGACCAGCTGATGATGGCCTTGGCCAAGGAGCTTCGGCCCAGCCGGGCGATCTTCGTAACCGACGTGGACGGGGTGCTCACCGCCGATCCCGCCAGTGACCCGGGCGCCAGGCTCATCGAGCGGGTGGACCGGGGCACACTGGCGGCGCTGCCCCGCACCCAGAGGAACGTGGACGTGACCGGCAGCATCTATGCCAAGATCCAGTACATGATCGACATGGCCGAGGTGGCCGGGGAGTGCCTGGTGCTCAACGGCAAGGTCCCGGGAAGGTTGGAGGCGGCCCTCCGCGGAAGGAAGGTCGTTTCCTCCAGGGTGGTTTCATGAAGCAGATCGAGCAGCGCAAATCGGACCACATCGAGGTGACCCTCAAGGAGAAGGTCGTGCCTGACTATGACTATTGGTCGGACGTCCGCCTGGTCCACCGGGCCCTGCCTGAGGTGGACATGGACGCCATAGACACCTCCGTGACGTTGTTCGGCAAGCGGTTGGAGATGCCGCTGGTGGTGACGGCCATCACCGGCGGGTTCCCCCTCGCCAAGCAGATAAACGCGAACCTGGCCGAGGCCTGCGCTCAGGCCGGGGTGGGCCTGGGCGTCGGCAGCCAGCGACCGGCGATCGAGAACGGGGACGACGGCACCTATTCGGTGGTCAAGGACTTCGACGTCCCGTTGGTGATAGGGAACGTGGGCGCGCCTCAGCTCGTCAGGCAGAGGAATCACCGGGCCTTCACCCTGGAGGAGGTCCTCAAGGCGCAGGAGATCGTGGGGGCGGACATCATGGCCATCCACCTCAATTTCCTGCAGGAGGTCGTGCAGCCCGGGGGGGACGTCAACGCCAGCGGATGCCTGGAGGCGATACGGGCCTTGGCCGGGCAGGGACCGTGCATGGTTAAGGAGACCGGTGCTGGCATATCCCGGGAAACCGCCCTGATGCTCAAGGGGACGGGGATAAGGGGCATAGATGTCTCCGGCGTCGGGGGGACCAGCTTCGCCGCGGTGGAGATGTACCGGGCCGAGCGGAAGGACGACCGGGTGGCGATGGCCCTGGGGAGGACGTTCTTCGACTGGGGGATCCCCGCTCCCGCCGCCATCATCGAGGCCGATGTCGGGCTGGAGCTCA
The DNA here is from genome assembly GCA_021372335.1 of Methanobacteriota archaeon. Classification (GTDB taxonomy): domain Archaea; phylum Thermoplasmatota; class Thermoplasmata; order Methanomassiliicoccales; family UBA472; genus UBA472. The sequence goes on from JAJFUR010000053.1 coordinate 2,969, forward strand.
TCGCCAGCGGCGGGATCGATGACGGCCTGCGCATAGCCAAGGGGCTGGCCCTGGGCGCGGACGCCGCCGGGTGCGCCCGGGCGGTCCTGGCCGATGCCATGGAGTCGAGCGCCGCCGTCCTCGGGAAGATCGAGCGCATGAAGGCCGAGCTCAAGGCGGCCATGTTCCTGACCGGCTGCTCCAGCGTCAGGGAGCTGAGGGAGCGCCGGGTCATCGTAAGCGGGCGGACCGCCGACTGGCTGACCGCCTCGGAGGAGTGATGCCAATGGACCACAGCGCAAGGACCAAGGAGATGATAGGGAATGTGGACCGCGCCCTGGCTGGATACCTCGAGCGCGGCGGGCATGAGAAGCTGATAAGGGCGATGCGCCACTATCCCGAGGCCGGGGGGAAGCGGATGCGGCCGACCATGGCCATCCTGGTCGCGGAGGCCGTGGGCGGGAGGGGGAAGGAAGCGCTGCCGTTCGGATGTGCGCTCGAGCTGATCCACAACTTCACGCTCGTGCATGACGACGTCATCGACAAGGACCCTGTCCGGCGGGGGAGGCCGGCGGTGCACATCGCCTTCGACGAGCCTACGGCGATCATCGCCGGGGACGCCCTGTTCGCCATTGCCTTCGATGTGCTGGCGACCGTCGAGGTGGATGGGGAGCGCCTCCGAAGGCTGCTGCGGAGCGTGTCGAACACCGTCTTCCTCGTGGCGGAGGGGCAGCAGATGGACGTGGACAATGAGGACCGGCCGACGGTGGCCAGGGAGGAATACCTGGACATGGTGGAGAAGAAGACGGCGGTGCTCTTCGCCTGCGCTGCCGAGGGCGGGGCGATCATCGGCGGGGGTACGGAGGAGCAGGTCCGGGCCATGAGGGAGTACGCCCGGCTCCTGGGCATCGGCTTCCAGATCTGGGACGATGTGCTGGGGCTCAAGGGCGATGCCAAGAGGGTGGGCAAGCCGGTCGGCTCGGACATCCGGAACGGGAAGCGCACCCTCATCGTCGTGGACGCCCTGGAGCGGTTGGAGGGGGATGGGCGCAGGCATATCCTGACCGACGCCCTGGGCAACGCCGACGCCACGGACGAGCAGGTACGCGCCGCGGTGCGGCTTCTGGAGGACATTGGCTCGATCGAGCGGGCCAGGCAGTTCGCCCTGGACTACGCGCGGAGGGCCAAGGAGCTATTGTCCTGCCTTAGACCGTCGGAGGAGAGGGAGATGCTGCGGGAGATGGTCGACTACGCCGTGGGGCGCGAGCTCTGAGGCTCGGCCTCTACACCCTTCTCCGTGAGGTAGAACACGGCGGCGCGTCCCTCCGCCAGATGGCGGTGCTTCATCAGGACCGCCCTCCGCTTGCTCGGGGCCAGCCACTCCAATCGAATGATGGTCTTGGCGTTGTGGTGCAGGACGTTGCCCCCCAGCGCCTCGAAGGCCCCCGTCTCCACGTCGGTGTAGACCTGAGAGGTGACCACCACCGGGAGGTTCATCTTCCTGGCCAGGGTGAGGAGCTTGGCGCTCTGGCCAGCCAGCACCCTTCGCTCAGCGCGCTCGTCGTCCTTGCTCGCCAGGCGATAGAACATGGTGATGGAGTCGACGACTATCAGCCCTATGTCCGGGTTTCCCTCCGCCAGCTTGATCGCCTTGCCTATCATGCGGTCCTGCTCCTCCAGGCTGTGCACCTCGCTGACGAGGACCCCCTTGAGCGCCCGCTCCTGGTCCTCACCGGCCATCTGCCTGAGGCGCTGCAGCGAGACCCCCTCGGAATCGACGTAAACGGTTTTCCTGCCCTGTTGGGCCAGGTTGTTGGCCAATGCCAGGCACAGATTGGTCTTGCCGGTGCCCGCCTCCCCGTAGATCAGGGTGAGGCACCCGCTCTCGATCCCCCCGTCGAGCATCTCGTCCAGGGGGGCGCATTGGAACGGGACCGGGCGGGGCTCCTCCAATTCACTTCCGCCCCTGGTCCCTGTTGTCCTTGAGCTGTTCCAGCGAGTAGGAGCCCGGGTGCGTGTCCTGGCCGCGCTTCGCGAAGTAGTAGGGGACCGCTGCCAGACCGCCCAGGACAAGGAGCACGGCGAGGGCGAGGAGGCCCACGAGCACGAGCACCACGATGGCGGCCAGCAAGAGGTCGAGGTGCATGATGGCCAATATGGCCACCGCCATCGCCCCGATGGCGAGCAGCGCCACTATGGTGACGTCCGACGCCTTCCCCATGCGCCTACCCCTTGTTGGGGAGATAGGGCAGTATGGAATTGGCCAGCTTGGACATGGTCATGGACTGCACCACGACCTTTCCCGGACCGGTCAATGTCGTGACGAACAGCCCCTCCCCTCCGAACAGGGCTGTCTTGACGCCCAGGCTCTGGATGTCGTAGGAGACCGACGCCTCCCAGGCTGCAACGTTGGCGGTGGAGACCTTGAGGCTCTGCCCCGGCAAGAGGTTGTACTCGATGAAGTCCCCTGCCCCGGAGATGAACACGGTGCCCTCCCCGTAGACCTTTTGAAGGATCAGCCCCTCCCCTCCGAACAGGGCGGCGCCGAACTTCCTCTGGAAGGCGATGTCCAGGGCGACGCTCGCCTCGGCCGCCAGGAACGCGGTCTTCTGCAGGACCCACTGCTTCCCGCCCCTAAGGTCGATGGCCATGACCTTTCCGGGGACGTTGCCCGCGAAGCCCACCAGGCCGGAGCCGCCGTCCGCATAGAAGTTCGTGACGAAGAAGGATTCGCCGGCCATTGCCCTCTTCAGACCGGAGAGCACGCCGCCGGTGGCCTTGGTCTCCATGCGCACATTGCCGCTCATGTAGACCATGCTCCCGGCCTCGGAATAGATCATCTCTCCAGGCATGAACTCGATGTTCACGAACTGAAGGTTGTCCCCGCTTATGGTGTACTTCAAGACATCACCGGGGATGGGTACGGCCTTGTTGCTATTTCCACTTTATTTATTGGACCATGGGATGACGTACGCTCATCGTAAAGGGAACCAACTACCCACATCGGGGGGATGGGCGCGCATGGAGCGCGTCGAGGACCTCTTCCCCTTCCCTGCCGCCCGCCGGGGGCAGGCCGAGCTGTTGAGGGATGCGAGGGAATGCGTGGGTGCCGGAAAGGTCCTGGTGGCCCATGCGCCGACCGGCCTCGGGAAGACGGCCGTGGCCCTGGCCGCCTGCCTGGAGCGGTCCAGGCGCGATGGCGGGAGGGTGGTGTTCCTCACCCCCCGGCAGTCCCAGCACCGGGCGGTGATCGAGACCGTGCGGATGATGCCTGCGGCCATTGCTACGGTCGATCTGCTCTCCAGGGAGAGCATGTGTCCCGCTGGGCCGAGGCCACCCTGCCTCGAGGGGCGGGCCTGCGCTTTCCAGACCGAAAGGAGGATGACAGAGTGCGCCAAGGAGGTGCTCCGGAGGCCCTTGCACGCCCAGGAGCTGATCGCCCTTTGCCTCAGGAGGGGCGCCTGCCCGTACCTGACAGCGCGCTTGGCCCTCACCGGCGCGGACCTGGTGGTCGGGGACCTCTCCCGGGTGTTCGGCGATATGCCGGACGTGCTCCGGTTCCAGGGCGCCTCGGCCCCTCAGTACTTGGTGGTGGACGAGGCGCACAACCTTCCCTCCAGGATAATGGACATGTTCAGCAGGGAGCTGTGCATCGGGCCGGACGGAGGAGGACAGCTGGGCGAGGTCTGGAGGGAGATGCTTTCCCACGGCCATCGGCTGATCCCGACGGCGGAGCTGCGCTCCCTTCTGGAAAGGCACGACCTGCCGGAGCCTGAGGAGCTTGAGGACGAGGACCCCATGGTGCGGGACTGGCTTCGTCTGGGCGAGGCGGCGGTGCGCATCGCCCATCCGGAGGAGGGACGGATCGCCCTGCGCTTCCTGGAGCCCGACCTCGTGGTGGGGAGCGTGCTCAAGCATTGCGCCGCGGCAATCTTCATGAGCGGTACGCTACATCCCCCGGAGCTCTTCGCCGCCCGGATGGGCATCCGGGAGGGCGTATGCCGTTCCTACCCGTCCCCCTTCGATCCCGCGCGGAGGCTGGTGGTGGCGGTGCCGGACGTGGGGACCAGGTTCCGGGACCGGTGCCGGCGGACGACCGACGAGATGGCCCTTCGCATCTGCGAGCTTGCCGACGTCGTTCCCGGCAACGTGATGGTCTTCCTTCCCTCGTACTCCTACATGGGCGCGGTGCGCGGGGCGCTCCGGCGCATCGGGCAGCGCAGGACGCTGCTGGCGGAGCGGCCGGGAATGTCCAAGGCGGAGCGGGACGGGCTGGCCGGCCGGCTTTCCTGCGGGCGGGAGGTCCTGATGCTGTGCAACGTCCATGGCTCCTTCTCCGAGGGCGTGGACCTTCCTCCAGGCTGCCTCTCGGCGGTGATGGTGGCCGGGCTTCCCCTTCCCCCTCCCAGCCTGGAAAGGGGGGAGATGGTGGCCCGCGCCTCTCGGAAGCTGGAAGGAGGGTACGACATCGATACGTACGAGGCGTTGAGCAGGGTGGTGCAGGCGTGCGGCCGCGCCATCCGCCGGGAGGAGGACCGGGCGGCCATAGTGCTCCTGGACCCCCGCTATCTGGATAGGAAGGTAGTCAGGATGCTCCCCCCGGACCTCCCGTTCGCGGACGGGGACCCGGTGGGGCTGCTGCGGGCCTTCTTTGAGGATGAGGGCCGCCCCCTTTGGAAGTTCCACCTGGAAGGTGAAAGGATAATAACGGGGCATTGACTTTACTTCGGCGTGAACGCGAGCGTGAACGTGCTAAGGAGGGGGGCGGAGGCGGAGATCCGCCGGGACACCTTCCTGGGACGGAGCGTCCTGGTCAAGAGCAGGGTGCCGAAGCCCTATCGCCATCCATCACTGGATATCTCCCTGCGCTCCCATCGGACCAGGACCGAGGCCAGGCTGCTGCAGGAGGCCAGGGAGTGCGGGGTGCCCACCCCCATCGTGTACGACATCGACCTGGCCAAGGCGGAGCTCTGGATGCAGGAGGTCCCCGGGCCGCGGGCCAAGGACGCTTTGGAGGCCGCGGGCCCTGAGGAGGTCCGGACGATCTGCCAGGAGATCGGCAGGATGGTGGCCAGGCTCCATTCCCATGGGATGACCCATGGGGACCTCACCACCTCGAACATGATCCTGCACGAGGGGCGGGTGTGGTTCATCGACCTGTCCCTCGGCGCCAAGGCGGCCAGCCTGGAGGAGATGGGGGTGGACATGCACCTGTTGCGCGAGGCCTTCCAATCCGCCCATTCCGACCGGATGTACGGCTACGACGTCCTCGCCGAGACCTATGCGAGGGAGCTGCCGATCGGGGCGGCCGTGCTGGCCAAGGCCAAGGAGATCGAGGAGAGGGGGCGGTACACATGAAGCTGGGGCTGGTCACGTCCAACCGCCACAAGCTGGAGGAGTACCGCCACGGGCTTTCCCTCCTGGGAATAGAGGTGGAGCATCTGGACGCGGACTGCGACGAGATCCAGGCGGACACTTTGCAGGAGGTCGTGCTGGCCTGCATCCGACAACTGCGTGAGGCAGGGCATCGCAACTTCATGCTGGACGATTCCGGCCTGTTCGTTCCCTCGCTGAACGGCTTCCCCGGGGTCTATTCCGCCTACGTCATGCAGACCATCGGCTGCCAGGGCATGCTCCGGCTCCTGGAGGGACTGGACCGCCGGGCCCGCTTCGAGTGCTGCATAGGGGTCTGCTCGGACGAGCTCGGGGACTTCACGGTCACCGGGATGGCGCCCGGAAGGATCGTGCATGAGGAACGAGGGAGCGGGGGCTTCGGGTACGACCCCATCTTCGCCCCCGAGGGCCAGGAGCTGACGTTCGCCGAGATGGGGATGACGGAAAAGAACGAGCGCTCGCACCGCGGGAAGGCCATGGCGCTGCTGGCCGCGGAGCTGAGGAGGAGGATGGAGGGAAGGGCATGAGGGTCAGGGGGAGCACCATCGTGGTCACCGGCTGCGCGGGCTTCATCGGCAGTCATCTTACGGACGCGCTGCTGGCGTTGGGGAACAGGGTGACGGGGGTGGACGACCTAAGCGCCGGGCGCAGGGAGTTCCTGGAGAACGCCGAGGGCTATCCCGAGTTCCGCTTCGTCCGGGCGGACCTGCTGAGCGATGACCTGCGCCCCGTCCTCAAAGGGGCGGACGCGGTGATGCACCTTGCGGCCAATCCCGACGTTCGGTCGGGGGCATCGGACACCTTGGCCCATTACAGGCAGAACATCGAGGCGACCTACCGGGTCCTGGAGGCGATGAGGGCCACCGGGGTCAAGGGCATCCTCTTCCCCTCCACGTCGACGGTGTACGGGGAGCCATCCGTGATCCCCACGCCCGAGGACTACGGCCCGTTGGTCCCCATCTCGGTCTATGGCGCCACCAAGCTCGCGTGCGAGGCGTTGGTCTGCTCCTACGCTCACTCCTTCGACATGGAGGCGGTGATCTTCCGCTTCGCCAACGTGGTGGGCGCCCGCAGCACGCACAACGTGCTGCACGACTTCGCGGCTAAGCTGCGGGCCGACCCGAGCCGGCTGGAGATCCTGGGCGCGGCGCCCGGGACGACCAAGTCGTACGTGCACGTGGAGGACTGCGTCCGCGGGATGGTCATCGGGGCCGAGTACGCCCGGAGCCGGGTGGAGATCTTCAACCTGGGATCGAACGACCGCCTGTCGGTGAAGGAGATCGCGGACATGGTCACGGAGGAGATGGGGCTTCGCGGGGTCCGGTATGAATGGACCGGCGGGGTGCAGGGCGGCCGCGGATGGATCGGGGATGTGAAGGACATGCTGCTCTCCTCGGACAAGCTCCGCTCCTATGGCTGGGAGCCGGCCATGAACAGCTCCCAGGCCATCAGGAAGGCGGTGCGGGAGGTCATTGGTGGGGGCGCGGTCTAAGGCCTTCGAACGAGCGGATGCGTTCATTATCCGCCTTGATGCTTGAGGCCCCCGGGCGAAGCGCCGTGGGACGAGCGCCTTTTCCAATGCAGGCGATGCGGTCCAGCCCCCTGTCGGACCGGATCGAAGGTACCATGGAAGGTTTGGCTGGGAGCGATGGCAAGGGAAGGACCGGCCCTGCGGGCCCCCCATGCCAGCCCAGGCAACTATTTATCCCTGACGGATGATTCGCCGCCGAGGGGCCGTGGGGTAGCTTGGTCCATCCTTCGGGCTTTGGGAGCCTGAGACTCCGATTCAAATTCGGACGGCCTCACCACCTCTTTTTCCTTAGGGAGCTGTTCCCCCTTAGGGGCAACGGGGCAGGCTTGGAGGGGGCGTCCCCGGCCGCCGCAGGCCCGGGGCGTGGCTTCCGCCAAAACCTATTATTATCCCTCTGGGACCTAGCGGTCGTGTGAGCGAGGAACTGGTGGGAAGCCCCTTTCCGGACTGCGTTCTGAGGAACGAGCGGGGGGAGGAGGTCCGGCTCAGCGAGCAATGGGCGGAGGGCAGCGTGCTCCTCCTCTTCTTCTCCTCCGCCTTCGGGTTCGTCTGCAATCTGGAGATGCTCACCTTCACCGCCATGCTCAAGGCCTTCCAGGCCGCCAACTGCCGCATCTTCGGGGTGAGCAACGATTCCGTGCGCTCCATGGGGGCGTACAGCGAGAGCCTGAGGATAGGGTTCCCCCTGCTGAGCGACGAGGGCGCCAGGTTGGCGAGGAGGCTGGGGGCGATGGAGCCGGACGACGGCCCGTGGCCGGGCTTCCCCATGCGCTCTGAGTTCCTCATCGACCGCCGGGGCATCATCCGTTATGCGCACATCCCTCCGGACTCCAACTGGGAGCCCGACTATGATGAGATATTGGCGCTGGCCCGCAGCCTCTATGAGGAGGACAGGAAGGCGAAGGGCGAGGGACCGGGGGGCGATGCCCCGGAGGCGTCCGAGGGGAGACCGTCACCGCCATAGGCGGATGGCAGGGACGGGCCGCCATCTATTCCTGGACCGTTGGGGCCCGCCGTGGGCGCCAGGCGTTCCTTGCGAGGGAACGGTGCGGCCGTTCGATCCGCGGGCTGGTCGGCACCTGACAGGAACTTCTCCCTAGGGCCGGAGCGTGCTCAGAACCCCTCTACGGTTCGCGGGGACCTCTGAACGACGGAGAATGCCCTCGGGCGCCCAGCCTTTCGATGAACAGCCGTCCCGAGTCGCGATGGTACTCCCTCCGCACCCCCTCGGGGACCAGCTCCCAATGGTGCATCGGGGAGTCCAGGACCAGGGTCTCGTACTCCCCGCCCTCCCCGGAGACGTTCATCCCCTTGGCGGAGGCGAGGGCGGCCAGGGCGGAGACGGCGCCACGGTCCAGCATCCTTCCCAGCCATTCCTCCCCTAGACCGCCGGAGAAGACGCCCACGACCATGGCCTTGACGCCCGCCTGCAGCATGTCCTCCAGGACGAGCAGCTGGTCCTTGCGCCAGAGAGGGGAGAGCGTTCTAAGGCCGAGCCGGTCGCACACCCCGTTGATGCGGTCCCACTGGTAGTCGGAGGCGATGGCCCCGGTGACGACCCCGTCGACGTCCAGGGCTGACAGTGCCTGCTCCAGCGCGGCCAGGTCGCCCTCCTCCTCGCCGGAGGAGGGCACGGCCACAAGCGTCCTGCCCATCGCCTTCGCCATGTCGGGCAGGTGCTCCAGGTTGATTGTGTGAAAGACCCAGGAGTGGGGGTCCCGCGGAACGACGCTCACTAGGCACGGCACCTCGTGCCCGGCCTGCTCCGCAAGGTAGGCGGCATAGGTGGAGTCCTTGCCGCCTGAGAACAGGGAGGCCAAGCGCATGGATGTGAATGTCCGGGCAAATATAACCAATGTTGGCCAAACCGAGGTCCCCCATGGGCAAGCATTGAAATTGCGCTTGCTCGATACCCTTTCCGGTGCGAAGATGCCGCTCCATTGCCCCCGATGCAGGAAGGACATTGACAAGGCCAAGGTGGAGGAGATCGATTCCAAGCTCATGGGGATGTTCCAGAACGACTCCCTCAGGCGGGGGGTCTGCCCGTTCTGCCAGACGCCGTTGATCGACACGGACAGGAAGGTGAAGAGATGAGGATGGCCGAGATGAGCTCCCCGGCCTTCGCGGAAGCGGTGAAGGGGGACCCTATCGTCTTCCTGCCTATAGGGGCGGTCGAGGCCCATGGGCCGCACCTCCCCCTGGGGACGGACACCTTCCAGCCCGAGTTCGTAGTGAACGCGGTGTGCGAGAGGGTGGGCGGGCTCATTGCCCCGACGATCAACTACGGACAGCATTCCTCCACGCGCAATCTTCCGGGGACGATCGACATCTCGTTCGATACATTGCGCGCCCTGGTCATGGACATATTGGACGCGCTGCGGCGCAACGGCGTCCGGAAGGTCGTTGTGATCTCAGGCCATTTCGGTTCGGTGCATCGCGCGGCGGTGAAGCTGGCCTGCGAGCGGGCTGCGCGCCAGGGAATGAAAGTCATGTTCCTCAGCGACTACGAGCTCGCCGAACTCAGGGCGCAGGTCGTGAGCGAGGGGCTCCCGGACGGCCATGGAGGGGCCTTGGAGACCTCCAGGATGATGGACATCAGGCCGGACCTCGTTGCCGAGGCGCGCACCGCCGGGGAGTTCGTGAGCATGGACTTCATGGTCCGGGCGGACCCGGAGAGGTGCCTTCCCCAGGGATTCGGAGGGGACGCCCGCATGGCAACCCCGGAGAAGGGCCGTCTGGTGAACCAGTTCGTGGTGGAGAGGCTGACCGAGCTCGTGCGCCGGAACTTCGAGGGATAGGATGAGCGATAGGAAGCGCCTCGCCGCGGAGAAGGCAGTGGAGCTTGTGCGGGACGGGATGAAGGTCGGCCTGGGGACGGGGAGCACGGCCTACTACGCCATAGAGGCCATCGGCCGGCTGGTCCGGGAGGGATATGCGCTTCAGGCCGTGCCCACCTCGCTGGCGAGCGAGCGGCAGGCGAGGGAACTGGGCATCCCCCTGACCACCCTGGACGAGGTCGGGATGTTGGATATCACCATCGATGGGGCGGACGAGGTGGATGGCAACCTGGACCTGATCAAGGGCCTGGGGGGGGCGCTGCTCAGGGAGAAGATCGTGGCGCATTCCACCCGGACCGAGGTGATCGTGGTGGACGATTCCAAGCTGGTGCGGACGCTCGGCACCAGGTCCCCCCTTCCGGTCGAGGTCGTGCCGTTCTCGCATGGGCGCACCCGATTATACATGGAGGAGCTGGGATGCCAGGCGGAGCTGCGCGGCGGCGACCGGCCGTTCGTCACCGACAACGGCAACTACATCTACCATCTGCACTTCGAGCGGGGGATAAGGGACCCATACGGGCTCCAGCAGAGGCTGAGGGAGATCCCGGGGGTGGTGGAGACCGGGCTCTTCCTCAAGATGGCCAAGAAGGTGTTCGTTGCCTCCGACGAGGGCGTAAGGGTGATGGAAAGGGTTTGATCAGGGGCTTTGGGAGAGCGCCTTGAGCTGCTCGATGTTCCTCTCGATCGACTCTATCCGCTTCCGTTCCTCCTTCTCGATCGTCTCGATTATCTTGTCGAAGGGGATGGCCAATTTGTAGGCGTGCACTGGCCTGCCCTTCCCCTCCTTCTTTATATCCCTTTTGATGACCCATTTGCGGCGGCGAAGCTCCTGCATGGCTATGGAGACCTCGGGCTGTCTGAGGGCGGTCATGATCTCGATCTCGACCGATGTCGTTTCCTCCTTCTTGCGCATGAAGGCGAGGGTCTTGGCCACGTTCTTGGGCATCCCGGTGTTGACCAGTAGATCGACCAATGACTCGTCCTTCTTGTTGAAGCCTTTGTCGGCCATGTAATATCACCGTTCTCTGCTATTATAAATGAATATCAATTATTATTTGATTGATATATATCACTTTCTATTTCTTGTTATTTCCTATATCTGGCCAATATTCTGGCACGGTATATTTTAGTCCTGTGGAACTAAAATGAGCGTCTCAGAATATTTGATGAAGATCTCGAGGGCGCGGAGCGGTGGTACAAGCTTGGGATGGTTCTTCTATGACCGGGGCATGCTGCCCTGCCTAGATCCCGAAGGGGGCCTTGGGCAATGCCTGGAGGTTTATGCCGATGAACGAACGCGATCGAAGGGGGCGTTGTTTCCTCCCGGCTCCGCCCCCTTCATTCGAGGGAACGCTCGCATTTGACCACCCAGCTTCCTTCGGGCGGGGTTCTTTCCCTGCTAAGGGTTTAAATAGGGAATTGGTATTAGGGCACTTTTGCTCCAAGGGGATGAATCCATTGAAGATGCCCAGGTCCATAAAGACTTATTGTCCATCCTGCAAGACCCACACCGAACACGAGGTCGAACGGGTCAAGAAGAAGAAGGCTAGCGAGATGAAGTGGGGCCAGAGGAGATTCCGCCGGGCCACGGCAGGGTACGGTGGTTTCCCCCGGCCCAAGCCCGAGGGGCGCGAGAAGCCCACCAAGCGGATCGCCCTGAGGTACCGCTGCAAGAAGTGCAAGAAGGCCCATCAGAAGGCGTGCTTCCGGGCGAAGAAGTTCGAGCTTACGGAGTGAGAGCGATGCCCACCACCGGTAAGTTCATCAAAGTGAAGTGCCAGGATTGCGGGAACGAGCAGATCACCTACAAGAAGCCTGCCATGAACGTGACATGTGCGGTGTGCGGCTCGACCTTGGTCAGGTCCCGGGGGGGAGAGGGGGAGATCAAGGGAGAGCTGCTTGAGGTGGTCGACTAATGGCCCGGGTCAACGAGTTCCCCGATGAGGGGGAGCTCGTGGTCTGCACAGTGCAGAGCGTCAAGAACTTCGGGGCGTTCGTTACTCTGGACGAGTACGGCGGCAAGGAAGGCTTCATTCACGTACGGGACGTGGCCACGGGCTGGGTCAAGTACATTCGGGATTACATTCGCGAGGGGCAGAAGGTGGTCTGCAAGGTCCTGGGCGTGGACGCGGCGAAGGGGCACATCGACCTGTCCTTGAAGTCCGTCAATGAGCACCAGCGCCGGGAGAAGGTGCAGCAGTGGAAGAACGAGACCAAGGCCGAGAAGCTTCTGGAGATCGTCGCCAACCGCCTCGGCAGGACGCCCGACCAGTGCTGGGAGGAGTTCGGCTATGAGCTTGTCGATAGGTTCGGCACGCTGTACACGGCCTTCGAGAGCTGCGCAATGGATGAGGACGCCTTGAAGAGCGCCGGGATCGCCGGGGAATGGACCCCCGTGTTCATAGAGGTGGCCAAGGAGAATGTCACCCCGCCCTTCGTTCAGATAGCTGGGACCCTGGAGCTGCGCTCCCCCGCCCCGGATGGCGTGGAGAGGCTCAAGGCTGCTCTGAAGAAGGGTTTGGACGCGTCCAAGGAGGAACTCCACATCCAATACATCGGCGCCCCCCGGTACCGCCTGGTCATGACCGCCCCGGACTACAAGACCGCAGAGGAGGCCATGAAGGAAGTGACCGGCCTTATCATCTCGGAGATCAAGGAGTCCGGAGGGGATGGGGCCTTCCATCGGGATTCCAAGTGAGCCCGGCCAATACTGATTTATCGAGGTCCCTACCTATAGGGCTACGCAGGTGAAAGGACCGTGAAGACCACTCTGAGGCTGTGCGAAGGCTGCGCTGAGTACACGCTCAAGGACACTTGTCCCAGATGCGGTGCTAAGACCTCGCTGCCGATCCCTCCGCGCTATTCGCCGGAGGACAGGTATGGCGAGTACCGCCGGCGGGCACGGCAGGAAACGAGGTGATCCGAATGGATAGCGTCATAATGGTCATGCGAGAGAGGCCCGACCTTCGGGCCCCGATATTGATAGAGGGGTTGCCGGGGGTTGGGAACGTAGGGAAGTTGGCGGCGGAGCACTTGGTCGAGCAGATGAAAGCGGTGAAGTTCGCGGACATCTATTCGAAGCACTTCCCGCCCCAGGTATTGCTGGACGATGACGGGGTCATCCGCCTGGTGGACAATGAGATGCACTATTCCAAGGGGGAGGGCAAGCGCCCGGACATCATCATCCTGACCGGGGACTATCAGGGCATGACCCCCGACGGCCAGTATGAGCTGTCCTACCATGCCATCCAGGTCTGCAAGGAGCTGGGCGTGAGCCGGATCTATACGCTTGGCGGCTATGGCATCGGAAAGATGGTGGAGAGCCCGCGGGTGCTGGGCGCGGTCACGGACATATCCCTGTGCGCAGAGATGGCGGCCCATGGGGTGGTGTTCTCCAAGGGTGAACCGGGGAGCGGGATCGTCGGGGCCTCCGGGCTCATGCTCGGGCTGGGCAAGATGGAAGGGATCCCCGCTGTCTGCCTCATGGGCGAGACCTCCGGCTACTTCGTCGACCCGAAGGGGGCCGAGGCGGTGCTGAGGGTGCTGATGGCGCTCCTGCACCTGGACATCGATCTCAGCGCCCTTACGGACAAGGCCGAGCAGATCGACCTCATCACGAACAAGTTGAAGGAGGCTGAGGCGCCGGAGGCACCGAGGCGCGAGGACCTGGGTTACATCGGGTAGACTCTTCCGTTGTTTTCGTGTATAGAAGGCATTGCCGCGAGATCACAGTGACCGGGCTGGCCCGGTCACTGCCAGCTGATGCGGGTTGAACATGATGGGTTTGTATCGCACCTCATTCTCCCTCGCATCACTTTTCAGGCATCGGATACGATGACCGAACAGATCGCCGATCCTGTTGAACACCGTTCCAGCATGATCGCGCTTCGCCGTCGGGGCGGAGAAGCGCTTTGGGCATCGCAAAGCGAAGAAGGCCGGCCTGCTGTGATATTTGACAATGACGCACTGTCTGGTTGAATGCTACGACAAGGCCTATAAAAAAGAAAAAGAGGGGAGGTTGCTGGGGGGAACCTCGGGCCTGACTAGGTGCATCCCATCCCTTCCTGGCAGGCTATTTCCTCAAATACCTCTCTTCGTATGCCTCCATCTCCGCAAGGACCCTCTCGGCCTCCTCCATCTTCTTCATCTTATCGGTGACCAGGTCGACCCTTGCGTAAATGAAGTCCCTGATGGCAGCTCTTATGGCCTCGGACCGGGAGGGAAAGTCATCTACCTGAACCAGGAAATCCAGAGCCCGGATGTGCCTAGTAGGCAATCGCAACGTGACCTTCTCCAGGTCGCCTTCTTCCATCGTGCGTCCTGACAACGTGGGTCGTTTAGACCTCTATTGTCCGACAACAATATGACCTGCGTTCTATTTAATTGTTGTTTCTCCGAGGGGGACGCAGCTGCTGCGCCCAGTGGATCGTAGAGGGCAGTTCCGGCCTCCTTTCTCTACGATAATTGATAAATACGGTCTCCGTATTATGGTGGCGTACACCCGACTTAGCTCAGTCTGGCTAGAGCGGCTGACTGTAGTGGGACCCCGGCTTGCCGGTCATCAGCCGCCGATATCAGCAGGTGCCCGGTTCAAATCCGGGAGTCGGGACCATTCATTTTCCTTGCATAGAGCCCGTACGCGGAGAGGAGGGCAGGACCGTCGAGCGTGCATAGGGATGCGATCGGGCCTGGGGCATCGGCCGTGACCAAGGACTTGGTGCGGCCTATCCGACCCTCGCCGCGATCTTGGCCATCGCCCCTTGCGCGTCCTCGATGACCTGTCCTAGGTCGAGGGTCTGAGGGACGCGATCCTTGATGACGACATTCCCGTAGCAGAGCACGCTCCGCACGTCCCCCCGCCCCGCGGAGTACACCATATTAGAGACGGCGTTCTCCTTGGTCAGAGGACGGATGGCCGGGGAGGCGTGGTCCATGATGACGATGTCCGCCCGCTTCCCCACCTCGATGGAACCTATCTCCCTTTCCAGCCCCAAGGCGGCCGCGGCGCTCACCGTCGCAAAGTCCAGGGCCTCCTGGGCGGGCACTACCGTGGGGTCCCACCTGCTTGCCTTCTGCAGTAGGGCCAGGGCCTTCATCTCCCCGAACATGTCCAGGGAATTGTTGGTGGTGGAGCCGTCCGTGCCGATCGTCACCTTGACCCCTTCGCGCAGCATCTCGGGGATGGGGGCGACGCCGCCGGTGGCGAGCTTCATATTCGAGACGGGGCAGGTGGCTATGGATGCTCCCGCCTTCGCCAACGCCCTTACCTCGCCGATGGTGAGCCAGGCCGAGTGCGCCGCCAGGCACCGCTCGTTCAGGAAGCCTATGGAGGCCAGCCAATCCGCCGGGCGCTTTCCGGTCTTGGCCTTGTGCTCGTACACCTCCTTCCTCGTTTCGGAGAGGTGGAAGGTCATCAGGGCACCGGTCCTGTCCGAAAACGCTCGGGCGCCCATGAACGTCTCCTCCGAACAGACGTAGACCCCCTGCAGGCCGATGCCCGGGAGGATATGCTCGTCCCCGGCGTAGCGGGAATGGAAGGCCTTGCAGTTCTCCAGTGGAACGCCCCTTTGGGTCGTGAACTGCTGGTCCAGCACCGCCCAGCACAGGACCCCTCGCATCCCCGCCTCCTTGACCGCCCTGGCGATGACATCCTGCGAGTAGTAGAGGTCCACGAAGGTCGTGGTCCCTCCCATCAGCATCTCCAGGCAGCCTAGCCTTGACCCTGCCAGGAGGTCATCGTCCTGCCGATCGGAGTCGATGGAGAACGTGCGGTCCAAGAACTCCCCGAAGGGCAGGTCGTCGACCATGCCCTTCATCACCGTCATGGCGACATGGCAGTGCGCGTTTATCAGCCCGGGCAGGATGGGCGCCCCCTTGGCATCGATCTCCACGTCCGCACCGCCCCTGACCTTCCCGACCTCGGCTATCAGCCCCCCTTCGACGAGGACGTCCCCCTGCAGCACCCTTCGGTCGCGGTCCTGGGTTATGATCATTCCGTTCCTGATCAGAACGCTTCTAGCCATTGGGCGAGGAAAGCCCTCCGTTGATAATAATCCTATGCCGCGATCCCGATGTCATGCGTAGCAAGTTTAATTTTCCAGTTCCTGCATGGGACTTCACATCGTTACGTAAGGGATCCTAATGACGCGGTTGCTGTTCCTCGGCACTGGAGGTGGTCGGTTCTCCACCATCTACCAGATAAGGGCGACTGGAGGCCTCTACGTCATGGACGGGGCGAACCTGCACATCGATCCCGGCCCGACCGCCGCCCATCAGATGCACCGCGCAGGGCTGGACCCGGCCAAGACGGATGCGGTCCTGGTGTCGCATTGCCATCCCGACCATTACACTGATGCGGAGGTGATGATCGAGGGCATGTCCCGGGGCGGGCTCAAGAAGAGAGGAGCGCTCCTGGCAAGCAGGTCGGTGCTGGAGGGGCAGCAGCTCCATGGGCCTGCCATATCCAATTACCATCGTTCCCTGCTAGAACGCATCGAGATGGCCGAGCCCGGGGGGAGCGCGGAGGTGGACGGGATGCGCATCAGGTTCACGAGCACCAGGCATAGCGATCCGACCGGCGTGGGGTTCTCCATGGAGACCCGGGACGGGATAGTCTCGTACGTCAGCGATACTGAGCTGGATGAGCGCGTGCAGAGGGAGCAGGAGGGGAGCAGGGTGCTGATCCTTCCGCTGACCCGCCCGTGGGGGGCCCGGATCCCGAACCATCTATGCACCGAGGACGCCCTGGAGTTCGTCAAGGCGGTGAGGCCGGAGATGACCATCTTGACCCACTTCGGCGCGAAGATCATCCATGCGGGAGCGGACAGGCAGGCAGCGATGATAGAGAAGGGGACCGGCGTGCGCACGGTGGCCGCAGAGGACCTCATGAGCGTGCAGTTGGGCAGGACGATACGGCTGCATCGGTCCAGCAAAGGATTTTAAAAAATAATATATAGTAGAGCATACATAGTACAAAACGCAGCGCAAAAAGGTCGGTGGCTCTTCCTCCTATTGGTTCTGAACTCCCCCACCACACCGACCCGCTGCGATTTTTCCCTAAAAGATGATAATGCCGTCCCCCAATGCCCACCCCATGCCCTTGGAGGAGGATGTACTGCGGAGGCTCAGACCCTCCCCTCGCACGTTGAGGGAGCTGGATGAGGCGGTAGGTCGGTTGCTGAACGCTACCGAGGAACGCATCTCCGGGACCGGCCTGGACCTGAGGACCATGCTTGTGGGTTCGGTGGCCAAGGGCACGTTCGTCGGTAGGCCCGACATAGACCTGTTCGTGCTCTTCCCGACATCGGTGGAACGCGGGGAGTTCGAGCGCATAGGGTTGCAGATCGGCCGCGAGGTTCTTGGCGGGGAGACCCGGTACGCCGAGCACCCCTACACCCACGGCCGCCTCTCGGGCTTTGATGTGGACCTCGTTCCCTGCTACGCGATCGAGGACCCCACCAGGCTCCGGACGGCAGTGGACCGCACCCCCTTCCATACCAAGTATGTCCTTGAGCATCTGACGGACGAGCTGCGGGAGCAGGTCCTCCTGCTCAAGCAGTTCATGAAGGGGGTGGGGGTGTACGGGGCGGAGGCCAAGGTACGGGGGTTCTCCGGCTACCTCACGGAGCTGCTCGTGATCAGCTATGGGAGCATGCAGAAGGTGCTCAGGGCGGGCGCTGGGTGGCGCCCTGGCATCGTAATGGACATGGATGGTCGGAGGAAAGGCAAGGGCAGCTCCCCTCTGACGTTCTGGGACCCGGTGGACCCCAAGAGGAACGTCGCCTCTGCCCTTTCCCTTGACCGGTTCTCCCTGTTCGTCCACGCCTGCCGGGAATACCTGAGCGCTCCGAGCGAGCGCTTCTTCTTCCCCCGGAAGCGCCAACCCCTGGGAACGGCCGAGGCGAGGATGGCCTTCGAAGGCCGGGGCACCACTCCGTTCGTCGTCGTCCTAGACCGACCGGAGCTGGTGGACGACAACCTGTACCCTCAGGTGGAGCGAAGCCTTGGCGGGCTCAGAAGGCTGCTGGAGATGTATGGGTTCCAGGTGCAGGACGCTGCGTACTCGGTAGGCGTGGATGTGCGAATGGCCTTCGAACTCTCGAGCGCCCTACTCCCCCCGACGAGGCTGCATCAGGGGCCTCCGGCCTGGACCGAGAACGCGGAAGAGTTCGTACGCAGGTGGAGAGAGGAGGGCGTCGGCCAACCGTTCCTTGCCGAGGGAAGGTGGATGGTGTATGCCAAGCGGGAGTTCAGGGACCCCGCCTCTCTGATAATGGCCAGGGGGGCCGAGGCCGCTTTGGGGAACTCATTCAAAGGACTTCCCGGGCTGAGATGCCACGCGGGGGAGAAGGCCTTCCTCGCGGCCAACCGTCAGCTGTTCACCGGGCTCTTGGACAGAAGGGAGAGCTGGAGGGTTTAACCGGGTTCGATGATGCCTATCGATGAGCGATAGGTATTGGTGTTCCCCGCCTTGTCCACCGCGGTGATCTCGAACGTGTACGTCCCCGGGACCTCGAAGGTATGGGTGTACTCATAGCGCCCATCCTCGCCCTTGACCATGTCCCATGGCCCCCCGGACCCTATGAAACTGAACTGGACCTTTGACAGCTCGCCGTTGTCGAAGACCGTGACGTTGAACGTGACGTTCCCGACGGGCACGTTCTGGTATGGCCTTTGATACTCCACATCCCCCACCCAAACCTCCAAATCACGAATCTGTGGTTCAATGGCATCCCCGAAAGGCGGGTTGAGGAGCAGGATCCATACGCCGAGAGCGAGGAAGAAGAACATGAGGCCGTTCCCTAACCAGGTCTTGTTCTCCACCGCGCTGAGGTCTAACGGGAAAAGCTCAATCATCTTCCGCAGGGCCACCGCGCCGACGAGGATCAACAGAAGGCCAATAATGAACGTTATGTCGGTGGTGAAGTATGCGATGACCCCGAAGACCACCGCCAGGAGAGCGCTGAGCAGGACGGTCTTGGTGATGGCGATGTCCTTCTCCAAGAACTCCTTCTCGTTGAAGTCCGGAGGAACGAACCTATACTCCTCCTTGACCGCTGGCTCCTTTCGTTTCTTATGGGCCATGCCCCTCCTTAATAATAACTCGGTAATAAACCCTTTTGATGAGGCGAACGCCCATTGTAATCGCCAATGATTAATGGGGAAATGCCTATGCTCTTGTACGGTCGGAACACTTTCGACCAACCCCCAAACACCTTTTTAATATGCCCGATGGATAGGGAAGGATAGGTGCAGACATGGCGAACGCCAACATTGAAGAGTTGCCTGGAGTAGGACCCGCAACTGCCGATAAGCTCAGGGAAGCTGGCTATACAAACCTCATGACCATAGCGGTGGAGTCCCCCAAGACCTTGGCCGATGCATGCGA
The DNA here is from genome assembly GCA_021372335.1 of Methanobacteriota archaeon. Taxonomy (GTDB): domain Archaea; phylum Thermoplasmatota; class Thermoplasmata; order Methanomassiliicoccales; family UBA472; genus UBA472. The sequence continues at coordinate 22,098 of JAJFUR010000053.1, forward strand.
CATCGGAGAGGCCACCGCCATCAAGATCATCGACGCCGCCAAGAAGGCCGCCGAGGTGGGCGGCTTCGAGTCCGGCGATGTCATATTGGAACGGAGGAGGAACCTCAGCCGCCTGACCACGAGCTCCAAGGCCTTCGACGAGCTCCTGGGCAACGGGCTGGAGTCCCAGTCCATAGTGGAGTTCTTCGGGGAGTTCGGAAGCGGCAAGACCCAGGTGTGCTTCCAGTTGGCGGTCAACGCCACCCTGCCCAAGGAGAAGGGGGGGCTGGACGGGGACGTCGTCATGATCGACACCGAGAACACCTTCCGCCCGGAAAGGATAGTGCAGATCGCCAAAGCCAGGGACGCGGACCCGGAGGAGGTCCTCAAGCGCATCCATGTGGCCAGGGCGTACAACTCCTCGCATCAGATGCTCCTGGTGGAGAAGGCCGCCGAGATCTGCAAGAAGACCCCTGTCCGCCTGATGATCGTGGACTCCCTCACGGCCCATTTCCGGGCCGAGTTCGTGGGTCGCGGCACGCTTGCGGAGAGGCAGGGACTGCTGAACAAGCACATGCATGAGCTGCTCAGCTTTGCCGAGGTCAACAATTCCGTGATCGCGGTGACGAACCAGGTCTCGTCGAAGCCGGATGCCTTCTTCGGCGATCCCACCCGCCCTGTGGGGGGACATGTGGTGGCGCATGCGTCCACATACCGTCTGTACCTCAGGAAGAGCAAGGGGAACCGCCGGATAGCCCGCCTCATCGATTCTCCGGACCGGCCGGAGGCCGAGGCGGTGTTCACCGTCTCCGAGGAAGGCATCAGGGATTGAACGCCCCCATGGGCAGCCTCCCAATGCTCCTCGAACTCTCGGGCGAGCATCCCACCCTGCCGACGGCGGAGGCCCTGGCCTGCCTCAGGGCGGAGGCCCCCGGCTTCCATCAGATCGGCTCCGGCCCCGGTTACCTGATCGTTAAGGGCGATGCGGGACGGATGGGGCGCGCCGTCGATCGCCTGGCCCTCACCCACAGGGCGGGGCGCCATCTGGGAAGCTGCGGCTTGGACGCCCTGGAGCGGACCGCGGCCGGGCTGGACCTCCCCCCCGGGAGCGTATGCGTGCGGGTCAGGGCGGTGCAGGGACTGTACCCAGAGGTGGACACGTACGCCTTGGCCCGGAAGGTGGGGAACGCCCTTTCCTCCGCCCACGCCATCGACCTGACCTCTCCGGCCATGTACGTGAGGGTCCTTCTCTCCGACGAGGCCCATCTCTTCCTGGTGGAGCGGGAGATCGACCGGAGATCGTTCGAACAACGAAAGGTGGCCGAACGGCCGTTCTTCTCCCCCATCTCCCTTCACCCCCGCTATGCCAGGGCGCTCATCAACCTGACCGAGGCCAGGGCGGGCGACCGGCTCCTGGACCCGTTCTGCGGCACCGGGGGCATCGTGATCGAGGCCGCCCTGATGGGGATGAAGGCCATCGGGTCGGACATCGATCCAGCCATGGTCGACGGCTGCCGGCGGAACCTGAGGCATTTCGGATTGGAGGCGGAGGTCGAGGTGGCGGACGTGGGGGACGTCCCTGAGATGTTCGGTGAGGTGGCGGCGGTGGCCACCGATCCTCCGTACGGAAGAGCGGCCAGCACCAGGAAGGAGGACCTTGACACCTTATATTCCAGGGGAATGCGGTCCATTGCTGGGGTCCTTCCCCCGGGAGGAAGGGCCGGGGTGGTGCTCCCCATCGAGGCTGGGGCCGAAGGCCTGGAGCTGCAGGAGCTGCACAGGCAGAGGGTGCATCGGTCCCTCACCAGGCACTACCACGTGTTCATTCGACGGTGACCGTGAAGACGCACTCCTCGCTCTGGTAGACCGAACCGTTGCTGTTGAACGAGCGTATGTCCACCAGGAGCTCCCAGGTGCCCGCGCGAGCGGAGGGCGGAACGCTGACCTTCAGGACCACCGTCACACCCTCGTCATAGGGCACCATGACCTCCAGGAGATCAGTGGCATTCGCTTCGGCCTCGCCCTCGAGGAAGAGCGAGGCACTCCAGCCAGCAGGCACCTGCATCACGTTCATCCTCATGGTCGTGTTGGTGTTCCCGGTGTTGTTCACGTGCATGTAGAAGTAGGTGCTGGTCCCGGCCTGGAGCACCGTCTCGTTCCCTCCGGGCAGCTGAACGTCGAAGGAGTGGTCGGGCGCTATCTCCACCCAGGGGATGGGGGAGAAGGTGACCAGCAGAATGCCGAGGGTCACTACGCCCAGCAGCATGGTCCTCCTGTCCAACGGCGTGATGTCGTTGAGAGGGGCGGGGTGGCGCAGCCCCAGGAACAGGATGAGCATTGCGAATATCAGCCAGCCCATGTAGAACAGCCCCAGGACCAGGAGCAGGGCTACGGTGGCGTAGCTTAGGTACTTGGCCTTGTCGCCCGCCAGCCCCCGGGCCACGTGCCCCCCGTCCAGCTGTCCGGCCGGAAGGAGGTTTATTGCGGTCACCAGGAAGCCCACCCAGGCCGCGAAGGCCGTGGGATGCAGGGTGACGTTCTCCGGAAGGGGGATGAACATGGCCAGCAGGGCGTACAGCGGCTGGATGGTGATCGCGATGGCGCCGGCATCCCCCACCATCCCGCTGGCGGGG
>JAJFUR010000056.1 GCA_021372335.1 Methanobacteriota archaeon
CGCCCATTATGCCCGAGGCCAGCATGGTGGGGTTCTCCATCTCCACCCCGGCCAGGACCACCTTCAGGGATGTCATCGCTCAGCGCATGCCGTCCGGGGATATTAATCTCGCTCCGCCCCGCCACCGGGATGCCGTGGCTACGCGCCCCTCGATCGGCGTGGCCGCCGCCGTCAAAGCCATCACCAGGTCCGCTCTGGTCCTACGTCCTTCGAGCCCCTCGGACCTCGTCGGTCCTCTTGCCTGAAGGCCCGATGCCCGCTCGCCCCGGTGGCCTTTCGTTTTCTTACCCATTCCGAAAATGATTTCGCAAACCTTAAACCGTCGTTCGGACATAGTATCGAATGGGGGTTCAAACCATGTTAACCGAGGACGGCAAGGCTATGCTGACCCGAACTGTCCAGGAGTACCTGAGGGAGCATCCAGGCAATAAGAAGGAAGCGAAGAGGAAGGCTATAAGGCACTTCATGGACTACCGGATGGCCTTTGGCGGAGGAAAGGTCTCCGAGAAGCTTATGAAAGAGGTGGAGGGGTACATCGACTGCGTACTGTCCTTCTGACCTCCTTTTTTTACACAAAGGCGTTAATAGGATCCACTCCGTTCCGAGCGTGACTGGAATGGACGTGAACCGGGTCCGGAAGGACTTCCCGTTGTACCAGCAGGCCAGCCCACCGATCTATCTGGACAGCGCCTGCCAGAGCCTGCGCCCCCGCCAGGTCATCGAGGCCATGGACGAGTACTACTGCGCCTTCCCGGCCTGCGGCGGCCGGAGCGTCCACCGCCTGGCCACCGAGGTGTCGGTCCGCATGGACAGGGCGAGGGAGGAGATCGCCGCCTTCGTCGGGGCGAGGGACCCCGAGTGCGTCGTCTTCACCAAGAGCGCCACGGAGTCCCTGAACACAGTGGCCAAGGGGCTGCGCCTCAGGAAGGGGGAGAGGGTGATCACCACGGACATGGAGCACAACAGCAACCATGTGCCCTGGGTGCTCCTGGCGAGGGAGAGGGGCATCCGCCGGGGCATCGTCCCCTTCTCGGCGCTGGAGCAGGGGGACCTGGAGCCCCTGAAGGAGGAGCTGGAGAAGGGCGCCCGGCTGGTGAGCGTGGTCCACACCAACAACGTGGACGGCAGCACCATCCCCCTGGAGGCCGTGGTGGAGCTGGCGCATGACCGGGGGGCGCTGGTCATGGCCGACGGCTGCCAGACCGCCCCGCACAGCTCCCTGGCCCTGGACAGGACGGACGTCGACCTGTACGCCTGGTCCATGCACAAGATGCTCGGGCCTTCGGGGATGGGGGCATTGTATGGAAAGAGGGAGGTCCTGGAGGGGATAGAGCCCCTGGTCACCGGCGGAGGGGCGGTGGCGATCACCTCCTACGATTCAGCGGAGCTGCTTCCGGTCCCGGAGAGGTTCGAGGCCGGGCTTCAGAACTTCGCCGGCATCATCGGCAGCGGAGCGGCGGTCCGCTACCTCAGGGAGGTCGGGATGGAGGAGATCGTGGAGCACGAGCATCGGCTGAACGCCCTTGCCACCGAGGGCCTGTCGGCCATCGAAGGACTGAGCATCCTAGGTCCCCCTGACCCCCGCCGGAGGGGCGGGATCCTCTCCTTCAATCTGAGGGGCATGCTCCCGCACGACGTGGCGATGATCCTGGACGAGATCGCCTCCGTCCTCATCCGCTCGGGCATGCACTGCGTCCATCCCTACTTCGCCGCCCGGGGCATGGAGGGGTGCGCCCGCGCCTCGTTGTACCTTTACAACACCGAGGAGGAGATGCGCCAGTTCGTCGAGGCCGTGGGGTACATCGCGGAAAGGTTCATGGGCTGAGCGCGACGATGGTCGTTCCCCGGTCCTCGTTGATGACCAGGAATGAATCGGAGGGGGCGAAGGTCAAGGCCTCGGTCTCCTCCAACGCCCCCGAGGCGGTCTCCATAAGAAGCTGAGCGAAGGGGGCGCTGAACGGTACCTCCATCCCCTCGTCGCAGAGCACCGCGTACCCCTTCTGAACAAGCAGCGTCGCGGTGCTGGGGAGCATGCCCTCGAGATGCACCGTCCTCTCGAGCCCAGGGCCGGCGGCGACAAGGTCCGCGAACAGCTCCTCGAAGTCGGCGGCCAGTTCCCTCAGCGCCTCCGACCTGTCCGCATGTGCGGTCGTCTGCACGCCCTGCAGCAGCACGCCCAGGAGGGCGAACGCCACCAGGAAGGCCCATACCTTGGAAAGGAAGAACTCCATCATAGCTTGGCCACCGTCACCACGCCCCACTGCCCGGGGGGGCATTCCAGGCGCATCTGGTCGCCGGGGGTGAGCCTCACCGGCGCGTTGTCCCCGGAGAGCACGCATACCTCGCGGAGGTACCGGGCGCCCTCGTCCCCGCCGGCGCTCCAAGCTATCCGGGCGCTTGCCGCGGTGCCGTTGCCCCCGCCGATGTAGAGCACGACGTTCGGAGGAAGGTCTACCGGAACGTCGACGACGCGCACGTTCCCGGGGCCGGCCGCGGCCATCCCCTCGACCGTGCGGGCGATGTCCTCGGCCACCTCGGCCGCCTTCCTCTCGGCCATCCCCGCTGTCGTCCCATCAAGGACAGAGAGCATCGCGGGCAGGGTGAGGGAGATCAGAAGGGCCACTATGAGCAGCCGCAGGGGCAGCCCCTCTATCCCCCTTTCGTCCCGGCGCAAGGGCTCACCTGGAGATGACCGGGATCTGCAGCGAGGAGTCCGTGCCCATCCCTCCCTTGGCGGCGGTCACGGTTATGAAGCCGATGCCGTTGCCGGAGGACGAGACCGTCAGCCCTGTGAACGTCGCCTTGCCGTCCGTCCCGGTCGTCCCGTAGACGAGCGCCCCGTCGGCGGTGCGCACGTTGCATCCGTCCAGCACCACGGAGGCGCCCTCGACCGCATCCCCGTTCTGGTCCCGCACCACGATCGTGATGGTCACGCTCTCGTTCTCGAAGGTGCCGTCGCCGTCCGTGTCCGTCAGCAGGACCTCGGACGGGCTGGCGCCCACCGATGAGATCGCCTGCGGCGCGGACAGCCCGCCCATCCATCCCACGAGGACGGCCGTGCCCAGTCCGGCTATGATGACCATTATCATCAGCTGAAGGGGAAGCCCTTCGATGCCGCCCTCCCTGTCCCCACTTATCCGTTTCCTTGAGAACCTCATTGTATCTCCAAAATGAGGAAGGGTGCGGGTCATCAAGGCCCTCTCCCTTACAATGAGACTACCTTTGAAGGGGCATTCGGCAAGGATAAAAACGATTTTTGGCAAGAATAGATTATATTCTTGTCGTAAAACGAATATTCCATCCGAAATCAAAAAGAAATCAAGTTTGGGGAGGCGAAATTATTATAAAAAGAAGGTACATTCCCTGCCACGCAGTCGCATGCGCGAGGCCATGCGCCTGAGGGCTCGAGATGTTCAAGAAGGTGCTGATAGCGAACAGAGGGGAGATCGCCATTCGGGTGATCAACACCTGCAAGAGGATGGGCGTGCTCACCGTGGGCATATACACCCCCTCCGACAAGCATTGCAAGCATGTGTCGCTGGCGGACAAGAGCGTCGAGCTCCGGACCGACGGCAACAGCATCGGATATCTTGACATCGACGCGATCATCGATGTGGCCAACCGGATGAAGGTGGACGCCATCCATCCAGGGTATGGCTTCCTGTCCGAGAAGCCGGAGTTCTCCGAGCGGTGCGAGGAGGAGGGGATAGCGTTCCTAGGCCCGTCCCACAGGGCCATGAGGCTGCTGGGGGGAAAGCTGTCCGCCAGGGAGTTCATGTCCAAGGTCGGGGTCCCCATCATGCCCGGCACCTTGGAGCCTTTGGAGACCCCGGAGGAGGCGATCAGGCAGGCCAACAAGATCGGGTACCCCGTCCTTCTGAAGGCGTCGGGGGGAGGGGGAGGGCGCGGGATGCGTCTGGTCCACAGCGACGAGGAGATGGAGAACGCCCTGACCTCCGCCAAGAGCGAGGCGGACAAGGCCTTCAAGAACCCCACCATATACTTGGAGAGGGCGTTGATGAGGGCGAGGCACATCGAGTTCCAGGTCGTCGGCGACTCCCGCGGGAACGCTTACTGCCTGGGGGAGAGGGAATGCTCGGTGCAGCGCCGCCACCAGAAGATCATAGAGGAGACGCCGTCCTGCGCCGTCGGCCCCGAGCTGAGGCAGAGGATGTCCGAGCTGTGCGTGGCTGCGGTCAAGCGCGCGGGCTACACCTCGCTGGGGACGTTCGAGTTCCTCATGTCCGCCGAGGGGGAGCTGTTCTTCCTCGAGGCCAACACCAGGATCCAGGTCGAGCATCCCATCACCGAGCAGGTGACCGGGTTGGACCTGGTCGAGCTGCAGCTCAAGATCGGCTCCGATATTCCCGTGGAGGACGTCCTGTCCAAGGTAAGGCCGAAGGGGCATGCCATGGAGTTCAGGATCAACGCGGAGAACCCATTTAACAACTTCTTCCCCGCCCCGGGGAGGATCGAGAAGTATGTGGAACCGGCCGGGGACCACGTGCGCGTGGACTCCCACGCCTACGAAGGCTATGTCGTTCCTACGGAGTTTGACAACCTGCTCGCCAAGCTCGTGATATCGGGGAAGACCAGGAACGAGGTCCTGAGCAGGGCGCAGGAGGCCCTGGACCGCTACACGGTCACCGGGATCAAGACCACGATCCCGTACCACCGCCTGGTGGTCAGGAACCCCGACTTCCGCGCGGGCGACTACAGCATCGATTTCGTCAAGGAGCATCCGCCCCAGGACCTGCTGAGAACCACCGAGTTCTCCCTGTTCGAGAGCATCGGGCGCTAAAGAGGGATCTCCAGCAAGTCGGAGTAGATCGGCCCGGAGGGCGTCAGCACGCTCCTCTTCAGCCTTACCCTGTCGACCTGGAACGAACCGAGGTCCCGTCCCCTGTACATCTCCAGGAACGCATGCAGGTCCGGCCTCTGCCCCTCCCTCACCCGCGCGAGCGTGAGATGGGGGCTGAACGGCCTCCTCTCCCTTGGGAAGCCCAAGGGCTCGCAGCCCTCCTCCAGCGCGGCAGCCATCTTCGCCAACGGTTCCGCCCCCTCGATGCCTGTCCAGATGACCCTTGGGCTGTGCGTGCTCGGGAACGCGCCTACGCCGACGAGCCGAAGCGCGAAGGGGCGTACGCCCTCCACGGCCCTGCGCATGGCCGCCCTAATCCCTGGAACGGTGCCCTCATCGATCTCCCCCAGGAACTTCAGGGTGATGTGGATGTTGGCCGGGAGGACCGGCTTGAGCGCCCGCCCGAACCCCCTGAGCCCTTCGATCGCGCGCTCCAGCTCCTGGGAGGGGGGCACGTCCACGGCCACGAAGGCGCGGAGGCTCATGCCCCCACCAGCGCATCGGAGCGTTCCCAGGCCGCCGATGGAAGCCCGGCCCTTCGCCCCCTTTCAGCCCTCAGCGCCGCTTCCCTGCCCTCCCGCGCATGGACGGGACGCACCATGTTCACAGTCCTCCATGCAATGGATAGGGCGATCCCGCCCCTCCTGTCCCGGCCCCCAGCGATGGTCAGCCTCTACACCCCCTCACTTTGGATATTAAGAGCGTTCCCCGCGAATAAAAAGGTTGAGCGGCCCGGGCCTCGGGACGCCGGGGGCCGGCGCCTTGCCCGGAGGGCTCAGAAGACGCCCTGGTCGAGCATTGAGGAAGCCACCTTCACAAAGCCGGTGATATTGGCGCCGACCACATAGTTGCCCGGGCTTCCGTACTTCTTGGCGGAGTCCGCCACGTTCCTGTGGATGTTCACCATTATCTGATGCAGCTGCCGGTCGACCTCCTCGGCGGACCAGGAGATGCCGATGTGGTTCCGGTACATCTCCAGGCCGGAGGTGGCCACGCCTCCAGCGTTGGCCGCCTTCCCCGGCGCGAAGAGCACGCCGTTGGCGAGGAACAGCTCCACCGCCTCCGGCGTGCACGGCATGTTGGCCCCTTCGGATACGGCGATCACGCCGTTGTCGATCAGCCGCTTGGCGTCGTCCTTCTCCAGCTCGTTCTGGGTGGCGCAGGGCATGGCGATGTCGCACTTGGCCTTCCACGCCCTTTCCCCGGGCCAGTACTCGCATCCGAACCGCTGCGCGTACTCGCTTATCCGTCCCCGCCTGACGTTCTTGAGGTCCATCACGAACTCCCACTTCTTGGCGTCTATCCCATCGGGGTCATAGACGGTGCCGTCGGAATCGGACATGGTGACGACCTTGCCTCCCAGCTGGGTGACCTTCTGCACGGCGTACTGGGCGACGTTGCCGGAGCCGGAGATGGCCACCGTCTTCCCCTTGAGATCCTGCTTCTTGGTCCTTAGCATCTCCTCGCAGAAGTAGGCGCACCCGTAGCCGGTGGCCTCCGGGCGGACCAGGGACCCGCCCCAGTTGATCCCCTTGCCGGTGAGCACGGCCTCGAAGCGGTTGTTCAACCTCCTGTACTGCCCGAAGAGGTAACCGATCTCCCGGGCGCCGACGCCTATGTCCCCCGCGGGAACGTCCGTGTTAGGGCCGATGTGGCGGTACAGTTCGCTCATGAAGCTCTGGCAGAAGCGCATGACCTCCGCATCGCTCTTGCCCTTGGGATCGAAGTCGGCCCCGCCCTTGGCCCCGCCCATCGGCAGGCCAGTGAGGGCGTTCTTGAACACCTGCTCGAACCCCAGGAACTTCAGGATGCCCAGGTTGACCGATGGATGGAACCGCAGCCCTCCCTTGTAGGGGCCTATGGCGCTGTTGAACTGCACCCTGTATCCGCGGTTGACCTGGACCTCCCCCTTGTCATCCACCCATGTGACCCTGAACATGACCTGTCGGTCCGGCTCGACTATCCTGTCCAGTATCTTGGCCTTAAGGTACTCGGGATGCTGCTTCAGTACCGGTTCCAGCGATTCGAAGACCTCATGCACGGCCTGGTGGAACTCCTTCTCCCCGGGGTTCTTGGCCACGATCCTCTCCATCAGTTCCTTGGTGAGCATAGCGGTTGCGCTCCTATGGTAAGCCATCGCTTGGCGACGGTGGGCGATTGCACTTTTCTTATATATCTGTGTTGAAGGCCCGAAGAACAGGGTTGGGACCGGCCTCATTGCCGATGTTTCCCAAGGACCGTGCGCAGATGTCCGCCCATTGAAGAAGAACCTGCCCTTCGGCCTGGGGGAACTGGGCGGGTACGAACGATCGGGCATATGCATTAAATAATAAGGCCATTATGCGTTAGAAGAGACCGATGGCATGGGCCATCAAGGTCCTGAATGCCCCTCCGTCCATGAACGGCCCTCCGATCGGGGCATGCCCTGAGCACAGGAGAGCGCAGGGAACGGGACCGCTGGGGGACCATCGATGAATGACAACTGCATAGCCGCCGTGAAGGTGAACCAGGACCTTTGCAGCCGGTGCAAGGTCTGCTACTCCACCTGTCCGTTCGAGGCGATCCGCCAGCGCCCGGACGACGGGCGGATCGAGATCGACATCCAGAAGTGCCAGGTATGCGGGATATGCTATAGCGCCTGCCCGGTCTCGGCCATCGAGATGGCCTACTACGACCACGCCGGCCTCCTGGAGCACGTGCGGGCCGCCTGTCCCGGGGCGGAGACGCTGGTCATGATGTGCCGGGGCAATTCCCCCAGCAGCGGCGAGGTGGAGGATATCCTGGCGGACCATGGCCTGGACGTCAAGGGGTACGTCCCCATGCGCGTCCCGTGCGCGGGGCGGGTGCCCACGGACCTCATCTTCAATGCCCTGGCCTCCGGGATCAGGAACATCGTGTCGATCCAATGCCAGGACGGCTTCTGCCGCATGAAGGAGGGCACCCGGATCGAGACCAGGAGGCTGCTCCTCAGCAAGGCGGTGCTGCGGCAGCTCGGGTACCCGGAGGACGCGGTGCAGGTCGTCAAGTACTCGAGGAAGGCGGTGTGGACCGGCCACGAGTGCGTCGGCTGCGACAAATGCGTCTTCGTCTGCCCGTACGGGGCCATCGAGGCCGGGGCGATCTCGTCCCCCCGCATCGATCCGGGGAAGTGCGTGGGGTGCGGGGCGTGCCAGGTTGTCTGCCCGCACAACGCCATCCAGGTGAAGGGGTACGAGTTCTATTCCGTGCTGCGCTCCTACGAGGAGGCGGCGGAGCGGATGCGCAAGGCCGGGCGGCCATCGGTCCTGGTGTTCAGCTGCCAGTGGTCCGAGTTCACCGCGCTGGACGACCCTGAGGGGGTGTTGGGGGGAAGGAACGCCATGCTACTGGAGGTCCCCTGCTTCAAGGGGCTGGACCCCGTGCACGTGCTCACCGCCCTCCAGAGCGGGTTCGATGGGGTGATGGGGGTAGTGTGCGCACCCGAGGACTGCAAGCTGAAGAACGGCAGGGACGCCGCGGAGAGGCAGCTCGAGGTGCTCCTGATCGCCCTCAAGAGGCTGGGGCTTTCGGAGCGCTTCGAGCTGCATGAGCTATCCCCCCGATGCAAGGGGGAGTTCGCCCAGGCGTTCGACGCCTTCTACGCCCGGGTCTCGGCCATGCCCCGCGGCGGGGCATGCCGCAGGGAGGGGGACTGAATGTACCGGATAGTGGCAAAGGAGCGTCTGGCGTACAAGCACACCTTGTTCACCGTGGAGGCCCCCGACATCGCCGCCAAGGCAAGGCCGGGGCAGTTCCTGATCGTGGTACCGAAGGAGGGAGGGGAAAGGGTGCCCCTCAGCCTCTGCGCCTACGACCAGGAGGCGGGCACGGTCTCGTTCGCCTTCCACGAGGTCGGGAGGACCACGAAGGAGCTCGGAACGCTCCAGGAGGGGGAGGGGCTGTTCAACGTCACCGGCCCCCTTGGCAACCCTTCCGAGGTCCGGAGGTACGGCAGGGTGCTGTGCATCGGCGGGGGCATCATGATCGCCCCCGCCCTGCTGCAGGCCAGGGCGCTGAAGGAGGCGGGGAACGAGGTCATCACCATCCTCGCCTGCCGCAGCGCGGAGTTCCTGTTCAAGAGGGAGGAGGCCGAGCGCGTCAGCGACCGGGTGCTCATCGCCTCGGACGACGGGACCGTGGGGGAGAGGGGACTGGACTTCCTGACAGACCTTCTTGCCAAGGACCGGATCGACCGTTGCACCGTGATCGGCCCGGTGGTCATGATGAAGAGGGTCTGCGAGCTCACCCGCCCGTTCGCCGTCCCCACCATCGTCTCCCTGACCCCGATCATGATCGACGGCATGGGCATGTGCGGGGCGTGCCGGGTGACCGTCGGGGACAGGATGCTCTTCGGATGCGTGGACGGGCCCGAGTTCGACGGCCATAGGACCAACTTCGACGAGCTGATCAAGCGGCAGCGCAGCATGCTGCCCGAGGAACGCCTCAGCTCCATGCTCTGGGAGCACAAGGGAGGGTGCGCCTGTGGCCGGAGATGAGCCCTCCCGGCGGAGGAACGACAGGGCATTGGACGAGGACGTCCCCATGCCGCGCCAGGACCCCAAGGAGCGGGTCAAGAACTTCAAGGAGGTCGCCCTCGGGTACACCGAGGAGATGGCGGTGGCGGAGGCCCGGCGCTGCCTCAAATGCAAGAGCCCGCAGTGTCAGAAGGGGTGCCCGGTGGAGGTGCCCATCCCCCAGTTCATCGACTGCATCGTCCAGGGGAGGTATGAGGAGGGGATAGCCCTCATCAAGTCCAAGAACGCCCTCCCCGCGGTGTGCGGCCGGGTGTGCCCGCAGGAGCAGCAATGCCAGATGAACTGCGTCCGGGGCAAGAGGGGCGACCCGGTCAACATCGGTCGCCTGGAGCGCTTCCTGGCGGACTGGGAGCGGGAGCATGGCGTGCGTGTGCCGGAACGCCCCGCGGCCACGGGCAGGAGGGTGGCCATCATCGGGGCCGGGCCCTCCGGGCTTACCGCCGCCTCCGACCTCGCCCGGCTGGGCCATGGGGTCACGCTGTTCGAGGCGCTTCACGTGGCCGGGGGGGTGCTCATGTACGGCATTCCGGAGTTCCGGCTGCCGAAGGAGATCGTGCAGAGGGAGGTGGAGTACGTCCAGAGCCTTGGCGTAGACCTCCGCCTCGGGAACGTCATAGGGCGCATCGCCACCATCCCCGAGCTGCTGGAACAGGGGTATGATGCGGTATACATAGCGAGCGGGGCGGGCCTGCCCCAATGGACGGGGTGCCCGGGAGAGAATCTCGGAGGGATCTATTCGGCCAACGAGTTCCTGATCAGGGCCAACCTGATGAAGGCCTATCGCTTTCCGGAGACCGACACGCCCCTTCGCATAGGCAAGCATGTGGTGGTGATCGGCGGGGGGAACGTGGCCATGGACTGCGCGCGCATCTCCATGCGGCTGGGGGCGAAGGTGTGCCTGAACTACCGGCGCTCAAGGAACGAGCTGCCCGCCCGGCGCGAGGAGATCGAGAACGCGGAGGAGGAGGGGCTGACCTGCAACTTCCTCAACGCCCCGGCGGAGTTCTACGGGGACGAGAAAGGGTGGGTGCGGGCGATGCGCTGCACCTGCATGGAGCTCACCGAACCGGACGAGAGGGGGAGGACGGGGGTGAGGCCCATCGCCTGCTCGGACTTCGAGATGGAGACGGACACCGTGATCGTGGCGATAGGGCAGACGCCCAATCCCATCATCCAGAGGACGACCGAGGGGCTCAGGACCAATCCCCGGAACGGGACTATCATCGTGGACGAGGACGGCCGGACGAACCTGGAGGGGGTCTTTGCCGGCGGGGACGTGGCCACGGGGGCGGCCACGGTCATCAGCGCCATGGGCGCCGGGAAGAGGACCGCCAGGGCTATCCATGAATACCTAACGACCGGACCAAGGGGGGACCGTACATAGAGAAGCTGAAGGTGGCGTTCTATTGGGCCGCCAGCTGCGGCGGCTGCGAGATAGCGGTCCTGGACACGAACGAGAAGGTCCTGGAGCTGGCGGAGCACGCGGACATCGTGTTCTGGCCGGTGGCCATGGACATCAAGTACAAGGACGTCGAGGCGTTCCCCGATGGATACGTGGACGTGACCTTCTTCAATGGCTCCGTGCGGAACAGCGAGCAGGAGCACATGGCGAAGGTCCTGCGGGCGAAGTCGAAGATCCTGGTCGCATTCGGGGCCTGCGCCAACCAGGGCTCCGTCCCCGGCCTCGCGAACCTATGGTCCGCGGACGAGCTCCTGGACCACGTGTACCTGGAGGTCAGCGGGGGAAGGCACAATGGCTCGGCCGTCCCCAGGCCCGAGGCCGAGGTGAGGGAGGGCACGCTCCGCCTCCCGGTCCTCTACGACACCGTCAAGACGCTGGACCAGACCGTGGCGGTGGACTATTATCTTCCCGGATGCCCTCCGCCGGTGGAGCTGATCAAGCGGGCGATCGATGCCATACTGCAGGGGACACTGCCCCCACGGGGGTCCGTGCTCGCCCCCCTCACCGCCGTGTGCGCGGAATGCCCGCGCAAGCGGGAGGACAAGCGGATCACGGCCATCCATCGGGTGCACGAGGTCGTGCCCGCCCCGGAGCGCTGCCTTATGGAGCAGGGGATAGTCTGCATGGGCATGGCCACCCGGGGAGGGTGCGGGGCGCAGTGCCTGAAGGTGGACATGCCCTGCACCGGCTGCGGAGGGCCCGCCCCGAACCGGCCGGACATGGGGACGGGCATGCTGACCGCCCTGGCATCCATCCTCCACCTGGACAAGGAGCCGGGCACGTACACGGAGGAGGAGGTCATGGAACTCATGGCCCAGATCAAGGACCCGGTCGGCCTCTTCTACATGTACAGCCTGCCCGCGTCGATCCTCAAGAGGAAGGTGATGAAGCGATGAAGGAGATCAACATAGACCCGATCACCCGGCTGGAGGGGCATGGCAGCATATCCATCTTCCTCAACGACGAGGGAGAGGTGGAGAACGCCTACCTGAAGATCCCCGAGCTCAGGGGGTTCGAGGCGTTCTGCGTGGGCCGGCCGGCGGAGCTGATGCCCATCCTGACGACGCGCATCTGCGGCGTCTGCCCGGTCGCCCATCACCTGGCGGCCGTCAAGACGTTGGACGCGTGCTTCAACGTCGAACCCCCGCCTGCGGCGAGGAAGCTGCGCGAACTCCAGTACATGGGGTACATCTGCTACGACCACATCCTGCACTTCTACTACCTCGGCGGGCCGGACTTCATCGTGGGGCCGGACGCGCCCCCGGAGAAGAGGAACATCCTGGGCGTGATCGAGAAGGCTGGGATGGACGTGGCCAAGGACGTCATCCGGCATCGGGCGTACGGGCAGCGGATCACGGAGATCATCGGGGGGAAGGCCACGCACCCCGTCAGCGGGCTTCCAGGGGGGGTGAGCAAACCGCTGGACGAGGAGGGGCGCAGGGCCATACTGGACATGGCCAGGTCCCTTGTGGGCTTCGCCCAGTTCTCCCTCGCTACGTTCCATGAGCTGGTGCTCGGCAACCCCGGGTACATGGACCTCATCCGCAGCGACATGTTCACCCAGAGGACCTACTACATGGGGATGGTGGACGCCCGGAACAGGGTGAGCTTCTGCGATGGGAAGGTCAGGGTCGTGGACCCGGCCGGCTCGGAGTTCGCCAAGTTCGATGCCCAGGACTATAAGGAGCACATCGAGGAGCGGTCGGAGGAATGGACCTACTCCAAGTTCCCCTTCCTCAGGAAGGTGGGGTGGAAGGGCTTCACCGACGGGAAGGACAACGGCGCCTACAGGGTCGGCCCGCTCGGCCGGTTGAACGCCGCGGAGGGGATGGCCACTCCTCTGGCAAACAAGGAGTACCAGGAGCTGTTCTCCCTTTTAGGTAGGCCGGTGCACAGCACCCTGGCCTTCCATTGGGCGAGGCTCATCGAGCTGCTGTACGCGGCCGAGAGGGCGGTGGAGCTCGCCAGCGACCCGGAGATCACCTCTCCGGACGTGCGGAATATGCCCGGGGAGCCTGGGCGCGGGGTCGGAATCGTTGAAGCGGCCCGGGGCACCCTGGTGCATGACTATCAGCTCAACAGCGACGCGCTGGTCGAGCGTGTCAACATGATCGTGGCGACCACCAACAATTACCCGTCCATCTGCATGAGCGTCCGGGATGCCGCCAAAGGGCTGATCCACGGCGGGAAGGTCGACGAACGGGTGCTGAACAAGGTGGAGATGGCCTTCCGCGCCTACGACCCCTGCTTCGGCTGCGCCACGCACTTCGCCGTGGGGCAGATGCCCCTGGACGTGAAGGTGTACGACCATCGCAAAGGGCTGCTATGCCAGCTGGGCCGTTGACCGGGAGGGCCGTTCGCCCTCCGGTCCGATGGTAGGGGATGCGGATGGACGAAGGGAAAGAACTGGAGGGCGCGCTCAGGGAATGGCTCGCCGGGGCGGGAACGGTGGTTGTGGCCGGGATAGGGAATCCCATCCGCCGGGACGACCACGCAGGGGTGAGGGTCGTCGAGGGGTTGAGGGGCGCCGTCTCGCCGCGCGTGCACCTTATCGAGTGCGAGACGGTGCCGGAGAGCTTCGTGGATGAGATAGTGGATGTCTCCCCGACGCACGTGCTCCTTATAGATGCAGCCCTCCTCGGCCTCCCCCCCGGGACCGTGGACCTCTATGACGTGGAGGAGGTCGCGGCCACCGCGGGCATAGCGACGCATGCCCTTCCCCTGCGCGTGCTCTGTGAGTACGTCACCCTGCTCACCGGGGCGAGGATCGCCCTTCTGTTGATCGAGCCGGAGGACACCGGCTTCGGGGAGGGCATGACCCCCGGGCTTGAGGCGGCGACCCGACGCACGGTAGGAATGCTGACGGCTTTGCTACCATGAGAACGGATGGGGGGTGCGCAGGGCGACCCTGAAAAACCTGTAGCAAAGAGGTTTGTCCGGTGGAAGGGGCACCGTGCGCTTACTTGGAGAGCGCGCTGTTCGGGCACTCGTCCACGCAGGTGCCGCACTCGGTGCACTTCACGGCGTCGATGACGGCTATATCGTCAACGGTTATGGCCCCGTTAGGGCATGCATCCTCGCAAAGTCCGCAACCAACACACTCGTCCGCATTAACCTTTACAGCCATTGTAAAGCACCTATGAGAAGGTGCAAGAAAAGTTGCCGTATATATGCTTTGCCCATTCTGGATAGCAACTCATCTAACGATGAGGACGGAGACGCTGGCCCTTCTGGAGAGGCCCGAGGCGACGGACCCGACGGGAGGGCCCTTGGCCGCCCCCATGCCCTTGCTCCCGGTGACGATCAGGTTGGGCCGGAACGTCTCGGCGAACTCCAGGATCCTGGTCACCGGCGGGCCATGGAGGAGGACCGTCGTGGCCGTCACGCCCTCGGAGGCGAGGACATCCAGGGAAGAGCGCAGGACCTGCCTTCCCCGCTCCTCCATTTCCCCCAGGTCCTCCTCCGCGGTCAGGGTGGCGAATCCGCCGCCCTCGACGACGTACACGACGGCCATCTCATAGGAGGGGGAGGAGAGGGCGAGCAGGGTTGCCTTCCGGAGCGCCTTCTCCCCGTGGACCGAACCGTCGACCGCCACCAGCACCCTTAGCTCCTTCTCCATGACCAACCCTGTTCCTCCCAGGCTCTTGGGTCCGTATGCCCATCCTCCGCGCCCCTATTGAGCGTTGCGCTCTGGGCCATCGACAGGTCGGCCTTTATCACCATGCGGTTGATATAGCCTCAGGGCGATCGCCCTGGTATGCGGTACCTCTCCGGCCTGGTGCTGGGCCAGAACGGCTTCTTCCCCGGGCACGTGGGCATCGAGGACGGGATGGTGGCCGAGATCGGGCGCGGGCGGAAGGGGAGCGCCTACGCCCGGGGGCTCATCGTCCCGACGTTCGTGAACGCGCACACCCACATCGCCGACTACATCGTCCCCGTCGATCCGGCCATGACCCTGGAGGAGCTTGTCGCCCCGCCCAAGGGGCTGAAGCATCGGATGCTGGAGCAGGCGAGGCCGGAGGACCTCATCCGTGGGATGCTCACCATGAAGCGGTTCATGGCCCGGCGGGGGGTCTCCCACTTCCTTGACTTCAGGGAGGGCGGGTACGACGGTTCCGAATACCTGAGGCGCCTGGACGGCGAGGGGGCTGAGGCGGTCATCATGGGCCGCCCGAAGCTCCTGGAGTTCTGCCGGTCCGGGACAAGGAGGCTGCTGAAGGTGGCCGACGGCGTGGCCGTCTCCTCCATCACCGATTGGGAGTACTCGGAGCTCGAGAAGCTCTCCGAGGAGGTGCGCGCCCAGGGGAGGCCGTTCGCCCTCCACGCCTCCGAGAGGGTGCGGGAGGACATCGACAAGGTCCTGGCCCTGAAGCCTTCGCACCTCGTGCACATGACGGAGGCGACGGACGCGGACATGCGCGAGGTCGCCGAGGCGGGGATTCCGGTGGTGGTCTGCCCCCGCTCGAACCTGTTCTTCGGAAAGGTGCCCCCGCTGGGAAGGATGCTCGCCGCCGGGCTCACCGTCGCTCTGGGGACGGACAACGCCATGGTCTGCCTGCCCGATATGCTGGTGGAGATGGAGGTAGCGGCCCGAATCCTCCGGGCGCAGGGCAGGAACGGGGCGAAGGACGCGCTGGATATGGCAATGAACGGAAGAAAATTATTAAATCGCCAGGAATCGTTTAGTATAGAACCGGGTGTACGTTGCGAACTGATGGTGCTCAGGCACCGGGGAGGGGACCCTGTCTCCGACCTCGTACTGCGCAGCGCTTCGGACGCGCCTGAGCTCGTATGTATAGGGAAGAACTGCTGGAGATGAAAGGATGGTCCTGTTCAAGAAGATATTGATCCCGACCGATGGGAGCGAATATACCAAGGCCGCAGTGAGGATGGGGTTGGAGATCGCCAAGGCGTCGGAGGCGGAGGTCACCGCCCTGTACGTGGTCGACCAGACGTCCTTCATCAACTTTCCCACCGACTCCACCATCATCAGCGTCTACACCCTCCTGGAGAAGGAGGGCGAGGAGGCCTTGGAATACGTTAAGCAGGAGGCCGAGAGGCTCGGCGTGAAGGTGACGCCCCGCATAGAGGAGGGTTCCCCGTCCCGCAAGATCGTGGAACTGTCCTCCGAGCACGACCTGATCGTCATGGGCACCCTTGGCCGCACGGGCTTCTCCAAGCTCCTCTTGGGGAGCGTGGCCGAGCGCGTGGTGCGCTTCGCCAAGTGCCCCGTCCTTGTAGTGAGGGCCACAGGGGAGGAGCACTAGATGGCGACCGTCGGGGACGTGATGACGTCCAACCCTATCGTCGCCCAGGTGCCTGGGTCCCGGCAGGAGGTGCTGAAGATAATGGTCCAGCACAACCTGACCGGAATGCCCGTCGTCCGCAGGAGCGATGGCTCCCTCGCGGGCATGATCACCCGCCAGGACATCTTCGACCATCCGGAGGAGGAGCAGGCGGCGATGATCATGCGGCGCGAGCATCCCGTGATATCCCCTTCGGCCTCCGTGGAGGAGGCGGCGAAGCTGTTGGTGGAGGGCACGATCCGCCATCTGCCTGTGGTGGACGGGAACCGGCTCGTCGGCATTCTGACGCCCACCGACCTGCTCTGCATCGTGGAGAAGAGGGGCATCGACCTCCCGGTGGAGAAGGTGATCCGCTCGCCCTGCGTGCCGATCTACCAGGAAGCCCCGCTAGCGGTGGCCTCGGTCACCCTGCGGGTCTCCAGATCGTCCGCCCTGCCGGTGCTGGACGAGCATGGGCGCCTCACCGGCATAATCACGGACCGCGACATATTCAACAAGAGCTACACGGAGGGGGCCGAGGCGGTCTCCGCCATGGGCCTGAACGAGGAGGAGGGCTGGTCCTGGGAAGGGCTCCGCAACGTCATGAGGCTCTGGTATGAGGTTTCCAAGATCGAACTCCCCGGTGTGCCGATCAAGGAGATCATGGTGCGCGACCCGACCACCGTATTCAAGAAGACCGCCATCTCCGAGGCGGCCCGCATAATGCGGAAGAACGACTTCGGCCAGCTGCCCGTCCGGGACAACAAGGACCGGTTGCTGGCCATGATCTACGATCACGACATCATTTCCGTCCTTGTAAAGGAGCAATGAACCAGATGAAGGAGGTCAGCTCCGGGGAGATGCTCTCCCTATGCAAGAGGCGTGGGTTCATCTACCCTGCCTATGAGATCTACGGCGGCATTGCCGGCCTGTATGATTATGGCCCCCTGGGGACCGCCCTGAAGGGCAACATCGCCGACCTTTGGCGCAGGACCTACGTCCTACAGGAGGGGTTTGTGGAGATCGACGGGGACACCATCGGGCCCGAGGCGGTGTTCAAGGCCTCCGGGCACGTGGACAACTTCGCCGACCTCTCCGTGACCTGCAAGGCCTGCGGGGAATCGTTCCGGGCGGACCACCTGGCGAAGGGACTGCACCCCAATCCTGATTCCCTGTCCATCGAGGAACTCCAGGGACTCCTCCGGGCCAATGGCGTCCGGTGCCCGTGCGGTGGGGAGTTCGCCGATGTGGAGGAGTTCAACCTGATGTTCAAGACAAAGATCGGTCCGGGGGCTGGAAGGACGGGGTACCTTCGGCCGGAGACCGCGCAGTCCATCTTCGTAAACTACATCAACCTCTATCGGCACTGCCGCGAGAGGCTCCCGTTCGGCTGCATCCAGGTCGGCAGGGGCTATCGCAACGAGATCTCCCCGAGACAGGGGGTGATCCGGCTCAGGGAGTTCAACATGATGGAGGCCGAGCTGTTCGTGGACCCGGAGGACAAGTCCTGGCCCCGATACGGGAGGATAAAGGACCGGAAGGTGAGGCTGGTCCCCAACACCGACGGGGTCGAGGTGGAAATGGGCATCGGCGAGGCCGTGGACAGGGGCATAATCGGCAACGAGACCCTCGCCTACTTCATCTGGGTCACCTATGACTTCCTGACAGCCGTCGGCATCGACCCGGCGAGGCTGCGCTTCCGGCAGCACCTCAAGGCCGAGATGGCCCACTATGCGTCCGATTGCTGGGATGCGGAGGCGCTGATCAGCTTCGGGTGGACGGAGATCGTGGGCATCGCCGACCGGGGCTGCTGGGACCTCTCCCAGCACATGCGGTTCTCCAAGGCCGACCTGACCGCCTTCAAGCGCTTCGACGAGCCCAAGGAGGTCGAGAGGGACGCCATCAGGCCGAAGTTCGGGGCGATCGGCCCCCGCTTCAAGGGAGCGGCTGGGGATATCAAGCGGCAGATGGAGGCCATGGACGCCTCCGCCATCCACGACGGCCTGGTGACCGTCATCGTCGACGGGACGCCTGTGGACCTGGATGCTGATCACTACGACGTGGTCAGGGTGAGGGAGAAGGTGAACGGCGTCCGGGTCGTGCCGCACGTGATCGAACCGTCCCACGGCCTGGACCGCATCCTGTACAGCTGCCTGGAGCACGCCTATGCGGAGAGGGACGGGTACGTCACCCTGCGGCTGAGGCCGGCGGTCGCCCCCATCAAGGTCGGGGTCTTCCCGTTGATGGCCAAGGACGGCATGGAGGAGGTGGCCAAGGCCCTGGACCTGGCGCTGCGGGAGGAGGGGATAGCGACCTATTACGACGATTCCGGCTCCATCGGCCGCCGCTACGCCCGCATGGACGAGGTGGGCACCCCCTGGTGCGTCACCGTTGACTATGACACCCTCGAGAAGGGGGACGTGACGATAAGGGACAGGGACACCGCGGAGCAGGCCCGGGTGCCGGCCGACGATGTCGTCGCCTGGGTCAAGGACAGGCTCAAGCACGGACTGGTGTGCTGACCCAAATCCTTTAGACGAGGAAGGTGAGCAGAATGGTAGGAGAAAGCATCGAGGGATTGAAAAGGAAGGAGCTGCTGAGGTCCCAGATCGACGCCAACAAGGTCGGCGACCTGATGAGGACGAAGTTCGAGACGGTAGGCCCGGAGACGCCCCTCTCCGACGTGGTGGCCAAGATGAACTCGTCCGACCTGCACGAGATCCCGGTCGTGGATGGCAAGAAGCTGCTGGGGGTCATCAGCTACCAGACGATCATCCGGAGGAAGAACCTGGTCCTGGGCACCAAGGCCAAGACCATGGTCGAGCCCACCCCCGAGATCACATTGGACACGCCGTTGACCGAGGTGGCCGAGCACTTCCTCTCCTCGGGCTTCAGGAACCTGCCGGTGACGAAGGGGAGGGTCGTTCAAGGCATTATCACCCGGACGGCGGTCATCTCCGTCCTCCCCCCGCTGAAGGAGATCAAGGCCATGAAGGTGGGCGACGTCATGACCACGGAGCCCCACGCGGTGCACGAGAAGGACAAGATCAAGGACGCCATGGGCCTGATGCGGAAGCTGGACGTGCGCACGGTCCCGGTGGTCGACGCCAACGGGAAGCTGGTGGGCATCATTGGGATTAGAGACTTGGTGCAATACTCCTGGTCTGGCCCGGGGATCAAGACCCAGGGGCCGGGGGACATGGCCGGGAACAAGGACCCGATCGAGCTCGAGGTCCGTTCGCTGATGCATGAAAGCCCGATCACCCTGACGGCGGAGGACCCCCTGCCCAAGGCCATCCAGACCATGGTGGACCGGAACATCTCCACCATCCCTGTCGTGGACGAGGGGCGCATGGTCGGGATCATCACCGCATACGACGTGCTGGAGCTGGTGGCGTCCGTCCGCCAGCGGGATATGGTATATACCCAGATATCCGGGCTGGAGGAGGAGGACCGCTTCTCCCTGGACTCCATGGAGAAGGAGGTGCAGGCCGGGCTGGCCAAGATTGCGAAGATCACCCGACCGCTGCTCTTCACCATCCACGTGAGCAAGTACAACAACACGGGCAACTCCGCCAAGTACTCCCTGACCGGCCGCCTGAACACCGAGAACTCACACTACATGGCCAAGGCGGTCGATTGGTCGCTGCCCCGGGCGACGGAGGAGCTGATGGACACCCTGGAACGGCTCGTCAAGGAGAGGAAGGAGCATGCCCTGGACGTGAGGATGAAGAGGGGGAGGCGGTGAGGGAGCCCCTCAGCAACCTTTTTTAGAACCACCCCCCATTCCCCCTCCACTCCATGGCACAATATGAAGCGATCCCTACCGAGAGGAAGTGGCAGAGGCAGTGGAAGGACTGGGAATTATACAGGTTCGACCCGGAGTCCCCCGCCCCCGTCTATTCCATCGACAATCCGCCCCGGTACGCCTCCGGCGCCCTGCATCTGGGGCACGCCACCGGCTATTCCCTGATCGATTTCGCTGCAAGGTATCACAGGCAGCGTGGCTACAACGTGATGTTCCCGCTGTGCTTCGATGTGAACGGGACGCCGGTGGAGGTCCGCGTGGAGAGGAAGTACGGGATCAACAAGTACTCCGTCCCGCGCCAGAGGTACATCGAGCTGTGCGAGGAGTATGCCAACTCCTTCATCGAGTCCATGACCCACCAGTTCGAGATCCTGGGGGAGAGCATGGACCCCTCGCTCTACTATCAGACGGACGCGCCCTATTACCGCCGCATCACCCAGATATCCTTCCTCAGGATGCTGGAGAAGGGACTGGCCTACAAGGGCGAATACCCTGTCAACTGGTGCCCCCGCTGCATCACGGCGCTCGCGGACGCAGAGGTAGAGTACGACCAGAACATGACCAAGCTGAACTACGTTAAGTTCTTCCTCGCCGACGGAACGGGGCACATCATCGTCGCCACCACCCGTCCGGAGCTCATCTGCACCTGCCAGACCATCGCGGTCCACCCGAACGACGAGCGGTACAGGGACCTGGTCGGTAAGGACATCATCACCCCGATCTTCGGGAAGAAGGTAAGGGTCATCGCCGACGAGAAGGTCGACCCCGCCTTCGGCTCCGGGATCGTCATGATATGCACCATCGGGGATAAGACCGACCTCGAGTGGGTGATGAAGTACAAGCTGCCGTTGGAGAAGGGGCTGGACGAGGAGGGGCGCATGACCGCCCTCGCCGGCCCGTACGAGGGGATGCCGGTGAAGGAGGCCCGGGCCAAGGTCATCGAGGACCTGCTCGCCTCGGGGATGATAACGAAGCAGGAGGACCAGCTGCAGAACCGCTCCATATGCTGGCGATGCCACACGCCCATCGAGTTCCTCCAGGTCAAGCAGTGGTTCATTAAGATAATGGACTTCAAGAAGGAGGTGCTGGCGAAGGCCGACGAGGTCCAGTGGTTCCCGGAGTTCATGAAGGTGCGGTTGAAGGACTGGGTCGACTCCCTGCAATGGGACTGGGTCGTCTCCCGCCAGCGCTACTTCGCCACCCCCATCCCGGTATGGGAGTGCCAGAACTGCGATTTCGTGCTGCCTGTGAGGGAGGAGGACTGCTACATCGACCCGACCATCGCCAAGCCGTACCTGGATAGATGCCCGAGGTGCGGGGGCGAGCTGAAGGGATGCCCGGACGTGTTCGATACCTGGATGGACTCCTCGGTCTCCCCGTTATACAACACCTTCTGGCAGAGGGACGAGGAGCGGTTCAGGCGGTTGTATCCAATGTCCCTCCGGCCCCAGTCCCATGACATCATCCGGACGTGGGCGTTCTACACGCTCCTGAGGGGGTACCATCTGACCGGGGAGCGGCCGTGGGACCACATCATGATCCATGGGTTCATCATGGCGCCCGACGGTACCCCGATGCACACCTCCCTGGGCAACGTCATAGACCCGATGCCGTTGCTGGAGACCTACGGGGCGGACGCGCTGCGCTATTACGCCTGCACGTGCTCCCTCGGCGAGGACCATGCGTTCCGGGAGCGGGACGTGGTGCACGGCAGGAAGCTTTGCACCAAGGTCTGGAACCTCGGCAAGCTGATCGAGATGACCGTGAGGGAGAGGCCCGAGCGGGGAGAGCTCAGGCCCATCGACCGGTGGATCCTGAGCCGCTTCACCAGGACGCTGAGGGCGGTCACCGATCACCTGGACCATTATGACTTCGACAAGGCGATGCGGGAGGTCGAGGGCTTCGCCTGGAAGGAGTTCGCCGATCATTACGTGGAGATGACCAAGCACCGGACGAGGGGAGGGGACGCGTCCGTGCGCTATACGCTGTACACCGTCTACCTGGGAATACTGAAGATGATGGCCCCCATGCTGCCGCACGTCACCGAGGACGCGTACCAGCCCTTCGCCCGGATGGACGGGGCCAGATCGGTGCATGTGAGCAAGTGGCCGGAGCCGGTGCTCATCGACGAGGAGGCGGAGCGGAGAGGGGACCTCACCAAGGAGGTCATCGCGTCCATCCGCACCTGGAAGGCGGAGAAGAAGTATCCCCTGAACAAGGAGCTTGCCAGGGTGGAGGTCGTGGGCGAACGCGCGATCGACCTAGAGGGCTACGAGGACGACATCGCCCAGACCGTCCGGGCGGGCGCGGTGGAGCTGCTGCACGTCGCGGACCTGGAGAAGACCGCTGTCGCGGTCAGGCCGGTGCACGCCCGCCTGGGCCCAATGTTCAAGGACCGGGCCAAGGAGATTGTGGAGGGGCTCATGGCAATGGACCCCGAGGAGGCACTGCACCAGCTGAGCGCAGATGGCGCCCTCGAGCTTGCGCTCAAGGACGGGGAAAGGGTGAGGGTCACCAGCGACCTGGTCGATGTCGTCTACGAGCTGCGCTACCAGGGCAAGGCCGTGGACACCATCCAGGTCGGGGACCTTCTCGTTGTGGTCCAGGTCTGAGGCGGGGGAGGATGGACCGAACTTGGGAATGTAGGATTGCCCGATCCGGGACGACATGCTCGATGGGACGATGGCGCTTTTGGACGCGCCTTCCTTTCGCTAGAGCGCGGGCGTTCCTAGCGCATGCCTGAATGGGCCATATGGCCGTGTGGGCAACCTTTAAATCCGATTAGACAATACCGACAAAAGCACGCGGGCGTAGTGTAGCTGGTTATCACTTGAGCTTGCCAAGCTCATAACTCGGGTTCAAATCCCGACGCCCGCACCATGCTTCCTTCTCGCTCCGCATCTTCCGTCCTAGGAAAGCGTTCCCGAAGGCCTTGCCGGAGACACCGTCCCATGCCGATCCGACAGTCGCTATGAGGCTTTGAACGGTACGGATGGTTCAGGCACCATGCCCGTCCCCTCTTCCATTAAGCCCTCAGGTCCCTATTGAAAGCGCCCGCGTATCAAGGAAGATCGATGGGCGATGCCGGGACGATGTCCCAGAACGGCATTGCCGATCAGAAAGGGAAGAGGACCGGCCAGGCCTGATCGGGCGAATCTCTGGCCTGAAGGCCCTTCAGGCCCGCCAGAGCTCCTCTTCGATGATGGGCTTGGCGTCGTCCAAACGGACGATGTCGACGAAGACGTACTTGCCCGACGGGATCCCGAGCGTCTTCAGCCTTCGCATGACCTCCCGCTTGGAGTCCTCGTTCCCGTCGCACTCGATGACGTCCTTGAAGGTCTGCCCGGCCCAGTTGATGACGTATTCGTACTTGAACATAGAACCCAACTCAATCGCTCATTGCTTTTGGCCGAGGGTATTCGCTTCCCTGGGATATAGCTATATCCATCCCTTTGCACCTCATCGTTCCGAATTGCGGGGCTGGTAGTAATATAATATTAAAAAATATAGAAAATAAAAAAGCTATTGCAGCCTCCTTCGCCTTGTCAACCTTATTCTCGAGGGGGATGTCGACCGCTCAAGCCGTTTGCTCCAGCAGCGCCTTGCGTGGCAAGAGGACCGTAGGCACTGCCTAGGCCCCGGCTGGGCCGTGATTTCACGATGCATCTGGGACCTGGTCGGGGCGAAAGGGCCTGTCTCGAAGAGATTATGGCTCAGGAGACGGCCCGCCATCACCCTGAAAGCGGGGAATGGTGCATTCAGGATAGCCCTTGAGGCCGTCGAGGAGCACCTCCCCTTCGGAATGACGTCCCGCGGACCAAGCGGCCTACGCCCGCTTACACTTGGTGACCAGCACCGGGCACCTCGCCTCGCGGACCACCCTCTCGGCGACGCTGCCGATCAGGAGATGCGGGAGCCCGGTGCGCCCCTGGGTGCCCATCACGATGAGGTCGTAATTGCCCGACATCTCGATTATGTCCGCGGCCGGCCGTCCTATCTTGACGAGGGCCTTGACCTTCACCCCGGCCTTGATGGCCATGTCCGCGGCCTCCTTGACGGCCGCTTCGGCCACATCGCCCTGGATGGAGGCGTTGTAGGGCCCGGGCGACACCCCCTGAAGGGTGGAGGTGACATCGCTCACATCGATCACGCTCAGCACGGTGACCTCCGCGTCGTGGACCTTGGCCAGTTCCAGGCCGTGGGCTATGGCCGCCTTGCTGTGCACGCTGCCGTCGGTGGGCATCAGGATGTTCTTGTAGAGTGCCATTTGTATCGCCTTTCCTTACTTGCCTGCGCTTCTTTCAGTATTGATCTCCGTTTCCCTCGCCTCGTCCTTGCGAGCGGTCTCAGGACCAGTGGGCCCCTCCCTCCCGAGCTCCGAGACGTCCACCTCGTGGTACTGATCGGCGCTTTTCAACGGGACGTTCCGCACCAGGGCGCTGATGACCACGGTCGACAGCACTATCCCGGCCCCGATGAGGAACATGTAGGTGATGCTGTTGCTGAGGGATAACCGTATGGCCTCTAGGACCTCCGTGGGGATGTTGGCCGCGGCCGGGGACATCAGGATCCCGCCTATGCTGTTGATGTCGGTGGTGGGCAGCAGCGCCATCGCGCCCTCAGGAAGGTTGGCCTTCAGCTCGGTCGTCATACGGGAGTTGACGATGGCCCCCAAGGCCGTCACGCCTACCGTGCCGCCGATGCTGCGGAACAGGCTCATGGTGGATGACACCACCCCCATCTCCTTCTTGGAGGTCACGTTCTGGGCAGCCACTATGAAATTGGACATGACCGCTCCCATGCCCAACCCGGTCACGATTAGGTAGAGGACCGTCTCCGTCTCGCCGCTTCCGCTGTGCAGGGTGGAGAGCAGGTACAGCCCGAGAGCGGCCACTGGAGGCCCGGCCAATAGCCAGGGCTTATAGCCAGTGCGCTTGAGCAGGAATCCGCTCGCCAGGCTGGTGGCCATGACCCCCAACATCATGGGGATGAGGAGCTCGCCGCTGTTGGTGGCGCTCATCCCCACGACCGCCTGGAGGAAGAGCGGGAGGAAGGAGATCACTCCGAAGAGGCCGAAGGACATGATGAACAGCCCGGCGCTCCCAAGGGTTGTTATCGACTCCTTGAACAGGTGCAGGGGGAGGATGGGATCGGCCGCCCTGCGCTCCATATGCACGAAGATCACCACGGACGCCAGGGCAAGGACGCTCATCCCCAGGATGAGCGGGCTGCTCCAGTTGTATCGGGTGCCCCCCCAGGAGACCACGAGCAGCGCAGGGGTGAGGGCCAGGGTCAGGAAGACCATTCCCAGATAGTCGATGGGCCTGTCGAGGTCGGTGCTCTGGTTGGGGAACCTTAGGGAGGTGACGGCGACGGCTAGGACCCCGACGGGGATGTTGACGTAGAACACCCAGCGCCAGGAAAGGTTGTCGACGATGAAGCCGCCGATGAAGGGGCCGATGACGCTGGAGACTGCGAACATCGTCCCCAATATGCCTTGGATCTTGCCGCGTTCGGTGGGGGCGTAGAGATCGGCGACGGTGGCCATGGACACGGGCATCATGCACCCCGCCCCCAGTCCTTGCACCCCGCGGAACATGATCAGTTGCTCCATGGAATTCGACATCCCGGCCAATATGGAACCGGCCATGAACAGCCCCATGCCCAGCAGGAACACCGGCTTGCGTCCGTAGCGGTCGGACATCTTCCCGGCGATGGGGATGGTGACCGTGTTGGCCAGCATGTAGGCGGTGAAAAGCCATGTATACAGGCTCATGCCGCCGAGCTCGCCCACGATCTTGGGCAGACAGGTGCCCACGATAGTCTGGTCAAGGCTGGCCAAGAGCATTCCTAAGGCCAGCCCGGTCATGATGAAGGTCCTGTTCCGGGTGCTCAAGTTGCGCTGTTGGTCCTGGGCGGCACCATCGACCTGGGCCTTTCGCGCTCTCTTTCCAGTGAACATGTGATGATTCCCTCGATGAGCGATATCTTGGCGTGTTCCCCTTTATCGACAGGCACCGACCCCATCCCATGGGCCGATGCACCGACGATCAGAGGTACAATGTGCTGTCGAACGCTCCGTCCGACCATTAGGGTCGATGAGCACCCCCTATTTATTATTTATTATTTTACAGAGTCGCATCATAATCATCAAATGCTGTCTGGGATGCTATTTAGAATGGGCAAACCAGAGGTGGGGAACGACCAGCTATGCCCTGAGTTTTCAAAACGATTCCTATTGGCTATGTAGATTCAATGTCTGGATGTCTCGGCATCGATGGTCGCGATCAATCTTCGCAGCCGCTCCCCCTTCTCCCTGACCTCTTCCGCGCCCAGAGAGCCAGCCTCAGGGCAGAGGGCGTCGATGACCACGATGCCGTCCTCGGTCAGATTGACCGGATAGAGGGCGCAGCCAAGAGGGCGCGACCGATACTCCTTGCACCTCCGTCCATCGGGATCGAAGAGCACGCAGTGACCGTTCACGTTGATCAGGCGGGGGATGCCGTCCTCACCCCTCGAATAGAAGGTGCCGTCGGCATAGCCCCTTCTGATGAGCCGGGCTATGTCCGCTCTGCAGAGCTCCATCCGGGTCTCCTGACAGCATTTGGAGCAGTGAGTGCAGCGCATCGGATGGAAGATGGCCGAGCGGCGATATAATCGTGAGGGCGCACAACGCATCCACAGATCGAGTTCGTGCCTAGCACGGAAGGGGGCGCATAGCAGTCAGCTACGGCCCGTTCAACCGTACAACGAAGGAGCGCGCCCTTCCTGGAAAACTGCCATCGAATGGAGCGGCCCCTACCATCCACCCGTACGCGGCCCTCATCATCCATCTCCTGATGGAAAGCGGGAGGTACGATCACGCAGCCATCATGGACGATCCCAGGGACCTTGACCGCCCAAGCGCGTTGAGGGGCGAGTATTTGGACCGCTCCATAGAGCTGAGGAACGAGTTCGTGACGATGATGGGCTGGCAGTTCAAGGGCCTCGTCTGACCCCTTTAAAGCTCCTTCAGCATGTTGAGGCTCTTCACCTCATAGCCCAGGGACCCATACAGATGCCTTGCCACGCTGTTATAGGCGAACACATGCAGGGCCAGGGAGCACAGCTTCATGCGCCTGGCTTTGCCCTCAAGGGCCAGCATCATCGCCCTGCCGTAGCCCTTCCCGCGCATCCCCTCTTCGATATAGACATCGAAGATGAAGCCCCGCCGCTCCTTGCCAGGCTCCACACGCATCCAGATGTGCCCGACGGCCACATCGGTCTCTGTGTCCACCGCCGTATAGAAGTGGTGCCCCTCGGAACGAAGTCCGTCCGGGAGCAGCAGATCGTGCTGCTGTTGCGACCGCAGCAACGCGCCGTCGGGGTTCCAATATCCGACCTTGACGTTCTCCTCGGCGTACCTCCTCACGCTGGCCTCCAGCATGGCCTCGAACTCATCCCTGCCCATCGGGACCAAGCGCACCTCGACCATATAGCTCGCCTAGATCGGAGGACGATCGCAGAAATGTTATTTCAAATGGACGCTATGAAATGGAAAAGAAAAAAAATGTTCGGCCGAAGGCCGATCAGCCTGGGAAGCAGCGGTAGACCCAGTACTCCTTGCCATCGACCATTATCTTCTCGGGCTTCGCCCTCGGGTCTCCGACGGAGTAGTACGGCGGGAAGGCCGGGTTGGCCTTGGTGACACGCAGGATGTCCTTCTCGTCTGGGAACTTCTTCTTCACTTCGTCGGCGACCTTGTCGGGCACACCGAACGTCAGTTCGACGGTTACCATATGATTTTCCTCCTTTGCAGCGGCTTTCACCGCTAGACCATATTAACACCCAATAGCCTATAAGGCTTTGTTACATGCTGGTGAAACCCGTTGTATTCCGATGATACCTGTTCCGAGGGAACGCAACGACCGTAGAAGGGACGAACCGTCGAGGACAAAAGGACAAAGGGCAAATGAGATAAATGGAATGGGTTTGGGCGAAGGACGGGGGCCTCAGCCTGGGAAGCAGCGATAGACCCAGTACTCCTTGCCATCGACCTTGATCTTCTCGGGCTTCGCCCTCGGGTCTCCGACGGAGTAGTACGGCGGGAAGGCCGGGTTGGCCTTGGTGACGCGCAGGATGTCCTTCTCGCCCTTGAACTTCTTCTTCACCTCATCGGCGACCTTGTCAGGCACACCGAAGGTCAGTTCGACTGTTACCATTCGTTTTCCTCCTGGGTAGCGGCGCGGACCGCTACCAACATTTTAGTGAATCCGTTAATACATTATAAACACTTGTTACGTTGGCGCGTAACCAGTCACCATATCATGTAACCGTCCTGGGATGGGGTGGGGCATCATGGGCCGGCGGACACCGTTTGGGTGATGAGGTCGATGTTGATCGATCTGGCCGCAAGCCGGTATACGATCTCCTTGCTGTCCTCCCTGTAGGTCTTCACGAGGAAGTTTGACTTGTACAGGACCTCCAGCTCCCTATAGATGGTGGCCCTTTCCCGACGGTCGCTGAACCGTTCGTTGTACTTCTTGAAGACGCTGACAGCGGACGCCTCACCCTCGGCCAGTAGCCTTATTATCTTAAGGCGGGTATCCGACGAAAGCGCCTTGGCCACCTCCTCGATCTCCATAGTCCCGAGCATCGCCTTCCGGCCTATTTAGTTTTGATTCGTCCCTGCGCCCTTGAGCAGGGCGGCGAAGCGTTGATTAGGGGACATCCCGTTCCTTGCAAGAAGGTGATTGTCTGGGCCGGATGACGATGCTCTACGTTCGCGCCATCAAGGGCGGGTTTGGCCACCGCTTCGCATTGGCCAGGCTGACCAGGTGGCCGCTCCTGGGGCGGGCCGTGGACAGGGCGCTCTTCGACGGGGACGAGATCTACGTCCTTCCGAAGGGGTCCTCCGTCACGCTTAGGGAGATTCCCCTGGACATTCCAGTGCCAGACCGGGAGGACGTTGTCCTCCCGTCGGAGATCGTTCGATACTTCATCGAGCGCTCCAAGCACCACTTCATTATGGACCGCTGCATCTGCCGCACATCGGCGCACTGCCGGGACTACCCGCACGAGCTGGGATGCATCTTCCTGGGCAAGGCGGTGCTTGCCATCGATCCCCGGCTGGGGCGATTGGTGAGCAAGGAGGAGGCACTGGCCCATCTTGACCGATGCGAGGAAGCAGGCTTGGTGCATATCATAGGGCGCAACAAGCTGGACAGTATATGGACGGCGGGAAGGCCCAAGGAGGACCTGATGACCGTTTGCAATTGCTGTCCCTGCTGCTGCCTTTGGAAGATGCTTCCGCAGTTGGATGAGGGCATCTCGAGCAAGATGAAACGTCTTCCGGGCGTCCATCTGACAGTGGACGCGGCCAGGTGCACCGGTTGCGGGACATGCGTGGACGGATGCTACGTGCGCGCCATCTCCATGAGGGAAGGGCGGGCCGTTATAGACCAGGCCATGTGCAAGGGCTGCGCCCGATGCGCCCATGCCTGCCCGGAGAAGGCCATCACCCTCCACATCGAGGACGGAAGCTATTCGATGCATGCGGTGGAACGGATCGCCCCCTTGGTGGACGTGACGAAGGACTGAGGGCCCGCATGAGGATTTATAGTCCCTTCCGAGAATGGTGATAGCATGAGCGCTCGGGTGGAGATGAAAGGACCCGTGCTCGCCGCTTCTGCCCCGGCCATCGGCAGAAAGGTCTTCGAGCCTGTTCGGGGGGAAGGGGCGATGGGGGGCGGAGGTAGGAGCGGCCCCCTTGGAGGGCGCGTTCCCCAGGCCCATTGCGGTTTCGGGCCGTCCTCTCCGGGCGTTGCCGACCGTCGGCATGGCTGGCCATGGCGGAGGGGGTTGGCATGGTGAGCAGCGTGCCATACGAAGTGGTTAGGCATCTGGGGGATGCTGAGCTACGGCGCTATGGCACCTGGCTGCTGGCGACGGTCTATGATCTGGATGAGGACGAGGCCTTTCAAATGCTCTTCCGATATATAGACGGGGACAACGCCCTCGGGACGAGGTTCCCGATCGTGGTCCCGGTGCTGGCCCGCGCGGGGGAGCCTACCGATCCCGAGTCGGAAGGGCAGATGTCCTTCGTGCTGCCCTATGGCCTTGATCTCGTGGACGTAGCGAGGCCGAACGATCCCAGGATCGTGCTTGAGACGGAGGAAGGCGGACTTTTCGCGGTCATGCGGTTCCATGGAATGGCCGAGGGGGCGGACCTGCTGGGGAGGACGAGCGATCTGCTGACAGAGCTCAAGGAGGCCGATTTTGAGATGGATGGGCGCCCTTTCCTGATGCGGTACAATTCGCCGTTAACGCCGGCGTTCATGCGCCACAGCGAGGTGGCCGTGCGCGTGATCCCGGGATCGATTGGGACCGAGTGCCGCCGTTCAAACGAGCAGGGTAGGGGCGCGGCGGCCAATTTTCCCGATGGAGGCGTTGGCGACCGGGAGTGCCCCTGAGGCCCACTTTTTGCCCTGTCAAGGAGGCCCGCGCCCATATGGGCCACCCTGGCTGGAACCGAGGTCTCATTGAAAGGGGGATGGGCGTGCGACAGTGGCGATGGTGCTGTCCCCCTGAAATGGAGCGAACGGCGAAAGGATATCGCAGATGGTTGAAAGCTAAACCCCGGGACCGTCAGCTCCTTCCATGGCGGGGCCGCGGGTTGGCCCTAATGGAAAGGGGCGGGAGCGGAGGCCGCAGCCGGTATGGGAGCGATGCCGGGGGTACGGCAACAGGCGGCCGAAGCATCCGCACGGGTCTGGGAGCAATGGAGATAAACATGGCCGACCATATAGCCGCGGGGTGGCGATGGGGCGCAAGGTCGAGAGGACCGAGGAGGAGTGGAGGCGAGAGCTGGACCCCGAGCAGTATCGAGTCCTCAGGAGGAAGGGCACCGAGGCTCCCTTCACCGGGAGGTACTACCGTACGAAGGATAAAGGGACATACCTGTGCGCGGGGTGCGGCAGGGAGCTGTTCGCCTCCGAGGACAAGTTTGACCATGGATGCGGCTGGCCAAGCTTCAGCAGGCCGATGGGGGACCTAGATGAGCGGAGGGACCTAAGCCATGGAAGGGCGCGGACGGAGGTGCTCTGCCCCGATTGCGGCGGTCATCTCGGGCACGTCTTCGATGACGGCCCAGCGCCCACGGGCCAGCGCTACTGCATCAACTCCGCCTCGTTGCGGTTCAGGCCGAGGGAGTGAGGACCATGGAGATCGCCGGCAGCCGGTCCATGCGCAGGCATGCGAACAAGAAGGTGGGGATGCCCCCCGGCTCGATGATCTATGTGGGGGATGGCAGTCCCTCCCCCACCACCGTGTCCCTCATGGACTACACGGAGACGGAGGTCATGGAGAAGACGGGGGTGACCCTGGAGGAGTGCATGCCCCTGCGGGACAGTCCCTCCGTCACCTGGCTGAACTTCTCCGGGCTGGCGGACGTGGAGACGATCAAGCGGCTGGGGGAGGTCTTCGGGCTGCACCCCCTCGTCCTGGAGGACATCCTGCACATCGGGCAAAGGCCCAAGCTTGAGCAGTATGATAGATACGTGTACCTTGTCGTCAAGATGCTCTACCGGGGGGACAACGGGGAGGACAACGGCAAGGAGGTCACGTACGAGCAGCTCTCCATCGTCCTAGGCAAGAACTATGTGCTGACCTTCCAGGAGAGGGAGGGTGACGTGTTCACCAACATCCGGGAGCGAATCCGGAACAACAAGGGCCGCCTCCGGAGGTCGGGGCCGGACTATCTCGTCTATTCCATCCTGGACATGGTCGTGGACAACTACTTTCCAGCCTTGGAGCGGGTGGGGGATAGGGTCGAGGACATCGAGGAGCGGATGTCCGACGACCCGGAACCGGAGGTCCTTAGCGACATCTACCGCTTGAAACGGGAGGTCCTCTTCCTGAGAAAGTCCATTTGGCCCGCGCGGGAGGTGGTGGGGGCCATGATGCGCCAGGACATCGAGCTGGTCGCACCGAGCACGACCACCTACCTCCGCGACGTCTATGATCACTCCATCCAAGTGATGGACGTCGTGGAGACGTACACCGACATGCTCTCCGAGCTGACGGATGTCTACATGTCAATGGTCAGCAATCGAATGAATGAGATCATGAAGACGCTGACCATAATCGCCACCATCTTCATTCCGCTGACCTTCATCGTCGGCCTCTACGGGATGAACTTTACGTACATGCCCGAGCTCACCAGCAGATACGCGTACCCTGCGGTCCTCCTGGGCATGACGACCATAGCGATGGTGATGCTCCTTTACTTCAGGCGCAAGGGCTGGTTGTGAGGTGCCGATGGATGCCTCGTCCGTTCTTGCCGTGGGGGGCATCGTCCTTTCCCTGACCTTCGCTTTCACCAATGGCTACAACGACGTGGGGGCGGACGTGGCCACCATGGTGGCCTCCGGCGCCGCCTCGGTGAAGGGGGCGCTGCTCACGGCCTCCCTCGCCAACTTCATCGGCGCCATGGTGGGGGGGAGCGCGGTCGTCCTGACCGTTCAGGGCATCCTGACGGCCGACCTCGCCGGGTCCCTGGGCCTGGGGATGTTCTGCGCCGTCCTTGCCGCCACCGCCTGGAACGGCATCTCCTGGTACTACGGGATCCCATCCTCCTCCACCCACGCCTTGATAGGGGGATTGGTGGGGGTGGGGGTGGCCCTCCAGGGCATGGCGGGCGTGAACTGGGGAACGGAAGAGCTGCTGGCCGGACAGCTCGTTGGGGTGGTGAAGGTCATCGCATTCCTACTGGTCTCCGTCCTGGTAGGCTTCGGGGGCTCCTTCCTCCTGATGAAGCTCGCCCGGATAGCCCTCAGGAGGGCGAAGGTGGGCCTGAACGCCCACCTGCGGCGCCTGCAGTGGCTCACCACGGGGTTCCAGACCCTCGCCCACGGGGCCAACGACGCCCAGAAGCAGATGGCGCTGATCGCCCTGGCGCTAATGACCTTCGGGAATGCCCCGGCGACCGTGCCCCTCTGGGCCCGGGTGGCCTGCGCCACGGCCATCGGCCTGGGCAGCCTGGGCGGGGGGTACCGGATCATGCGCACGGTGGGAAGGAGGATATTCAAGCTCCGGCCGGTGCATGCCCTTGTGGTCCAGGCGAACACCTCGCTGACGGTCGCCCTCTCCACAGCCGTGGGGGCCCCGGTCTCCTCCACACAGGTGGTCACGGCCGGGGTGATGGGGGTGGGGTCGGCGGAGAACAGGAAGCTGGTGCATTGGCAGATAGGAAAGGACCTTATCGCATCGTGGTTCCTTACCATACCGGCGACCGCGGGCATCGCCGCCGTGGCCGTGGTGGCCCTGAGGGCGATCATGGGAGGATGAGATGAAAGAGCGGAAGGGGCTACTGGACGGGCTGTTCCCGCCCAAGTATGATTTCCAGGGGATGCTGGTCGAGCAAGCGGAGGCCACCCTCCAAGGCATGGAGCTGTTGCTTGAGGCCATGAAGGGGTGCGCGGACGACCATCTGCGCTCGCTGACCGAGCTGGAGGTCCGCACGGACGACCTCAGGCATGACATGGAGCGCAAGCTGGAGGTGGCCTTCACCACCCCCTTCGACCGACAGGACATCTACAGCGTGTCCAGGCAGATGAAGGCTGTCATGAGCTTCGCCCGCACCACGCTATTGGAGATGGACGCCTTCGGCGTGGAGCCGGACCGCCCCATGCTGGACATGGCAGGGCATTTGCTGATAGGGATGCGCGAGGTGGTGGACGCGCTGCGGACCTTGGGAAATGACGACCGGACCGATCGGCTCATCGATCGGATGCGGGAGGAGGAGGGGCGCATCGAGGAGACCTACATATCGGGGATGAAGGGCGTCTTCCTGCTGCCGGACCACATGATGGTGCTGAAGAAGAGGGAGATATACCATCACCTGAAGGACGCGGGAAGGGCGTTGAGCGCGACGGCGGACATCCTGCACCGGACAGCCTTCGGGATCGACTAGAGGTCCATCGTGCCCACGATGCGGAGCTTGCCGCCTTCCAGGTAGTGCAGGACCGCCCTCGAGCCTGGGGAGTAGATCAAGGGCCTCTCCAGGCTCAGCATGACCTGGGGGGAGCGGGGCTCCCCTGAGACCGCGGTCACCCTGCAGGGCAGGAACTGCATCCAATGTCCTAGATGCAGCACCATGCCCTCCTTGATGGGGGCCTGCCAGTATTTGACGAGGTCCAGCCTGGCCTCGAGCTCCGATACGCACCTCACCTCGGGGTCGTTGGTCAGCACGTATCCCCGGTCCAGCTCCTCCGCCTCAATGCCCTTCAGGGCGAACCCCACCCGGTCCCCCTCGTAGGCGACCTCAAAGTCGTCATCATGCTTCTGGATGGACCTGACCAACGCGGTGCGGTCCGTGGGGAGCACCCTCAAAGTGTCATGCCGGTTCACCGAGCCCTTGGCCACGAGGCCGAGGATGACCGTGCCCACGCCCTTGACGTTGAAATGGTGGTCTATGGGGACCACCCCCCTCCCCTCTCCGTGCGCCTTCACCTTCGCTGCCTCGTCCAGGAGGAGTTCGCGCACCTGGATGGGATCGTCCGGGAGGTGGGTGTAGTTGGCGAGGACGGTGCCCTTGATTAGGGGGGCGATGCGGTCCGGGGTCACGTAGTTGCGAAGGATGAGGATGCCCCGGTCGACCTGGGCGCAGTCCAGCATGAGGATGGTCTCCCCGAGGGCGGCGTTCACCTCGTCGACCACCACCAGGGCCATGTCCGCCAGGTTCACGCAGAAGTACAGCGAGCTGATCCGTTCCGGGTACTTGGAAGGCTCCAGGATGCTGACGGTATCGTGGCCCTTCTTGATGTCGTAGACCGTGATATCGCTGACGGTGCCCTTCTTGCCCAGCTCCTTGGCGAACCCCAAGGCCCCCACCGCCGCCACGTTCAGATTGCCCATGTACGCAGGCAAGCTCTGGGGGAACATATGCCTTTCGCCGAGCCAAGCGTTATCTATCCTGCCAGGCCATTACCATCGGATGCTCGAGCATGTGGACCCGGGCAAGCGCCTGGACCAGAAAGGGTACGACAAGGCCGCCCCTGGCCTCAAGGAGCGCTTGGGGGAACTCCAGAGGCGTGCCCGGGACGCCGGCATGCCGATCATCGTGATCTTTGAGGGCTGGGACACCGTAGGCATGAGCGAGATCGTGAACCGGTTCATCCTCCCTCTGGACCCCCGCGGGTTCCTGGTGCATCCGATCACCGCCCCCAGTCCCGAGGAGAGGGCGAGGCCCTTCCTGTGGAGGTTCATGGTCCGCATCCCGGCCCGTGGAAGGATCGCCGTGTTCGACCGCTCCTGGTACTTCAGGTCCCTGGCCAGGGCAGTGGAGCGGAAGGAGGAGGACGCCCGAGCGGTCTGGAGGGAGATCGCGGACTTCGAGGAGATGCTCTCCAACGACGGCTACCTCATAATGAAGTTCTTTCTGCATATCGGGAAGAAGGAGCACAGGAAGCGATTGGAGAGGTATCGCGGGTCCGATATGGACATGTGCGCCATCAGCATGGCCGAGGTGGAGCTATTCAAAAAGTATGATCGGATGCTGCCGCTCATCGAGGAGATGCTCGAGGCCACGGACCGAGAGCATGCGCCCTGGACGATCGTGGAGGCCGAGGACCAGCGGTTCGCCTCCGTCAAGGTCCTCGCCTCCTCGGTCCAAATGGTGGAGCGCGGCCTCGCCTTGCGGGAGGGGCGGTCCCAGGCCTCCATGGATGGCCTGGCTAGGGATGACCGCCAGTTCAGCTCCTTGCGCGCGAAGGCCGACCTTGCCGTAAGCATTCCCCAGGAAGAGTACAGGGCCAGGCTGGAAGAGCTTCAGGGCAGGGTCGCGGAGCTGCAGTGCGCGCTCAACCGCCAGAAGGTCCCGACGGTCATCGTCTTCGAGGGCTGGGACGCGGCCGGGAAGGGCGGGGCGATCCAGCGGCTGACGGCCGAACTCAATCCCAGGGGATACGAGGTCGTGCCCGTTGGGGCACCGACCGAGGACGAGAGGGCGCATCATTATCTATGGCGGTTCTACCGGAAGCTCCCTCCAGCCGGGCACATGCGCATCTTCGACCGCTCGTGGTACGGAAGGGTGCTGGTGGAGAGGGTGGAGGGACTGTGCCCCCCTGCGGAATGGAGGAGGGCGTATCAGGAGATCAATTCCTTCGAGAGGATGCTGGTGGAGGAGGGGGCAGTGCTGGTCAAGGTCTGGATGGAGATCGACAGGGAGACGCAGCTCAGGCGCTTCCAGGAGAGGGCGGCCGACCCCCGGAAGCAATGGAAGATCACCGAGGAGGACTGGCGGAACAGGGAGAAGTGGGACCTCTACGAGAGGGCGGTGGACGAGATGCTGTTCCGGACGAGCACGGCCCACGCCCCCTGGACCATCGTGGAGAGCAATGACAAGTACCATTCCAGGGTCAAGACCCTGGAGACGGTGGTGCGCGCCATGGAGACGGCGGGAAAGGGCTCCAAATGATAAATATCCCCAGGGCTATGCCCATGCAATACGAGTGATGCACATGGCTAGTTTCCAAGACTTCGGCCTTCGGGAGGAAATAATGAAGGCCATCGAACGGATGGGCTTTGTGGAGCCGACCCCGGTGCAGGTGGAGACGATCCCTCTGATCATGAAGGGGAAGGACGTCATCGCCCAGGCCCAGACCGGGACGGGGAAGACGGCGGCCTTCGGCATTCCCATCCTGGAGGCCCTCACGAAGGGCGTGAAGCCGTTCTCCCTCATCCTTGTTCCGACGCGGGAGCTGGGGGCGCAGGTGTCCGACGAGCTCAAGAAGCTTTCCCATTTCATGGATGACGTCCGGGTGCTGCCCGTGTACGGGGGCAGGTCCATAGACGATCAGATGGACGCGCTCCGCAAGGGCGTGGACATCGTGGTCGGCACGCCGGGGAGGATCATCGACCATCTGCGCCGGGGGACCCTTTCCCTGAGTGAGATCGAGATGCTCGTCCTTGACGAGGCGGACCGCATGCTGGACATGGGGTTCATCGAGGACATCGAATACATCTTGGCCAGGACCAAGACCCCGAGGCAGACGCTCCTGTTCTCGGCCACCATCCCCCAAGCGGTGCGGGAGATAGCCTCCCGGCACATGGTCGACCCCGTCACCGTGCTCATAGGGGAGGAGCAACTCGTCCTTCCGACCACCAAGCAGATCTACTTCAACATCGAGCGCAAGAACAAGATCTGGGCCCTGTGCCGCGTCCTTGACGCCTACCACCCCAAGGCCATGGTCTTCGTGCAGACGAAGGCGATGGTGGACATCGTCACCAAGAGGCTGGTGTCCTACGGCTACCGCGCGGCGGCGCTGCACGGGGACCTGACGCAGGCCAAGCGGGAGAAGGTGCTCGAGGACTTCCGCGAAGGGAAGACCGCGGTGCTGGTTGCCACCGATGTCGCCGCCCGGGGCTTGGACATCGAGGGCGTGACGCACGTCATCAACTATGACATCCCCGAGGACCCGGAGATCTACGTCCACCGCATAGGCCGCACCGGGAGGGCGGGGAAGGAAGGGATCGCGATCACGTTCATCACCTCCAAGGAGGTCCACCTGCTCAGGAAGATCAACGAGTTCGGGGTCACGGAGATAACCAAGGAGGAGGTGCCGGAGAGCGGGCAGAAGGACGTGGTCCGCAGGGTGATGGACTTTGAGGACCAGGCCGACATGTTCGGAATGGTGCTCTTCAAGGTGGTCGCCGGGGACGGGGAACCGGTGGAGCGCGGGACGCTGCTGGAACTGCTCCATCGCAAGCTCCGCATCCCCGAGATCGCCGTGGGCAACATCAACGTGCTCAAGGACCGCACGGAGTTCGAGGTGCACAAGGACTCGGCCAAGAAGGTCCTCATGGAGCTGAAGGGGCTGCGCGCGGGCGACAAGAGGCTGAGGGTCGAGCTCGTCCACCGCGAGCTCCCGCCGATCTCCATGCAGTGAGGCGCTTTCATGTGCGGGGAACGCGCCCATCATCGGGCTTGACCATTATGAATGGGCGGGGGAACCTTGGATGACGATGTAAAACTGGCGCTGGCCTGGTTCATCTCGGTCATCCTGATCATGCTCGGTGTCGTCATCATCGCATTCCCTCCGACGGGCGGCATCGTGTTGATGACATCCCTGGTCGCCGGCCTCGTGATCGCCGGGATCGCCCTTCTTTCCGGAAGGGGGACATGGATGATAGCTGGATACAATACGGCATTCTCCGAGGAGAGGGGGGCGTTCGATGAGAGGGAACTCTGTAGGGGAGTGGGGCGATCATGATCGTCCTTTCGGGTCTCTTGGCGTTGCTGGAAATCAATCTGACCTTGTGGTCGTCCGCCCTGCCGACATCCGTCCTGGTCGTCCTGATGCTGGGGACGCTGGGGGCATCGATCGTCTATCTGAACACGGCGCGGCGTTTCAGGAAAGCAGGAAGGAGCTGAACGGCCACATCATCGCGTATCGCTGTTGCTGAGATCGCGGCCATCGCAGATCCGAACGGAGGGCCGTCGGGAACGCGTCCGGACATTGCCCTGTATCCCATGGACCGCGAGTCGCGGACCGCCCACTTTGGTGATCGGAATTCGCCATGCGACCCCTCAGGAACGGACGTCCCCGTCGCTGCGGTTCGATGAAAGGAGGAACGAAGGAAACGGTTTGGAACGCTTGACGGCATCCGGCTCACTTGCGCTTGAGGACGAACCTCCGTATCATGCTCCCCAGGGGGGACCTGCCCTTCTCCTCCGATCTGGCCACCTTGCCCGTGAGCAGGATGTCCTTCTTGAACAGCGTCACCGCCACGAGCATTGCGATGATGGCCACGACCGAGGTGTAGGCTATGCCCGAGAGCACCAGCGCATAGTTGTCGAACATCAGGGAGCGCATGGCTATCATTGGGTGGGAGAACGGGATGGCGAACACAAGCACCTTGGCCACCGTCGGCAGCGTGTCGAAGTCGGTGAACATCGTCACGAACATCGGGATCATGGCCAGGAAGGTCACCGGCAGGGTCATGGTCTGGGCGGCCTTGTAGTTCTTGGTGAATATGCCCAGTATCATACACAGCGCCAGTGCGAACACCAGCGAGGCGAAGAGCGAGATCCCGACCAGGACGTAGTCGCCGACCCCGAGGGTCAGCCCGTACTCTCCCAGGTCGATCGACGCGGAACCCACCAACGAGTCGAAGTAATAGCCCATGCCGAACATGTAGATGATCGCCATGAGGAGCCCCACCAATGCCGCCCCGACGAGCTTCCCAAAGACGATGGAGGTGCGGCTGATGGGCATGGTGAGCAGGGTCTCCAGGGTCTTGTTCTCCTTCTCGGAGCCCATAGAGGAGATGACTATGCTGCCCGCGTAGATGATCACCATCATCACGATGAGCGGCATCACGAAGGATTGGGAGGACATAACGCCGGCTATCGCCCCAGGAGAGATGCCGTCCATCACCTTGTCCTTGAATATGGTCGTCTCCACGAGCTGGGTCGGCTGCAGGACGAGGGAGGCGTTCTCGGTCATCCCCATGGTTATCATATAGGCGGAGATGGCCTGGTCCACACTGGTGAGCAGGGAGGCGGCCACTTCGCTGGGCAGGGAGTCCATTAGCCCCGCCCCGTACATAACCCAGACGGCCTCGATCGTCCCCGTCCTGTTGTCCATTATATTGGACGTGAAGTTGCTGGGGATCACGAACAGGGACGAACCGCCGGCATCCTCCAGGGTGCCGAGCGCCTCCTTGACGTCGTCCCCGTTGTAGACGATCTCAGCGCTCGAGTTGAGCACCGCGAACGCCACCTGGCCAAGCTCACCGTTGTCCTCTATGACCACGGCGATCTTCTGGGGCTCGCTCATGGACTCCTCCACGCCCCCGAACACCCCGCCCAGGGAGCCGAAGATCACCGCGATGATGATGACCGGGATCAGGGTGGCAGGGGTCAGCAGCTCCTTGACCTCCTTCTTGATGATCTTTGAAAGGTTGCTCATCCGCTCACCACCTTTACGAAGACGTCCTCGATGTTCTGCGCGTCGTACCTCTGCTTGAGGTCCGCGGGCGTTCCCTCCGCCACGATCAGGCCGTCGTTGATGAGGGCGATGCGGTCACAGAGCATCTCCACCTCCAGCATGTTGTGGGAGGACAGCAGCATCGTGGTGCCCTGGGCCGCGTAGGCCTTGACCGTCCGCCTGATCTCCCGGGCGTTGAGGACGTCCAGGCCCGAGGTCAGCTCGTCGAGGATGGCCAGCTTTGGCCTTATCATCAGGGCGCGGGCCACGAGCAGGCGCCGGGCCATGCCCTTGCTGTAGGTGTCCACCTTGTCGTCTATCCTCTCCCCGAGGTTGGCGATCTCCATCCCCCGGGCGACGAGTTCGTCGGCCTTCTCGCCCTCGGCGAAGAACTCAGCGATGAACCTTAGGTACTCCCGCCCCCTTAGGTGCTTATAGGCCCCAGCGTCCTCCGGGAGGTAGCTGATGACCTTCCTCACCTCATCGGGCCTTTCCCTAAGGTCTATCCCGTGGACCATGACGCTCCCGCTGGTGATCTCCAGCAGGGTGGACAGGACGCGGAGGGTAGTGGTCTTCCCGGCCCCGTTGGGGCCGATGAGGCCGTAGACCTCCCCCTCCCTGACATCGAACGAGATGCCCCTCACTGCTTGGAATCGTCCATAGCTCTTGACCAGGCCCTTTACCTCCACCGCGTTCATGGATTTCCCGAGGGAGGGGAAGCGATGAACCCTAATATAATTTATCATGATTCTATAAAAAATCAGCCTTGGACGGAGGACCTATGCGAATGACCAGCGGTGCGCCCCGGAAGCGGCGGGACCTTGGCCGAGGGACGCGTGGTTCCAGAGCCTTTTGCCCTTCCGGGGATATGCCGGGAAGGGTCGCCTCGCCCAGGCTCATTCCCGATACCGGTAGCTGATGTTGCAGCTCCCCTCCCGGCTGACCATGCACGGGCCCATCGGCCTCTTGGGGGAGCACCCCTTCCCGAACGCGGGGCATTCCTCGGAGCGGATGATGCCCCTCAGGACCTCCCCGCACCGGCATCCGCCCATATCCTCCTTGACGACAGGCGCGCCCTTCAAGACGTTCTCGTAGACCAGCCGGGCGTTGTGCTCCGCCAGATCCTCCGAGACCTCCAGGGCGCTGAGCGGCAGTACCGGGAAGCCCCGCCAGGCCCTGTCCACGGGCGTGAACGCCCTTTCGAGCAGCTCCCTGGCTCTGGGATTTCCCTCCGGCCGCACCACCCTCCGATACTCGTTCTCCACCTCGCTCCGCCCTTCCTTGACCTGCTTGG
Source organism: Methanobacteriota archaeon (assembly GCA_021372335.1). GTDB lineage: Archaea > Thermoplasmatota > Thermoplasmata > Methanomassiliicoccales > UBA472 > UBA472. The sequence goes on from JAJFUR010000056.1 coordinate 41,234, forward strand.
CCAGCATGTAGACGCCCATCAGCAGGTCCAGGGGCTCGAAGCCGGTGACGACCTGAGGCACCCCGTTGGGACCGGCGAACTCGGAGAACACATCCAGCCCGGTGATGGTGGCCACGTGCCCCGGTTGGATCAGGCCGTCGATGCGCACCTCACCCATCGCGAACAGCGCCCTGAGCGCCGGGGGCAGAAGCCTGTGGCAGCTCAGCACGCTGAAGTTCTTCGGGGGGTCGTTGAGCAGCGCATACGCCGTGGACGGGCTGGTCGTCTCGAAGCCGATGGCCATGAACACCATCCGGTCCACCTCATGGCTGAGCCTGAGGGCGTCCTCCACCGAATACACGACCCGCACGTCCGCCCCCTCGGCCTTGATGTCCGCAAGGGAGCCTATCGGGGTCGGGACGGCCATCATGTCCCCGAAGACCGTGATGGTCACCCCGGCCCTGGCCAAAGTTATGGCCTCCACGACCTCCTTCGTGGTGGTCACGCAGACCGGGCAGCCAGGCCCCTGCCCGATGGTGATCCCCGCCTCGGCGAGCATCCTTTCCAGGCCGAACCTCACCAGGGTGTCCTGGTGCGTCCCGCAGACGTGCATGAAGCGCAGCCGCAGGTCCATCTCCCTCAGCCTGGCCAGGATCTTTTTGGCCATGGCCTCGTCCCGATATCTCAGGTCCTTCATTCCTGCACCACCTTCAATGACGTGACCCTGCACGATTGTCCCTTGAGCACCCGGACCTTTCCATGGCATCTCGGGCAGGCCAACGAGGGCATGGCCATGTGGAACTCTTCCCCCACCATTTCCGCCTTCCCCCGGTACCCGCATGCCAGGCACTCTAGCTCGGTCCCCTCCGGCACTATCACGAGCCTGGAGCCCTCAAGGGGCGTTCCCCTGGTGATCACCTCGTAGGCGAACCGCAGCTGCTCCTCGCCCAGGAAGGTCAGCTCCCCCAGGACGAGCTGGACCTCCTCCACGCGGAGAAAATCGTGCCTTTCCAGCTCCTTGAGCACGCTCTCCACGATGCCCGACATCACCGAGACCTCATGCATCCTTTACGCCAATCCCTGAACCATTATTAATTGGATCCCCCGGCAAGGGCGGGGCGAACGAAGGACCGCTGGCCCGAAGCAACCTAGATATAGCCCCAGGGGAATACGAAAGCCGTTTCCCATGCCAGAGGAAAGACCGCATGATGCCATGGAGTCCATCATCGAGGGCAAGAAGATGGAGGCCTACGCGGAGCACCGCACCAAGGACATGCACGTCTGCGCCCTGTGCGGGGCCATCGGCTACAGGAAGCGCCCCATGCGGCCCGTCGGCCAAAAGTGGGTCTGCATCGACTGCCTTAGGGCCCTGAAGGAGATGCTTGAGGGGCTGGACCAGTGGGAGGCGGAGATCCAGCTGGAGAAGGAGATGGCCAAGAAGATCGATGAGACCATGCGCGCCTGAGCCCCTCATCCCTTCCTTTTATAGAACGCGCACACGTCCTTAACGGGACACAGTCCGCACTTGGGATTTCTGGGCAGGCACACCTTCTGCCCGAAGCGGACCATGGTCCCGTTGATCTCGCACCAGAGGGCCCGGGGGAAGAGCCTCCTGAGGGCCATCTCTGTCCCTTCCGGCGTGGCGCAGGTGACCAGCCCAAGCCGGTTGCTGATGCGGTGCACGTGCGTGTCCACGCATATCGCCGGCTCCTTGAACGCGTAGGCCAGGACGCAGTTGGCGGTCTTTCGGCCGACCATGGGCCATTCCATCAGCCTGTCTATGTCCTTAGGGACCCCTCCGTTCTCCACCACCAGACGTGCGATCTCCTTGATAGCCTTGGCCTTAGCCCGATGGAACCCGACCGGACGCACCAGGGCCTCCAGCTCGGCTAGGTCCGCGGCGGCCATCGCCTCCGGGGTGTTGAACCGCCTGAACAGCTCCGAGGAGGCCCGGGAGGTGTTCAGGTCCCGGGTCCGTTGCGAGAGCACGGTGGCCACCAGCACGTGGAAGGGGTCCTTCTCCCACCAGGGGTCCTCCTCGTCGATCAGGCCCGGGAAGGCCGTCCCCTTCACCGCGCCCTGCATGGAGCGCAGCAGCCATCTAAGGTCCATGTCGGCCCTCCAAGTGCTGCATCGCTTCGCCGATAGTATAGAGCGAGCCGCTGACCATAAGGAATCCGTCCCTGCCGGCGATCCCCTCCGCGACGTCGATGGCCGCCCCCACGCCCTCCACTGCCTGGCAGCTTCGCGCGTAGGGGGCGGCGGCAGCCAACATCCCCTGGGCGCTCAGCGCCCTCGGGGAGGCGGAATTGGTGCACACCACGTGGTCGAACAGGGGCGCGAGCTGTGCCATCGTCCCCCGGGCGTCCTTGTCCCTGAGCATGCCGATGACCAGCACCCTCGGCCTGCCGGGGAAGACGTCGAGTTCGGCGGCCACCGTCCTCGCCCCATCCGGGGTGTGCGTCACATCAAGGACGGTCAGGGGAGAACGGCGCACCACGTCCAGGCGCCCTGGCCATCGGGCCCTGGAGAGGCCCTCGATGATGCTCTCCCTCGGGACCTCGGTCCATCTGCCGACCTCCAACGCCACCTCGGCGGCCACCGCGGCGTTCTGGCATTGGTAGCCTCCTACCATTGCCAGCCTTACGTCGGCGTCGATGGAACTGAGGCGGACGGTCGCTCCGTCCATTGCGCGGGCGACGCACTCGCCGGCGAAGTCCCTTCCGTAGGCCCTCAGAGGCGCGCCCCTGACCTTGGCCATCCATGAGATGGTGCGCGCTACGGAGGAAGGCTGGAGCGATGAGATGACCGGCACTCCCTCCTTGATCACCGAGGCCTTTTCATAGGCGATCTTTGGGAGCGTGTCCCCGAGGACCGTTGTGTGCTCCAGGCTTATCGGGGTGACCGCGCAGCATCTGGGCCGGACGACGTTCGTGGCGTCCAGGCGCCCCCCCATGCCCACCTCGATGACCGCCTCCTCCACGCCGCTGGAGGCGAAGTGCAGGAAGGCCAGGGCGGTCGTGATCTCAAAGAACGTCAGCGGCCTCGGGAACGTTCCCGATTCGACGGTCTCCCGCATCTCGGAGACCGCCCTCCCGAGGCGCGCCTCGCCCATCTCCTGTCCGTCCACCGTCATGCGCTCCGCGAAGCGCACGAGGTGGGGGGAGGTGTAGAGCCCGGTCCTATGCCCGGCCGCCCGTAGGACCGAGGCGGTCATGCATGCCACCGAGCCCTTGCCGTTGGAACCCGCCACGTGGACGACCCCGAAGCGCTCCTGAGGGTCCCCCAGCATCCTCAGGAGGGCCCGGACGTTGGAGAGGCCGAGCTTGATGCCCGCGTTCTCGAGCGAATAGAGCCACTGCAGGTCCTCCTCGAGGGTCGTGCTCATTCATTCACCTCCCGGGTCCATCTACCGAGCGGCATTCCCGCGGCCGAGGCCATGCGCTTCATGGCCCTCATCGTCCCCGAGCCGTACTGGGCCGCCTTCTTGGGGGCGCGGGCCACGCTCAGTCCGAGCCCTAATGCCAAATCGCGCAGGGGCCCCTTATTTCCCAGCTCCCCCCTGAGCGCGGTCGGCGGGACCGCCTCGGCCGCCTTGATAGTCTCAGGGCTGAGGTAAGGGCAGACCAGCCTCTTGCCGAACAGCGTCGCCAGGCGCTCCTCTCGAGGAAGGCCCTCCGCGAGCAGCGCGCGCAGATCCTCCTTCATAGATCTGCCCCGTTCTCCATCGGTCATATGCGCGTACCGAGCGTACCCTCCGAACAGCTCGTCCGCGCCTTGGCCGCTCAGGAGGACGCCCTCGGGAACGGTCGCGCAGACGATGTAGAGAGGAAGCTCGAACGAGATGACGACCGGGTCGCTCAGGCCCAGACGCTCTCGGAGGAAGATCACCGCTGCCCGGAGCGCATCATCGTCCAGAACGATCCCCTTCCAGGGAAGCCCGAGCTCCCCGGCGGCCCTCTCCCCTGCCTTCAGATCGTGGGAGCCCGGGTAGCCGACGGTGTACAGGCGCATGTCGGCGCACTGGCGGGCGAGCGCGACGAGAAGGACACTGTCCAGGCCGCCTGAGAAGAGGACGGCCGTCGGGCCGGTCAGCTCCCGTCGCAGGGTGGCGGTCAAAGCTCCCTGTAGCCCGTTTCCAATGTCGTCCTGCAGCGCGGGAAGCCCCATGATGGTCCTCCCGGTCATCGCTGAATAGCATTAATAATCATTAGGATAATACCACAGCAGAGCACATGGACAATGTCACTAGGATCGGCGTCTCCCTGGAACCGGAGCTGCTGGAGGACTTCGACAAGCTCATTGACCGCAAGGGCTACATCACACGTTCTGAGGCCATAAGGGACCTTATCCGGAGCGCGCTGGCCAAGGAGATCATCAAGGAGGATGAGAACGCGGCCGTCTTCGGGACAATCACCCTCTTCTATAACCACAACAAGAGCGGGGTCAAGGAGCGGCTCATGGAGATCCAGCATGAGCACCATCAGCACATCCTCTCGTCCATCCATGTGCATCTGGACATCGAGCAGTGCCTGGAGGTCCTCATCGTCAATGGCACTGTCAAGGAGGTCAAGCAGTTGTCCGATGAGCTGGGTAGCGTCAAGGGAGTCATCCACCGGACGCTGCATCGCACCCCGGTCAGCTTGGGCGAGGAGTCCGCTCACGCTCATCTCCATGAGCATTGATCCGCAAGGATGGGGCAGATAACCTTTTTAACTGTTGATTCTTGATGCCCTCCCGATGAAGAGACTGGTCATCTCGGAGAAGTCCAACGCCGCGGCGCGCATCGCCACCATCCTCTCGGACGGAGGGGCGAACCGGCGGAGCGCACGCGGGGTCCAGGTGTTCAATTTCGAAAGGGATGGGGACGAGTGCTATGTCGTAGGCCTGAGGGGCCATATCGTTGAGCTCGACTACCCCCCTGAGTTCAACGACTGGTCGAAGGTTGATCCCATCGACCTGGTGAAGGCCAGTCCTGCCAAGCGGGTCACCGCCCTGAACATCCTGCACACGCTCAGCGAGCTTGCGGCGGAGTGCGACGAGGTCATCATCGCCACCGACTATGACCGGGAAGGGGAACTGATAGGCCTAGAAACGGTGACGCTGCTGGAAAGGCCCCCGCGCTCCGTGCGCCGGGCCCGCTTCAGCGCCTTGACGAAGTACGAGATAGAGAGGGCGTTCAAGGAACTCACCGATCCCGACCACCGTCTGGCCGAATCGGCCGAGACCAGGCAGATAATCGATCTGGCTTGGGGCGCGGCACTCACCCGCTTCCTTTCCCTCGCCAGCGGCCAGATGGGTAACAACTTTCTATCGGTGGGGAGGGTGCAGAGCCCTACCCTAACCCTGATCGTGGACCGCCACAGGGAGATCACCGAGTTCGTGCCCGAGCCCTATTGGACCGTTTCGGCCAAGATGCGCAAGGGGGAGGATTTCATTGGAGAGCATGCCGCCAACCCCTTCAAGGACGAGGCCCTGGCCGAGGCCTGCCGTACGCGCGCGGACAAGGGCTCCGGCACGGTCGTACGCATGGAACGGAAGGAGAGGGATGAGTATCCACCGGCGCCCTTCAACACCACCACCATGCTCAGCGAGGCCAACAAGCTCGGCCTCTCGCCGTCCATGGCCATGAAGGTGGCGGAGGACCTGTACACCGCCGGGTACATATCATACCCCAGGACGGACAACACGGTCTACCCGAGGTCCCTGGGGCTCAGGACCATCCTTGAGAAGCTGAGGAGGTCCGACCTGGGCAAGGAGGCGGAGGAGGTATTGGCCCAGGAGACCATCCGCCCGTCCCGGGGCAAGGTGGAGACCACCGACCATCCCCCCATCTATCCGACGGAGGCGGCCACCAAGAAGGAGCTTAAGGGGGCCAAGTGGACCGTCTACGAGCTGGTGACCAGGCGTTTCCTGGCGACGCTGGCCCCCCCGGCCCGCTCCGAAACGGCGAGATGCGAGCTGGACCTGGGAGGGGAGCCTTTCCACGCGGACGGGTACCGCATCCTGTCCCCGGGCTGGCGCAGGTACTATCCATATTGGCGGGTGAACGAGGTCCTTCTGCCCGATCTCAAGGCCGGGGACCAGGTGGAGGTCCTGGAGGTCAGGAACGAGCGGAAGGAAACGCGCCCGCCCTCGAGATATTCCCAGGGTTCGCTCCTCCAGGAGATGGAGCGCCTGGGACTGGGGACCAAGTCCACCAGGCATGAGATCGTCCAGAAGCTCTACGACCGCAAGTACGTGAACGGGAACGACCTGGTGCCCACGCTCAGCGGGATAGCGGTCGTCAACGCCTTGGAGAAGCACGCGAAGATAGTCACGGAGAGCAGGATGACCGCGCAGCTCGAGAAGGACATGGACGCCATCGCCAGGGGGGAGTCCTCCCTGGCCGAGGTTGTCCAGGAATCCCAGGCGATGCTGCTGGACGTGATCAGGGTGATGAGCGAGCATAGGATGGAGATCGGGGAGGAGATCCGGAGCGCCCTTCAGGAGCAGCGCTTCATCGGCACCTGCCCCAAGTGCGGCAAGGACCTCAGGCTCATCCGGTCCAGGAAGGGGTCCGAGTTCATCGGCTGCTCCGGCTACCCGGAATGCGACGTCACCTATCCCAAGCCAGGAGGAGCGCTTGTGCAGCCGACGGACGAACGATGCGCGACCTGCGGCCTGCCGGTCGTCAAGGTGATCCGCCGGGGTTCCCCGGTCAGAATGCAGTGCATCGATCCGGACTGTGCGAGCAACCAGGGCAGGGAGGCGGTCGGGGCGTGCCCTGAGTGCGGCAAGGAGCTCCGGGTGCTCTACTCCAGGGCGGGGAAGCGCTTCATAGGATGCTCTGGCTATCCGGAGTGCAAGCGCACCTATCCCCTGCCCCAGTTCGGGACGCTCGAGTTCCTCGGGGAGGTGTGCCCTGAGTGCGGGGCCCCGGTCCTAAGGGTCAAGGGAAGGGGCGGCTGGCGCTTCTGCGCGAACATGGAATGCCCGACAAGCAAGAAGGCGGGGTCCGGACAGGGGGCCAAAGCGAAGGGGGAAGGTAAGAAGCCCCCCGCCAAGAGGTCCGCGCCGAAGAGGCCGGTCAAGAAGGCGGACGAGGACGTTGGGACCGAGGGGGCGGGGAAGAAGGCCTCCGGAAAGGCCAAGGGGCCTGCTGTCAAGAAGGCGGCCAAGACCGCGGTCAGCCCAAGCGAATGAGGGCTTCCTGCTCGACCTCCAGGTCCTCTATGGTCATCGTTTCCAGGCCAGGGAAGCTGCGGGCGGCGCAGGTCGCCACGATGCGCGCGAGTTCTCTCTTCGCAAGCCCATACTGCAGGACGTTCACGATCACGTCCATCTCCGCCCTGGGGGTCTCGAACCTACCCCGGCAGCGCACCCGGGCATCGTGGTCGGTGACGCTGCAGGCGATGACCTCCTCGCCGCCCTCCACCATGCTCTTTATATGCCCGATCAGCCGGGTCCCCGCCTCCAGGCAGTCCATCGCCACCCCGCCAAGGAAGCTCTCCAGCATTGCCTGCAATCTGTTGGCCTCGACCGGGGCGGGAAACCTTAGGCGAATGCGGGCGGCGTAGGCGGCAAAGTCCTCGGTTATCATTGCCCCACTAATCTTCCGACGAATACATCCAAATTGCTCCTCGTAGCATTGGACACAGGGATCACCGGCTTGGTGCCGACAACATTCCTCGCGAACGCCTCCACCTCCTTCAGGCGGGAATCGTCCACCTCGTCGGCCTTGCTCATCAGCACCATGTCCGCTGCGTGCAGCTGCCTCTCGAGGGGCACGCGCATCGCCTGTGCGAGCACGGGGAAGCGCGCGGCATCGATGAGCACGACCGTGGTGATGCGGCCTAACGGCCTGCCGTGGTAATGCTCCATCGTGGCCAATATGCTGTCTGGGTCCGCTATGCCGGAAGGCTCCACGAGGACGAGGTCCGGGTCGTACCTGTCCTGCACCATGCGCACGGTCTCCAGGAAATTGGGGCCCAGCGTGCAGCATATGCATCCGCGGGGAAGCTCCTGCACCTTGAGGCCATATTTCTCCATGACCTTGCCATCGATGCCTATGTTCCCGAAATCGTTGACGATGACCGCGATCCTCTTGCCGGTCCGTTCGGAGATCCTGTCCACTGTGTTTAGGATGAGCGTCGTCTTCCCGCTGCCCAGGAAGCCGGCGATGATGACCATGTCCATCTTCTTACCTCGGGCTGGACAGAATCAATTCAGGGCGATGTATAAGAACCTTGGCCGCCAGGAGTGGCGCTGCCGGGAGCATCCCCCTCCCTGTCCAGCCCATAGAACTCATTGTCGAGGTCCTCCCTCTCCAGGGCCACCCTCCTGTTCCGGCACCGATGGCATTCCACGGGCTTTCCAAGCGCCCGGCGCCGGAGCACTGTGGCCTCATCCAGATGGACCAGGGACCCGCAGGCGCAGAGGACCACGGCGCCCTTCCATTCCCCGAACAGGGAGCGCGAGCGCGTCTGCCCTTCGTCGACGAGCGAGGGAAGCGTCGGCGCCTTGTCTTGCAGGCGCACCTCCAAGGTGGGCTCGATCTCCTCGCCTTCGGACCTGAGCATAGCTTGCGCTAATTGATGGTTAAGCAATAAACCCCTTCCCATTCAGAGCATGCTGCCCCCTCAACCAGCAGCCCACAAGTTACTGGAAGGAAGACTCGACCCCCGCAATATTCTGAACAAAAATGCCTAACGCCTTGGGATATTTTAAAGATTTCCTTAACGTCCTATATAGGTTTTTATGTCATCCAGCATATAATGGGGAATGCTGATTTTCATATAAGAACGAGGGCGACCGCTACTCAGAAACATGAAGGTACCCCCGATTCCGTTAACGGGTCACTCATCCTTCACCGTGGAGAAGCAGGTGCAGGTGAGCGTCCGTCCCACCCCGTCCATCTGCCTCAGCTTGTCTATGACCAGGTCGCCGATGCGCTCCATGGACTCGCCCCTCACCTTGAGAAGGATGTCGTGCTCCCCGGAGATGAGATGCACCGCGTGGACGCCCTCCAGGCGACCGATCTTCTCGGCCAGCTCCCTCTGCGAGATATGGTTGTTCGGCAGGAAGGACACCAGGATGAACGCGGTGACCGGCTCCCCCAGCTTTCCGAAGTCCGGGACCACGGTGAAGCCCTTGATCACTCCGCGCTCCATCATGCGCCGGATACGCTCGTGGACGGTAGCCCGGGGGATGTTGAGGTCCTTGGCGATGGCCTTGGTGCTGCGCCGGGAGTCCTTCTCCAGAGCGCTCAGGATCGCCCGGTCCTTGTCATCGAGCATGGGAAAGATGAACGCCCTTCCGCTAGATTACCTTTGCTCATTTTTTAGGGGTTCCACCGACACTTGGACATCGATGCCCTCGCGGACAGCGGCGGTCACCACGCAGAAGTCCTCGAAAAGGGGGAGGCACCGTTCGAGCTTGGCCGGGTCCTCCACCTCGGGGAAGATCGTTACCTGCATGCCCTGCACCCGCAGCCGGCCCCGCTCGTTCCTGCCCAGGACGGTGCGCACCCTCGCCCTGATGGCCATCGGTTCGGAGTGGGCCTTTCTCAGGCAGAGCGCCAGCGAGGCGCACAGGCAGTTGCCCACGGCCGCGGAGAGATAGTGGATGGCGCTTGGATATTCCCCCTTGCCCACCGGCGCCGGCTCGTCGGAACGGATGTCCGCCAGGCCCTCCTCGTCGAAGCTGATCCTGAACTGGTAGTCGTGCAGCAGCTCCAGCTCGGTAAGGAATCCCTCCTGCATCCTCGCACCTCAGAGGGCAGCCCGCCCCATTTGCCTGAGCACCCGGCGCCGGATCTCCTCCGCCGGCTCCTCGGGCACCAGGCGCTTCCCCTTCTCGATCACCTTGACCTCGGCCCACCGCATCTCCTCGCCACAGGAGCACTTGGGCGGATCGTCGCGGCGTAGGGAGACCTCGTACTCCAGGCAGTCCGGGCATTTGAACACGTACTTGCGCCCGGCGAACTTCCCTCGTTTGGCGATCGGCTTCCCGGCCTTCTCCACTATGTCCATGGCGAAGTCGATGGTGGGGGCGTTGCTAATGGACGTCCCCACTCCGAACCCGCTGGCCCCCGCTGCGGCCAGTTCCTTGATCTTGACCTCGTCGAGGCCGCCGGAGACGAACACGCCCACGTTGGTATAGCCGCGCAGGTCAAGCTCCCAGCGGACCTCACGGACGATATCGGCCATGTTCCCACGCCGGGAGCCCGGGGTGTCCAGCCTGACGGAGCGCAGCCCGGGCATCGCCTCCGCGGCCATGAGGGCCTCGGCCTTCTCATCGAAGAACGTGTCCGTCAGCGCCACCCTCGGGACCGTCGGGTCGATTATCTCGCCGAAGGCCTTGAACGCCTCCCGCTGGTCGCCCATCATTATGACCAGCGAATGGGGCATGGTCCCGCTCGCCGCCTTGCCGACCAGCTCTGCACCCTTGAGCGATGACACGCCATCGCATCCCCCTATGAAGGAGGAACGGTCGATGACCGGCGCCATGGCGGGGTGCATCCGCCTCACCCCGAACGAGATGACGGGAAGGCTGCCGGCGGCCAGCTTGCACCGGGCGGCCATTGTGGCGACCCCGCTGGCATAGCATATGAAGCCCAAGGCAGGGGTCTCCAGGGAGCAGTATTGACCATAGGGACCGTCGATGGAGGCCACGGGCAGCTTCACCCCCCTCCGGGTGCGCGGGGTGAACAATGAGCCCTCCGGAAGGGCGTAGAGGTCCACCTCCCTCCCCTCCAAGATCCGCACCACCTCCTCGGTCCCGCAGAGCACCGCCCAAGGCCACGCATCTGGAAGGTCGGCCACCGTCACCTCGGACCTGGTATGGACGTCCAGAAGCCCCTTGGCCTTCAGGATCGCCTCGGTGCGCTGGAAGTAGACGTCGGTCGTCAAGCCCTTTTGGATGTCATCATGCTCAGCGGAGAAGAACCTGCCCATCGCATCACCCGAATATGCGCTAATCACCGTTTTCCATGATTAACCTTCTTCAAAGGAAGGCCGCGCGGCCCTTGAAGACGGCTTTTCCCCCAAGCCCCTCCTCTATGCGCAGCAGCCTGTTGTACTTGGCCGTGCGCTCCGCCCGCGCCGGCGCCCCGCTCTTGATCTGACCGCACTCGAGGGCGACCGCGATGTCGGCGATCGTGGTGTCCTCCGATTCCCCGGAGCGATGGCTTACCATCACGTTGTAGCCGTGGTCGAAGCACATCGCCGCCGCCCGCATGGCATCGGACACCGTCCCGATCTGGTTCACCTTCAGCAGCATCGCGTTCCCCGCCTTGGCCTCGATCCCCCTCCGCAGCCGATCGACATTGGTGACGAACAGGTCGTCCCCCACGAGCTGCAGCCTTGTCCCAACCTTGCGGGTCAGTTCGGCCATGTCGAGGAACCCCTCCTCATGCACCGGGTCCTCCAGGCTGATGAGCGGGTATTCCTTGCTCAGGTCGATGTAGAAGTCCACGATCTCCCCGGGGGCCATCCGCCTGCCGTCCACCTCATAGACGCCGTTGGAATAGAACTCGCTGGCGGCGGCGTCCATGGCCAGGGACACCTCCTTTCCAGGGGCGTACCCTGCGGCCTCGATCGCCCTGAGCAGGGCGTCCAAGGCCTGGCGGCTCGTATCGAACGGCGGGGCGAACCCGCCCTCATCCCCCACGTTGATGGCCGATGGCCCCATCCCCTTCCTCAGGACCTGTCTCAGGGCATGATAGACCTCGGTGCCTGCCCTCAGCGCCTCGGAGAAGCTGGGGGCCCCGCAGGGAACGACCATGAACTCCTGGACCCTCAGGTTGCCTCCGGCATGCTTTCCGCCGTTGATGACGTTCATGCATGGGACCGGCAGTACCTTGCTGCCCTGTCCGAGATGCTCGTGCAGCTCCACGCCCTTCAGGACCGCCCCGGCCTTGGCCGCGGCGTAGGAGACGGCGGTGGTGGCGTTGCCGCCCAGCCTGCCCATGTTGTCCGTCCCGTCAAGCTCCCTCATGGCCTCGTCCACCGCCTTGAGGTCCGTGACGTCCATGCCCTTGAGCCTGGGCGAGATGAGCTCCCGGACGTTCCTAACGGCCTTGAGCACGCCCTTTCCCGAGTATCTGTTCCCTCCGTCACGAAGCTCGAGGGCCTCGAAGGTCCCGGTGGACGCCCCCGAAGGGGCTATGGCGGTCACGGTCACCTTTCCGGCCTCCACCTGCGCCTCCACGGTGGGGTTGCCCCTGGAGTCCAGCACCTCTCTGCTCCAAACCCTGGTTATCGTTACGTCAGCCATACTGTGCAGCTCCGTTGCTCATTGATGCGGGCGGGCCTCTTCCGCCTCGATGATCTCCATGTTCCTTTCCAGGAGCGCAAGCTCCCTGGTCTCGAGGGTCCGGGGGTCCACGGATATGATGAGCCGGGAACGGTTCTCCATGACGGCCTCGGTGACATGATGGACCATCCTCAGCACCTTGTCGAAATCGTTGTTGACTATGAGGAACTCCACGCCGTCTATGAGGACGATGCTGTCGCCGCTCTTCTCGACGAAGCGGATGATGGTGTCGCTCAGGATCCCGATGTTGGTGGGGTTCACGTACACCTTCCCCAACTGGTTGCTGAGCCATATTATCGGGGTCTTCTCGAGCCCCCACTGATTGCGGATGATCGTAGGGTGCTGCCGGGTGACGCATAGACCAGGGATGTTGTGGGTCACCTGGTCCACGAATATCTCGAAGGACCTGTGCGGCTTGGTTTCTTTCACCAGATAGCTGAACCCCCGGTGCAGCTCGAACATCTTGGCGCTGGTGCGCGCTTCCTCCACGCCTCCCTTCTCGTCCCTCTTCCGAAGGAGGGAGCGCAGCCCCTTGCGCTCGCTTTCGAGGACCGGCGCCTCCCTGCCCTCGGGCTGGTCCCCAAGCGCCTTCCTGACCTTCTGGGAGAGTTCATCGTTGGTGAACGGCTTGCGGATGTACCCGGTCACCACGTCCTGCAGCCCGAAGATGTCGGCGCCGATCTCGGTCGTGGCCGTGAGCATCATTATCTTCATGCCCTCGGTCAGCCCTTTCTCCTTCAAGGTGCGCAGGACCGCCCAGCCATCCATGTCCGGCATGTTTATGTCCAGGAGCATCAGGTCCGGCCTCTCCGACTGGACCTTGGCCAGGCATTCCCGGCCGCCGATGGCCGTGAGAGGCTGATAGCCCGCATTGGAGATCAGTTCGGTGACGATCTCCAGGATGGCGGCATTATCGTCCACGACCAAAACCTTCTTGATTCGAATTCCCCCAGTGCCTAGAGCAATGAGGCATGCACTCCCCTGATTAAAAATCCTATCCCATGGAATCAGCTTGGGAGAATGGTGCGGAGGAAGGAGTTTGCGGCCCTTGCTTAGGCCTTGCGGCTCTCCTTGGCCTTCATACGCAACGAGGTGTATCCGCACTTGCGGCACCTGGTGGCCTTGACGGCGTTACGGGCATAGCAGCTGAGGCAGACCTTCTTGTTCAGCAGCCTTTCGTCAGCTTCTTTGAAGCGTGCCATTTTTCCCCTCTCGCCTTGAAATAGGGAGCCGATATAAATACGTTGCCGGTCCCTAGTCCCTTTCCATCAGCGCGAGGTACGCCAGCAGGGATTCCAGCTGGATGCGTTCATTGCTCCCTTCCACGATGCGGAACTCTATCTCCCCCGTGCGATCGATCAGCCTGATCTTCTCCCTGTCAGGCATGTCCAGGTCGTAGAACGACCGGTGGATCTGCTTTATTATGTCCTCCCCGCTCAGTCCATAGGTGACCATCATCTCGTCCAGCTTTGCCCTTGCGCCTGAGAAGTCCCCAGCCAGGGCGGTGTTCACCATGTCCACCACCTCGTCCGGCCGGGCGTTCCCCGTTGCCCGATAGACGACATCGATGGTGACATCCCCTCCCATCGTGGCGGCCACCTGCAGGGAGTTGATGGATTTGCGCATGTCGCCCTCGCCCACGTGTACGATGGCGTCCAGGGCGTCGTCGTCGATCTTGATTCCCTCCTTCTGGGCGATGGCCTGGAGATAGCGTTTGATGTCCTCGGCCCTTAGGGGACGGAACCGGAATACGGCGCAGCGGGATTGGATGGGCTCGATTATCTTGGAGGAATAGTTGCAGGAGAGCACGAAACGGCAGTTCCGGCTGTAGCGCTCCATGGTCCTCCGCAGCGCGGCCTGCGCATCCTGGGTGAGCGCATCGGCCTCGTCGAGGAATATTATCTTGAAGGAGGCCCCGCCTATGGGCGCGGTGCGGGCGAACTCCTTGATCTTTCCACGGACGACGTCGATGCCACGCTCGTCCGAAGCGTTCAGTTCGATGAAGTTTTCGCGCCACGCCTCCCCGTACATCTCCTTTGCCATAGCCAGGGCGGATGTCGTCTTGCCTGTGCCCGCGGGTCCGGCGAACATCAGATGGGGCAGATTGCCGGAGCGCACGTATGAGGAAAGCCTCTCCACGATCTCCTTCTGGCCAACGATGTCCGACAGCCTGCGTGGGCGGTACTTCTCAGTCCAAATCTCCTGCATGATCTCCAGCCACATCAAAGATGTAACTAAGTTAAAAGGTTATCTGGGGACGATCGGACGTATTCCCGAACATTTAATACCCCGGCCGGCGTGAACGGAGCGATGCGCTGCTCCAAGTGCTCCGCCCCCGCGGTGACCTACATCCGCTACAATGGGTCCCATCTATGCCCCGCGCATCTCCTCGAGTACGTGGAGAGGAGGGTCAAGAAGGAGGTGCGCTCCCAGCTCAGATTGGAGGGAGAGACGCACATCGCCGTGGGCGCTTCCGGAGGAAAGGATAGCCAGACGGCGCTCTTCCTATTAACGGAGATCCTCGGCCGTCGGAGGAACGTGCGCGTGACCGCCATCACCGTGGACGAAGGGATAGCGGGCTACCGCCCCGAGACGGTCCCCAAGGTCCGCGAACTCTGCCGCGAACTGGGGGTGGAGCATGTGGTGGTGTCGTTCGAAGAGGTGGCAGGCCTGAGCTTGGATACGATGGTCGCCCGGACCGACGCCCGGGAGGCGTGCACCTACTGCGGTGTCTTTCGAAGGCGATGCCTCAACATAACGGCAAGGGAGCTGGGCGTGGACGTTCTGGCATTGGGGCACAACCTGGACGATATGGCCCAGTCGGTTCTTATGAACATCACCCGGGGCGACGTGGAACGGTTGGCCCGCCTGGGGCCGCATGCCCACGCCCAGCCAGGCCTGGTGCCCAGGATCATGCCCTTGCGCACCGTCCCGGAGAAGGAGACGTACCTTTATGCCCTGCTCTCGGGCCTTCCCTTCTCGGATGCCGAGTGCCCTTATGCGGTGCACGCCCTGCGCAACGAGTACCGGCAGATAATAGACGGGATGGAGCACAGGCACCCCGGCACCAGACATGCCATCCTGGGGAGCTACGACCGCCTCAGGCCTTTGATGCGGGAGGGATTCCCCCAGGCCAAGCTCCGGGAGTGCGCCTGCGGGGAACCGACCCTGAACGAGAGGTGCATGGCCTGTGAGATGCTGGAAAGGCTGAAGAAAGGTTGAGGGGGGTTTGGAAAGGGGCCTGAGAGGTCATACCAGCTTGTGGTAGGCGTATGCTTCCTCGCCCTCATGCAGGCAGTAGCGCACCTTGGTGAAGGAGCGCTTCAGGGCGATGACGTCCTTCTTGACCACCTCCGGGTTCTCCTTCTTGACCACGACCCGGTGGATAAGAGAGGCCACCTCCTTCATCTCGCCTTCCCTCATGCCCACCCTGGTGAGCTCCTGGGCGCCGAGGCGTATGCCGGACGGTTTCACGGAGGATTTGTCCCCCGGGAGCATGTTCTTGTTGGCGATGATGTTGGCCTTCTCCATGAGGTTGGCCGCCTCGGCGCCGCCGCCGTGCGCAGCGACGTTGACGGCGATGGTATGGCTCTCGGTGAAGCCCTTGTGGGCGCAGAGCACGTCCATGCCCAGCTCGTTCAACGCCTGGCCCAGGGCCTTGGCGTTCTTGCATACCTGGGCGGCGTACCCCTCGCCGTAGATCTCCCATTCCGCCAAGGTCACCGCGAGCGCGGCCATGGCATGCAGGTGGTGGCTCGAGGTCACCCCGGGGAACACCGCAGAACTGAGCCTCTTGCCCAGGTCCTCGGTGAGATCGTTCCCAAGTACGATGCCGTGGTTGGGCCCCGGGAACGTCTTGTGGGTCGAGGCGGTCATGACGTTCGCCCCTTCGTGCAACGGGTCCTGGAACTTGCCCCCGGCTATTAGACCGAGAACGTGGGCGCCATCGTACCATATTGGGGCGTTGACCTCCGCCGCCACATCCTTCAGCTCCCTTATGGGAGCTGGGAACAGGAACACGGAGAGGCCGAACTGCACGACCTTGGGCTTGGTCTCCCGGATCATCTTGGCCGCCCCGTCCACGTCGATGACCATGTCGTGTATGTCGAACGGGTAGGTCACGGTGTTCACCCCGCGGAAGCCCACCGCCCCGAACTTGGCGGTGGAGATGTGCGCCCCGTGGTCCAGGGAGGTGCATGTGATCGTATCCCCCGGCTCGGTGAGCGCCATCAGGGCTGCCATGTTGGCCACCGTTCCGGAGATCGGCCGCACGTCGGCGAACTGACATTTGAATATGCGCTTCGCCAGCTCAAGGCATCGCATCTCGACCTGGTCCACGTAGATGTTACCGTTGTAATAGCGCTTCCCTGGCAGTCCCTCGGCATAGCGATCGTGGAAGTCGGAGATCATCATCTCCTTGGCCAACGGGCTCATGAGGTTCTCGGAGGCTATCATCGGCAGCGACTCCTCGAACCATTTGTTATGCTTCTGCACCTGGTCCCGGATCCAGTAGGCGTCCTCTTTCATAAGGTCACTTGCACCCTCATAAAAGGAGGGGATTAAATAGGTTGGCCTCTGCCCTGAAGGACCGCAGGTCAAATGATTTATTAGCTGGCAACCCTTGCCTTTGCCGGAGAGGAATGAGCGAGGCAGAGCGATTGGTCTCCGATAGGGCCGAGGTGTGGAAGGGCAGGTTGTTGGACGTTTCCAACCGCAATCCTCTCATCAGGTTCCGCCGGTTAAAGGGCTCGGTGCTGAGCGTTGTCCTCCCCGACGCCGCCACCCTGTTCAGCGAGCTGAGGCAGGGACGGCAGTACACCGTGGTGCATTCCCCTGAGCCTCTGGAGGAGGCCGGGACCGGCCGGCTCATGGTCGCCGCCCAGGTCCCCGAGCAGCCCGTGGACAAGGTCCTCTACACCCTCCGCAGTAGGGCGCGCATCTACCGCAATGACCATGGGGTGAACATATTGTACGTGGCGTTCGGCTCGCTCCTTTGGAACGATGCCAGTTCTGGAGAGACCAACGAATCCCCGCTCTTCCTGGTGCCCGTGGCCCTTGAGCGGCAGAACTCCTTCACCCCCTATCGCTTGCAGCCACTGGACGAGGACACGGTCCTCAACCCGAGCCTGCGGAAGCGGCTGGAGCTGGACCACCGGATCCGGCTTCCGGAGATCGAGCTGGAGAACGGGCTCGACCTGCCGAAAGCCATGGGGATGGTGGCGGCCGCGATCCCGCCGGCGTCCGGATGGAGGGTAGAGGGCTCCTGCCACCTGGCCCTTTTCCATTTCTCCAAGCTCCTCATGTACTCGGACCTTGAGCAGGGGGCCGGAACGCTGTCCTCGCATCCGGTCATAAGGGCATTGGCAGGGGACCCTGCGGCCCTTCCGCCCGAGCCTTCCGGCCTCCCGCGTCCGGAGGAGTACGACTCCAAGCTCAGGCCGGAGGATTCCTTTCATGTCCTGGACTCGGACTCGAGCCAGCTCGAGGCGGTGCAGGCAGCCCTGGCCGGCGTCAGCTTCGTCCTGCAAGGCCCGCCCGGCACTGGAAAGAGCCAGACGATCACCAACATGATCTCGGAGCTCATCGCCCATGGGAAGCGTGTGCTCTTCGTCTCGCAGAAGATGGCCGCCCTGGACGTGGTGCGGGGGAACCTCGAGCGGTGCGGGCTAGGCGACATGTGCCTGGAGCTGCATGACCCCAAGAGGAGCAGGGCGGAGATCATCAAGGAGATAGCGACCGGCCTGGAAGATGCTGGACGATCGGGCGGCGCGGCCGTCGACGCCCAAGAGCTCGTCGAGGTCCGCCGGGAACTCGATGGGTACGTCAGGGCGTTGCATATGCCCCGAGGGAGGCTTGGCACCAGCGTGTACAGGATGATCGGCCAATACGCTGAGCTCACCGGGACGCCGGACCTATGCTTTGATCTGCCTGGCGCGCTGGAGGTGGACGAAGAACGGGCGAGGCGTATGGAGGGGACGGTCCTCCGCCTATCCCAGATGGCCTCGGCCTTCAGGGAACCCACCCATCCATGGGCGGGCGCCCTGGTCACCGAGTGGAGCGACCGGCTGCAGGCCAAGGTGCAGGAGGAGCTCTCCGCATTGATGGCCGCCCACGGGCGGCTCTGCACGGCGCTCCCGGCATTGACGATCCCCTTCGGTCTGCCCGAGCCGGTGTCCCTCCCGGAAGTGCGCCGGCTCCGCCAGCTGTTCAAAGACATGGCCGAGCGACCAAGGGTCCGCCGGGAATGGCTCGAGGGGGACCTCGACCTGCTGATGACCATGGTAAGGGATGGGCTCGCCTCCTTCCAGGACCTCTTGGGGAAAGAGGGCAGGCTGTCGGGGATGGGGGCCCGGGACATCCTCGACCTGGACGGACGTGGTCTGCGCCATAGGTTTGACGGAGAGCACACCGGCCCGTTCCGGGCGCTGAAGGGGCGCTATCGACAGGACATGCGGACGCTGCGGACGGCCTCCGGGCGTCGCCTCAGCTTTGAGGAGGCCCGGTTCCTGGTCCGTGCGGTGGACGACTACCAACAGGCGTTGGCGGCCTGGAAGGTGCGCCGGGACGCCCTTATGACCGCCCTGCGGGGAGAGTTCTTAGGGGACGGCCAGGAGCTGGAGGCGCTGTCCGAGCGACTGGAATGGACCAAGGCATTCCGTTCCAAGCACGCCCTTTTGATGAGCGAGCGGGTGATCGACGCGGTCACGGCCGAAGAGATACCACGGGAGGTCGGGCAGGGGGCGATGGAACTGGAGCTGCGCATGGACGACCTAGACGCCGCCTTGAGCGCCTTCGCGGCCCGCTTCACCGCGGACCTTCGCCTCAATGGACGGCCCCTCCAGGATGCGGCGCTCAAGGACCTTGAGGAATGGACGGAGAGGGCCTGGGCCTGCCGCCACAGGTACCAGGAATGGCTGGACCTCTCCTCCCTCCTTTTGGCCATGCGGGCCCTGGGGCTCGAAGGGCTGCTCAAGGAGCTGCGGGAGGGCTCCCTACCTCCCGAGGACTTTGTGAAGGGCTTCCAACGGCGGTTCTACAGGCTATGGACCGAGGAGGCCCTGGCCTCCGATCCTACGCTTACAGGTTTCCGTCGGGACCGCCAGATGGGGCTGATAGCGCGCTTCGACGAGCTTGACCGGAAGTACGTGGAGGGGAGCAGGGCGCGCGTGCGAGCCCGCGCGGAGGCCAACCTGAGGAGGGAGATGGAGGGCCCGGCCCACTCCATGCTCCTCAAGCAGGAGATGGAGATCGCCCGCCTGTCCAAGCTGAAGCGGCAGCGGAAGGCCATCAAGGCAATGCTGGCCGAGTGCTGGGACCTCGTTGGGCTGCTCAAGCCTTGCATGCTCATGAGCCCGCTCTCCGTGGCCCAGTTCCTGGACAGGGAAAGGACGCGCTTTGACGTTATCATCTTCGATGAGGCGTCCCAGATCTGCCCCGAGGATGCCATAGGCTCGATCGTCAGGGGGAGGCAGCTCATCGTGGTGGGGGACAGCAAGCAGCTGCCCCCCACCTCGTTCTTCGCCCTCGCGGCCGAGGACGAGGACGCCGAACCGGACCTTGAGAGCATCCTCGACGAGTGCGAGACCTGTGGGATGCCTCGGCGTATGTTGATGTGGCACTATCGCTCCAAGGACGAGTCGCTGATCGCATTCTCCAATCATCAGTTCTATGGCGGAAGGCTGAACACCTTCCCGAGCCCCCTCTTCGGGCGGGAGGGCTACGGTGTCCATCATGTCCTCGTTCCCAACGGGACCTTCGACCGGGGAAGGACCAGAACCAACAGGGAGGAGGCGAGGGCGGTCGCGGGAATGGTCCGCGACCATTACGCCCTGAAGGACGGGAGGAGCCTCGGGGTGATCGCCTTCTCGGAGGCGCAGATGGAGGCCATCGACCAGGCGTTGGACGAGCTGAGAAGTGGGGACGAGAAGCTGGACGCGGCGCTGTCCTCGGAGGAGGGGGAGCCGTTCCTGCTGTATAACCTCGAGAACGTGCAGGGGCATGAGCGGGACCGCATCATCCTGAGCGTCGGCTACGGAAGGGATGAGAACGGCAGATTCCCGTTGAACCTGGGGCCGCTGAACAGGGAGGGAGGGGAAAGGAGGCTGAACGTCGCGATCACCAGGGCGCGGCTCTGTTTGGACGTGGTCTCCTCCGTCCGGTCCGAGGAGATCGACCTAGGGGGCTCGAGCAGCGCCGGGGCCCGGCTGCTCAAGCAGTACCTGGCCTTTGCAGAGGCCGGAGGGGACCGCCGGGCGCTGCCGGTCCAATCGGATAGGCTCCGGGAGGACCCGTCCCCGTTCGTGGAACATCTGGCCAAGGCCTTGCAGGCCAGGGGGCACCGGGTGCGAACGAATGTGGGGACGTCCGACTACCGCGTGGACCTGGCCATCGAGGACCCTGCCGAGGAGGGGAGATATATATTGGGCATCGAGTGCGACGGCGCCCATTACCTTTCCGGAAGGACTGTTCGGGATAGGGACCGCACCCGCCAGGGGCAGCTTAGGAGGCTTGGCTGGACGCTGCACCGTGTCTGGAGCGTCGAATGGTTCCGGGATCCGGAGGGGGAGATGGAGAGGATAGAGGAGGCGCTGCGCGCTAGGGGGCGATGCGCCCCTTGAACTCCGTGATGGAGGCTACGGGGGCGGGGTCCACCCCCCTTATGATTGCCAGGTAGTAGCTCGCCATGTCCCCGAGCGCGACCCCGTGGAGGACGTTCTCCAGCAGGCTCTCCCCAGGCAACGTCACGAGCACCGGGTCCAGGCCTCGCTCGTTGAGCATCTGCAGCGTCACCTCCGACATGCGGCGGACGGTCGGCCCCATGTCGGAGGGCATGAGCAGCAGGGGGCGGCACGGGCAGCCCTTCCCGCCCTCCAGCCATCCGACCAACTGGTTGTGGTCCATCTCCGGAACCTCGCCGCTGAAGGCCACCGCCTTGGCGTTCTCGTTGAGCTGGTTCTGCCATCGCAGGGCAACGGACCGGACCTGGCGCGGGGCGTACACAACCACCACGCCCCCGGCCATGGCCTTGGCCAGCCGCTTGGCCTGGTTCATGCCATAGGGCACGTCCGGAGCGATGGATGCGATATAGGAGCGGAGGTCTGGGACGGCCCTCAGGAGCTCGTCGTGCAGTTGCCCGAGCCCGGCCCTCTGAAAGACGAGCGCAAGGGCGCTGAGCAGGTACCCGAGCGAGGCCCGCGGCTGGTTGCCTGCGGGTACTTTGATGAGGGGGATGGAATCGGCGATCGCGAACTCCTCGAGCTTTCCGCCGGAGGTGACCACCGCGACACGGCATCCCCGCCGCAGGGCGTCGCTATACTGCTCCAGGCTCTCCGCGGTATTGCCTGAGTAGCTCACCACCACGGCCAGGGTTCCCTTCCCTGCGAAGCCCGGAAGGACAACGTTCCGGGACACGATGACCGGAACGGGGATGGATGGGGAAAGCAGGTCGATGATGACGTCCCCCGCTATGGCCGAGCCCCCGACGCCGCATATCACGACATTGTCCACGCCCGGGAGTTCGGGGAACGTTACCTCCTTTGACCATTCGATCTGGCGCGGGAAGGAGGTGAGCTGAGAGAGCAGGTCTGAGGGGTCCGTAGCCTTCATTCCGGGCAGATCATCCAGCGGTTCGAGCATCAGGGAGCATACGCGATGGCCTCTATTTTATTTTGCCCTGCGGGCCCTGGCCCGTTCTCATTACCATTTGAATTGTAGTAACGCAAGGAATATACTAGTACCTCCCTGTTGAGGGAGCCATCATGAGCGACGAGATGATCGAGAGAGCGTTGGAGGACATACGCAAGGGAAGGATGGTCATGATCTTCGATGCGGACGACCGGGAGAGGGAGACGGACATGGTCATCGCCTCCCAGTTCATCACCCCCGCGTCCATACGGGAGATGCGCAAGAACGCCGGGGGGCTGATATGCACGACCGCCCATAATGACATCTGCCGCAAGCTGGACCTGCCGTTCCTTGCGGATGTGCTTGCATGCAATCACGACAGGCACCCTGTGCTGAAGGGGCTGGCGCCGAACGACATCCCGTACGACACGAAGTCCGCCTTCTCCATCACCATCAACCACCGCCGGACCTTCACCGGGATCACGGACAAGGACAGGGCTCTCACCGTCTCCGAGTTCGCCAGGCTTGCCAAGGACTCCTATTCCTTGGACGAGGCGGAGGCCCAGGCCGCCTTCGGAAAGGCGTTCCGGGCCCCCGGGCACATCCATCTGCTCAATTCCACGCCCCATCTATTGAGTGAGCGCAAGGGGCATACGGAGCTGGCCACCGCCATGATGGTCATGGCGGGGGTGACCCCGACGGCGACCATCTGCGAGATGATGGGGGACGACGGGGACGCCCTCAGCAAGGAAAAGGCTAAAAGGTATGCGGCGCGCTTTGACCTTTGCTTCCTGGAGGGAAAGGACATAATCGACTTCTGGAAGAGAGGCGGGAACGGGAAATGACCAGGGTGATGGCCAGCGGAGTGTTCGACATCCTGCATCCAGGGCATCTGCGCTATCTGCAGGAGGCGAGGGAGCAAGGGGACGAACTCGTCGTGGTGGTGGCGACCGACGCGACGGTGCGCCGAAGGAAGCATGAACCGATCACGCCGGAGAGGATGCGCCTGGAGCTTGTGTCCGCGCTCAAGATGGTCGACCACGCCTATCTTGGGACCGACGGGGACATGTTCACCGTGGTGGAGCGCATCCGCCCGGACATCATAGCCTTGGGCTACGATCAGGACTTTGACGAGCGTCAGATCGAGGAGGCCCTTCGGCAGAGGGGGCTCGAGGTCAAGGTCGTCCGGCTGTCCAAGCATGGCGAGGACCTCAACGGCACGCGGAAGATCATCAGCAAGATCATAGATTGGTACACAACCAATAGATCGAAGGTCGAGGGAGGCTGATGAGGACCATCGGGATCGTGGACACCACCTTCGCCCGCGCGGACATGGGCGCCGCGGCGATCGACGAGCTGAAGCGGTACGGAACGGGGTTCAATATCGTCCGGCGAACGGTCCCGGGGATCAAGGACCTCCCAGTGGCGGCCAAGGTCCTGCTGGACGAGGGGTGCGACATCGTGATGGCGCTGGGGATGCCTGGCGCCAAACCGACGGACAAGACGTGCGCGCACGAGGCATCCCTCGGGATCATCGCCGCCCAGTTGATGACGAACAAGCCCATCGTCGAGGTGTTCGTGCATGAGGACGAGGCGGAGGAGGGTAGGCTGGCCTGGCTCATGGAGCAGCGGGCTAGGGAGCATGCCCGGAACGCCTATGACATGATATTCAAGCCCGAGCGGCTGACCAAGAACGCCGGGCGGGGGCTTAGGCAGGGCTACGAGGACGTCGGCCCGATCAGGGAGAGATGAGCATGACAAGGTACAACATTGGGATAGTGGTCTCGGAGTACAACTACGATATTACCAGCATGATGCTGGAGCGGGCCAAGGCGCACGCCGAGTTCCTGGAGGTGAACGTCACCAAGGTGGTGCACGTGCCTGGCGTCTATGATATCCCGTTGGCGGTCAAGATACTCCTCAAGGACAACAACATCGACGGGGTCGTCACCCTGGGGTGCGTGATAGAGGGGGAGACCGAGCATGACGAGATAGTCATGCAGAACGCCGCGAGGAAGATCACCGACCTTTCGGTCGAGTTCATGAAGCCGGTGGCCCTGGGCATAACCGGCCCGGGAATGACCAGGCTGCAGGCCGAGGACCGCATCGAGAACGCCAAGAATGCCATGGAAGCGTGCGTCAAGATGCTGAAGCGGCTCTACTGAGGCCCTCGACAGGACCGCCAGATAGGAGAAGGGGAACGGGGCGGCCTCAGGCCACCTTCCTCATGTACGCCTCGATGGCATCGAACGCCTGCCCGAGGATCTCCTCGTTGGGCAGGAACACCATGCGGAAGTGGTCCTTGCCGTACACGGGGCAGAAGCCTGTGCCTGGAACGAGCAGGACATGGCAGTTGTTCAATATGTCCAGCACGAAGTCCCGGTCGTTCTTCCAATGGTCCGACTCGACCCGGGGGAACATGTAGAAGGCCGCCTGCGGCCTCGTGCAGCTGAGCTTGGGGATCTCGTTCACCCGTTTGTAGGCGAACTCCCCCCTGGCCTTGAGCTTGCTGCGCATCCCCTCCAGGTGGTCCTTGGGGTGCTTGAGCGCCTCGATCACCGCCATTTGGCAGGGAGCGTTGGCGCTCAGCCGAAGGCGCGCCTGCTTGTGCACCGCCTCCTCTATCTCCTCCAATTGGCCTGTGGTATCGTGGAAGGCCGCATACCCCAGCCTCCAGCCGGGAAGCAGATCCACCTTAGAGAAGCCGTTGACCAGGATGACCGGCACGTCCTTGGCGAGGGTGGCGGGGGAGTGATGCTCACCCTCGAAGGTCATCAGGTCGTAGATCTCGTCGGAGATGATGAACAGGCCGAACTCCCCGGCCAGGTCAGCGATCTCCTTCAGCCGTTTCGCCGTGTACACCGCCCCGGTGGGGTTGTTAGGATTGATGACCGCGATGAACTTGGTGCGCGGCGTTATCTTCTTCCTCAGGTCATCGATGTCCGGTTGCCAGCCCTCCTCCTCCATGGTCCGGTAGGTGATCGCCTTCCCGCCGAAGAACTTCGGGAACTCGAGGTACGAGGTGTAGCTTGGTCCTGGGACCAGCGCCTCGTCCCCAACTTCGATGGTGGCCGCACAGACCATCTGCAGTGCCTCGGTCACGCCGTTGGTCACGATCATGTCCTTTAGGGCTAGATCGATCCTGTTCTTCTTCCTCTCCTTCTCGATGATCGCCTTCCGGAGCTCGAGGTTGCCCTCGGACTCCTCGTAGCCATTGTCGCACTTCTCTACGGCAGCGCAAAGGGCGTCCCGTACGTACTTCGGTGTCTTGAAATCGAACTTGTTGGGGTCGCCGATATGCAGCTTGATGATCCTGTGGCCCTGCTTCTCCAGCTCCCTTGCTGGAAGCAGCATCTCCCGGATCGCATAGCTGATACCCATCGTGCGAGCGGTGGCTTTCATGGTATCAGGCATGGTATCAGGCGGGATGATGAGATTCCTGCTATATTAGCCTTCGATTCCCTGACATTATGATGGGGGAGCGGCCACGTCCGTCCCCTTGCCCCAAGACGACATTTTTATAGGGGTTCCTGCAGTAGCCGCAGGCATGGCCGAGGTCCGGCTAGGGAAGATGCACCTCCGGTGGTGCGACAGCTGCCATGTCCCCGTCCTTGAGGACGCCCAGTGCGGGAGATGCGGGACGGCCACGAGGCAGGTGGAGCTGACGCCCCCTGGGGACGCCCGGCCTGCGTTCGCCTATGACCTGGAGAGGGCGCGTGGCCTCCTGGACCGGCAGTTCGGGGAGGGGTCGGGCATCGCCCTGCTGCCTGAGGGGAGCGTCTACCTGATGAACAGGGCTCCGGCCTTGGACCGCATGGACGAGGTAATCGCGGACGGGGAGGTGGTGGCGACCCTACGCTATGACCTGGGCGTAGGATGGAGGGCCCTCCCGCGGGTGAGGGGCGCCGCCATGATCGTCCGAACGGCCAGCAGGAATCTCGTCTGGGCGGACCAGGGGGCGGTCGCGCCCATCCTGGCCTCGCAGAACCTTATGGCCCCGGGGGTCGCAAAGGTCCAGGGCGACTTCCAACGGGGGGAGGAGGTCATAGTGCTCGACCCCCACGGAAACGCATTGGCCACCGGCGTGGCCCGCATGTCCTCCCAGGAGATGCGAGGGGGTGGACGGGGGGTGGCGGTCAAGGTGCGGTGGGCTGAGAGGCTCGAGGCCCCCCCGGAGAGAGGGCGGGCCGATTGGGGCGTGGCCCTGGAGGCGAACGCCCGGGTCATGGAGCGCAGGGTCCGGGAGAGCGTCGGGTTCATCAGGAGGCTGGTGGAGGAGCATGGAGACCTGCCGAAGGTGGTCTCCTTCTCCGGCGGCAAGGACTCACTGGCGACCCTCCTCCTCACCAGGGAGGCGGGCCTGGACCTCCCCGTCCTCTTCATCGACACGGGACTGGAGCTCCCGGAGACCGTGGAGTACGTCCATCGCCTGAAGGAGGAGCTTGGCCTGGACCTGGTCGTAGGAAAGGCGGACGAGGAGGCCTTCTTCAAGAACGTGGAGTTCTTCGGCCCCCCGGGAAAGGACTACCGGTGGTGCTGCAAGACCAACAAGCTCGGGCCGACGGTCAAGGCCATCGTGGACCATTATCCGGAGGGCGTCCTGTCCTTTATCGGGCAGCGCCGCTACGAATCGGAGCAGCGGGCCGCTAAGCCCAGGGTCTGGCGCAACCCATGGACGCCGGGGCAGATCGGAGCGTCGCCCATCCAGGATTGGACTGCATTGCACGTATGGCTCCACATCATGCGGAGCGGGGTGAGCTACAATCCCTGGTACGAGCGTGGCCTGGACCGGATCGGCTGCTTCCTTTGCCCGGCCTCGGACATGGCTGAACTGGAGATCGCCCGCTCCAGCCCCTCGTACGAACGGTGGGAGGCCTTCCTCGAGGCCTACGCCGAGCGCCGGGGGCTGGGCCCGGAATGGGTGGCCAATGGCCTATGGCGCTGGAAGCGGGTGCCGCCGTCGATCATGGAGGGGCTGGAACGCGCCGTACCGGGCATCACCCTCGTTCGGGAGGGGGCGCCTAGGAGCGGGGAGGGGAACTTACGGCTGAGGCTTCAGGATGGGTTCTCGCCCTGCATCCTGGGATTCAGCATAGAGGGGGCGTTCTCGCGCGACCTGGACCTGGAGCGGGTGAGCAGCGTCCTGAACATGGTGGGAGCGGTGGAGGGAGGGCCGAAGGAGGGATGGTGCGCGGTCGGCAACGTCACGGTCTTCCGCGAGGGGGCGCTGATCGCGAAAGGGGCGGACCAGGAAAGGATAAGAAGGGACGTGGAAAGGGTTCGCCGTGCGGTGGTTAAGGCCGAGGAGTGCGTCGGGTGCGGGGTGTGCATCGCCAGATGCAAAGAGGGTGCACTTTTGCTGATGCGGGGGAAGGTTCGCGTGGAAGCGGTCCGATGCGTTCATTGCGGTGAATGCATGGAGCCCTGCCCCGCGATCAGCTTTGGCGACGCCGCCTTCGACTACTAGCGGCCATTGGACCGCGCGGCGGCCAATGGTCGAGTGAACGGCGCAGCCCTCGTTGGCCCCCTCCGCATCAGCGCACGAAGTCGATGTCCTCGTCCCGGTTCCGCGGCCTTGGCTGTTGGTACTGCTGCTGGTATTGGGGCTGCGGCTGGTACTGCTGTTGGTAGCTCTGCATCCCTATCGGGGCGCCGCGGCTGCCCATGATGTACCTGGACTTGGCCCCGGTGATGATGAGCAGGACCTTGACCACGCCCTCCAGCTCGGGGTCGATGGAGCACCCCCATATGATGCGCGCCCTTGGGGACACGCTATTGGTGACTATCTCCGCCACCCTCTGGGCCTCCCCGACCGTCATGTCCGGCCCCCCGACCACCCGGATCAGGGCGCCCTTGGCGTCCTTGAGTTCGATCTCACCGAGCATGGGGGAGGTGAGCGCCTCCTGCACCGCCGCCTTCACGCGGTCGTCGTCATCGCTGTTGCCCTCCCCTATGCCGACGAAGGCCACACCGCCCTCGTTCATCACGGTCATGATGTCGGCGTAATCCAAGTTGACCAGCCCGGGCTTGGTGATGATCTCCGTCAGCCCCTTTATGGTCTGCATGAGCACCTCGTCGGCCACCTTGAAGGCGGCGTCGACCGGCAGCTTGGGCACCAGCTCCAGAAGCTTGTCGTTCGGTATGACGATGGTGGTGTCGCAGATGAGCCTCATCTTGTTGAGGCCGTCCAGGGCGTTCTCCATGCGCACGGTGCCCTCGGCCTTGAAGGGCATGGTGACCACGCCGATCGTGAGCGCGCGCACCTGCTCCTTGGCGATCCGGGCGACATAGTGGGCCGCGCCCGTGCCGGTCCCACCGCCCAGGCCGGCGGTGACGAACACAATGTTCGAGCCGTTCAGGAAGTCCCTTATCTCGCTGTCGCTCTCGCGGGCAGCGGCCTCGCCCATCTCCGGCTTGGCCCCGGCCCCCAGGCCGCGGGTGGCGGTCTTTCCGATGAGGATCTTGCGAGGAGCCTTGACGGTCAGCAGGTGCTTGGCGTCGGTGTTGATGGCGCATAGCTGCGCGCCGTTGATGTTGGCCTCCCAGCAGCGGTTGATCGTGTTGCATCCACCGCCCCCGCAGCCGATGATCTTGATGCATACGTCGAGCTGGGCTGCGATCTTCTCCAGCTCCTCATCTATGTTGGACTTTGGGGCTGGTTCGGCAGGGACCGGTTCCTGCTTGGCCGGTTCGGCCTTGCCGTTCGTGTTGTTCGCATATTTAGTGTTCGCTAAAGCATTCTTAACCAAAGAACTGGTCATAAGTGCATCCCTCTAGTAAGGGTAAGGAAAATCGCAAATATAAATTTTACTGAATTTTAAAGACCTGGACATTGGATGACGGATGTCGGACATGCGCCCGGATGAAAGGCTCAGAGCACGGCCGAGGGCCATGGGACCGCCGCAAGGCTCGGGGCGCCTTCCAGCTCCTTGAAGTATGTCACGTACAGCTCCTCGGAGACGCTGGGGAGCGGCTCGGCCATCAGCTTGAGGCAGGTGAGGCCGACGGTGTAGATGACGTATAAAAGGGAGGGGTCCATGGCCGAGAGCCTGTCCTGGGCCTTTCCCTCGAGATAGGGGAATAGTTCGTCCGCAAGGAAGGCGCTCACCATCGCCACGATCTCGGACGCGCGGCCGGTCACGCTCATGGTCGTGCCCTTCTCCACCAGTCCCTTCAAGTGGGTGAACATCCGCATATCCGTGCCACTAATGTCATCCAACGGCATATGGGGCGCCTCCGTCAGCGCCTCCTTCACCGTTGCGCCGATGGAGCGCATGCGATCGATGAGCTCCACTTCGCGCATCCGTTCGTCGATGAGCTCCTTGGTGTAATCGAAGGTGCGCGTCCGGTTGGCTCGGGAGGCCGTGCGCAGCGATTCCTCTATCCTTCCGCTCATGACCCCGAGCTTGGAAAGTTCGGGGGTTATCCTCAGCATCTCCGCCAGATAGTCCTTCATGGTCTCCACTGAGCGGTAGCGATGCCGGAGGAGCTTCACTATCAGGGCGATGTCCTCCAAGGCCCTCTCCCTGTCCCCCTCGAGCAGGGTGACCTTCACCAGCTCGGTCAGGGTCATGATGTCGTCGACGTAGATGTCCCGGCTGCGCGCGACGTTCATCAGCAGCATCGCCTGCTCATAATCGGTGGCGAAGGCGTCCATGCCCTCCCCCCAGATCCGGACCAGCATGGTCCTGGCCCCCTTGCGCACCTCCTGGTCTGGATGGGCAAGGTTTTCTAGCAAGGCGGCCTTCCCCTCTCGGGAGGCCGTCAGCCCGTTCAGAAGACGGTCGATCGCCTCGCGGGCATTGTCGTTCCTCGTCTCCATGTGGCGAAGGAGCATGGCCATTATCGCGCCGGCTTCCTCTTCGAACGCGCTGAGAACACGGCCTTCCATGCGCTTCCGTTCCATGGAGAGGGGGGAGCCCAGAGACTCGACTAGGACCGGTTCGAGCCTGTCGGCCTCGGTCCTTGCCTTCGCAGATATCGGGAGGATGCTGCGCAGCGAGACCGGAGGCATGGTGGTATTATGGAGGAGGTCCGATTAATCCTTTTGTCCTGAGATAGGGACCAGCAACTGTTCGAGTAAAGGTTTTATTTTCCCCTACCGTATCTCATTCGGGAGATGCGCGGGTTGGAGGAAAGGGATTTCGAATCGATGTTGGAGAGGGTGACCGCCATCGAAGGGGTTGTGCTAGCCTACATCTGCTCCCGCGCGGGCAACTATGTGAGGGGGAGTACGCCTAAGTTCGCGGACCGACAGATGTACTCGGCCATAACCTCATTGGCCTTCGGGACCGCGGAGCAGGTTGGCCATGAGATGAACGACGACCTGCAGTACGTGTCCCTTCGCTTCTCCGAGCATAATCTGATAGTCGTTGGGCTAGGCCCTAGGCACCTGCTCGGGCTGCTGGTCGATGGCAAGGCCGACCCTGAACATACATTGGAGCAGGTCAAACCTCTCCTGGCATGATCACATCTTCTTGAAGCCTCGGCCGAACCATTCGCCTATGCATTTGACGCCATAGCTCAGGGTGTCCCCCCTCGGCCTGTGCGTGCCGCCCGTACGCCCTTTCAGGGAGAGGACCTCCTTGAGGACCTCCTCCACGGTGGAGCACTCGCCGGACGTCTCGAAGTAGGCCTTTCCGACCGTGGACGGCTCATGCGAGTCGCTGCCAGCGGTGAACGGCCTTTCCATCCTGACCGCCAGGTCGGCCGCCCTGTCGTTATGGGCGTGGGTGGAACGTCCGTTGTGGACCTCGATCGCATCGAAGTCATTGGCCAGGGTGGCCTCCTCCCCGAGCCCGGACCACATGCGGTAGGGATGGGCGGCCACAGCCATGCCCCCCTGGGCTCTGATCCGGTCGATGGTCTCCGCCACCCCAAGCCCCCGAGGAATCACCTCCTGAATGTTATAGGCAAGGACATGCCCCTCGGCGGAGGACACCTCCATCCCCGGGATTATCAGGACGTCGTGCCTTCCCAGCGAGAGGGCATGGCGGAAGCCCTCCAGGGAGTTGTGGTCGATGATCGCCACCCCGGCCAGCCCTTTCCTGGTGCAGATGTCCAGGACCTCCTCAACCTTGTTGATGGAATCGCCCGAGTACGTTGAATGCACGTGCAGGTCGAACCTCATCTCACTTTCGCCCCGTTCGCCAGCTCACCGTCCACGCCGATCGCGACCTTTCTTTCGGTGAACAGGGGCAGGGCGACGGCCGCGCCTTCGCTGGGCAGGAAGAAGGCGGCCTGGGGCCCTTTGATCAGCCCGGAGGTGTCCGCCCTGACCCTCCTCCCGACGTCTGCCTCCTGGTCGTTGAGCACCGTGCCGGTCCTCAGCACGAAGGCCTGGAATTCCTGCAAAGACAATGGCCTGCCCCCCGGGCTGAGGCCGCTGGTCACACGATCTCCCGGC
Organism: Methanobacteriota archaeon; assembly: GCA_021372335.1. Lineage (GTDB taxonomy): Archaea > Thermoplasmatota > Thermoplasmata > Methanomassiliicoccales > UBA472 > UBA472. The sequence goes on from JAJFUR010000056.1 coordinate 72,540, forward strand.
TCCGCGGGCCCGGATGGCGTGAGCACCTTTACCTCGCCGTCGGCCTCGGCGGCGAGGACCATGCCCTGTGACTCCACCCCCCTGAGCTTCGCGGGTTGGAGATTGGCGATCACCACTACCTTCTTCCCGGTGAGCTCCTCCTTGGTGTAGAAGGCCTTCAGGCCGGCGACCAACTGTATCGGCCGACCGATATCGACCTTGAGGACCATGAGCTTATCGGCGTTGGGGTGATCGCTGACCTCCTTAACCACCCCTACCCTTAGGTCCAGGGCCTCGAACCCTGAGAAGGGCCGCTCCTCCTGCTGGATGTCCACCTTGCGGTACAATGGCCTTGGCTCAGGGAGTTCGCGGCCGACGTTCAGGGGCTTGGTGATCTCGCTCCAGGACCCTTCCCCGATGGCCCCGTCGTTGGCCAGGAACGCCCAGAGCCTCTGGGTGGTGAACGGAAGATAGGGATGGGCGAGCACTGCCAAGGTCTGGACGATCCTCAGGTTCAAGTGGAGCATCCCCCCGCACCTGTCCCGGTCTGACCTCAGCATGCTCCAAGGGGCGCAGGAATCGAAGAAGCGGTTCCCGAACTGGGCCAGGTCCATTATGGCCTTCAACCCCCTCTTGAACTGGCAGGAGGAAATGTTGGCGTCCACCTCGGCGATGGCTTGGGCGATGGCTCCCTCCACCTGTTCGGTCTCCACCTCCAGCCCCTCGCCGAGCGGGGGGACCTGGTGGAAGTTCTTCTGGGTGAAGCTCAGCACCCTGTGGAAATAGTTTCCCAGGGTGGCCACGAGTTCGTTGTTGACCTTGGTCTCGAAGTCCTCCCAGGAGAAGTCCGCGTCCTTTCCCTCCGGCATGTTGCTTGCCAGATAGTACCTGATCTGGTCGGCGTCGAACACCTTCAGGATGCTGGGGATGTCGATGCTCGGCCCCTTGCTTTTCGAGAGCTTCTCCCCCTTGAAGGTGAGGAACTCGTTCGCCGGCACATCGTAGGGCAGATTGAGCCCTCCGTATCCCATCAGGATGGCGGGCCAGATGATGGTATGGAAGGGGATGTTGTCCTTCCCCAGGAAATAGTATCCCTTGACCTCGGGGTCGGTCCAGAACTCCCTCCAGGCGTCCGGGTCCCCCGTGCTCATGGCCCATTCCTTGCTGGCCGAGAGATAGCCGATGACCGCTTCGAACCAGACGTATATGACCTTGCCCTCCATGCCCGGGAGCGGGACCGGGACCCCCCACGCCATGTCCCGGGTGATCGGCCGGTCCTTGAGCCCCGATTCCAACCAGTTCTGAGTGAAGAGCTTGACGTTGGGACGCCAGTGGTCGTTCCCTCGGACATAGGAGCGCAGCTGGTCCTCGAAGTCCGTCAGCTTGAAGAAATGATGCTTCGTCTCCCGCATCTCGGGGCGGTTGTTGCAGGTGATGCACACTGGGTCCGCGATCTCCCCCACCTCGAACGTCGCCCCGCACCGATCGCATTGGTCGCTCCTGCTGTTCTCGTTGCCGCACTTAGTGCACCTCCCCTCGACGTACCTGTCGGGGAGGAACTTGGCGCAGGTGGGGCAATAGTACTGCATCGTCTCCCTAAGCTCCATGTGGCCCTTCTCCAGCAACCGCAGGAAGATGTCCTGCACGACCTGGATGTGATTGTCCGTGTGGGTCTTCGTGAACAGCGAGAACTCGATGCCCAGGTCCTCGATCGCCCTCTTGTTGATCTCGTGGTACCTGTCCGCCACCTGCTGGGGGCTCACCCCTTCCTTGTCCGCCCGGACGGTGACCGGAGTTCCGTGCTGGTCTGAGCCAGAGACCATCAGCACGCGGTGCCCTTTCAATCTGTGATAGCGGGAGAATATGTCGGGGGGTAGCAGCGAACCGGCCACATGCCCCAGGTGGATGGCGCTGTTCGCGTATGGCCAGGCCACCCCGATGAAAACCTTTGAGCGCTCCATCGGCAGACGAATGGACTTTTTGAATATAACCTTGCCGTCAGAGGGGAAAATCCACAGGTTCAAATATTCTGGAATGACCATTGATACCTGAGCTATCGCAGGGATGGCGGAAGGTGAACTGATGTCGGACGAGCAAGGGCTTGAGGTCATATCCGTAGAATGCGTGAGGATGCCGCCTGAGCGCATATCTCCGGACAAGGTGCCGGAAAAGGTGGAAGAGAGGACGACGGACCCTTCGGCGAAGGAGGTCCTGGCCAAGACCATGTTGGAGGGGGTGGAGACGGTATGGGACCGCTTCGAGAAGCAGCAGCCGTCCTGCAAGTTCTGCGAGGCGGGCGTATCCTGTCAAAGGTGCGCCATGGGTCCGTGCCGCATCATGGGGGAGGGGAAGAACCGGGGGGTATGCGGGGCCACGGCCGACCTCATCGTCTCGAGGAACCTTTTGGACCAGATAGCCACTGGCGCCGCTGCCCATTCCGACCATGGCCGGGAGGTGGCCGAAACCCTCCTCAAGGCGGCGAGGGGCGAGGCACCGCAATACAAGATATCGGACCGAGCCAAGCTGATGACATTGGCCAAGGAATATGGGCTTGACACCGATGGGCCGCCGGAGAAGGTCGCGGAGAAGTTGGCCCTTGCAATGCTCGAGGAGTTCGGCACCCTGAAGGGAGAGCTGAGGATGGCCAGACGGCTGCCCTTGGAGACGTACAAGATGCTGAGGGAGGCTGGCATCCTTCCCAGGTCGATCGACAGGGAGATAGTGGAGGCCATGCACCGGGTGCATATGGGCGTGGGCGCCGACTACCGGAGCATATTGGCCCATGGGGTCCGGGCATCGATGGGGGATGGGTGGGGTGGCTCCATGATAGGCACTGAGGTGAGCGACGTTCTGTTCGGAACCCCCGGCATCCGCACCAGCATGGTCAATCTGGGGGTGCTCAAGCAGGACCATGTGAACATCTCCCTGCACGGTCATAACCCCATCCTCTCCGAGATGGTGGTAAAGGCCGCCTCGCTCCCGGAGATGAAGAGGAGGGCCGAGGAGGCTGGAGCGAAAGGCATCAACCTTGTCGGCCTCTGCTGCACGGGGAACGAGCTGTTGATGAGGAAGGGCATCCCCCAGGCAGGGAACCACCTCAGCCAGGAACTTGTCATCACCACCGGGGCCCTGGAGGCCATGATCGTGGACTACCAGTGCATCTTTCCATCCCTTCCAAACACCGCTGCCTGCTTCCATACCAAGGTGATATCCACCTCCCCCAAGGCCGTGATCCCGGGGAGCGTATACGTGGAGGTCACCCCGGAGAACGCCTTTGAGCAGGCGAAGCGCATGATTGCCATGGCCGTTGACAACTTCCGGAACCGCGTGCCGGAACGGGTGCTCATCCCCAAAGCGCCGGTCGATGCCGTGGTGGGCTTCTCCGTGGAAGCCTTGAAGGACGCTATGGGCGGCAGCCTTAAGCCCCTTTTGGACCTGATCCTGGAGGGCAAGGTCCGAGGAGCCGTGGGGATCGTGGGCTGTAACAACCCCCGGATCAAGCAGGACTTCGGCCACATCACCTTGGCCAAGGAGCTCATCCGTCGTAACATCTTGGTGGTGGAGACTGGTTGCGCGGCCGTAGCCTGCGCCGAGGCGGGCCTGATGCAACTTGGCGCAGCCGATCTGGCCGGTAGGTCCCTGGGCAATGCGTGCCGTTCGCTGGGCATCCCCCCGGTGCTACACATGGGCTCATGCGTGGATAACACCCGCATCCTCACCCTAGTTGCGGAGCTTGCCAATCTGGCGGGGGTTCGAACGGACCAGCTTCCGGTGGCCGGAGCGGCCCCTGAGTGGTATTCCCCGAAGGCGGTGGCCATCGGATGCTACTTCGTAGGGAGCGGGATCAGTGTGGCGTTGGGCGTGATGCCGAAGATAGGGGGCTCGCCGAACGTCATCAAGCTGCTCACAGACGATCTAGAGAGGACGGTCAAGGCCAAGTTCTGGGTGGAGCCCGACCCGAAGAAGGCGGCGGCGATCCTCTTCGACCACATCGAAACGAAAAGGGCGGACCTGGGCCTATGAGCAGGCAAGCGGCCATGGACCTGGCGAAGCAGCTGCGCCGGAGGCCTGGGGACCGGGGAGGACAGCGTATCCTGGTCGCCGGAAAGGGCGGGGTGGGCAAGACCACGCTCGCTGCCGCCCTCTGTCTGCTGGGGGCGGAGAGGGGGCATCGGGTGCTTGCCGTCGATCAGGACGCTCAGCAGAACCTCGCCTTCTCCCTCGGCTATCCAAAGGAGAGGGCGGCCGCTCTCCGCTCCATCATCCAGGACCTGGACTTCATCGAGGAGAGGACGGGGGCGCGCCCTGGCCAGGGATGGGGGGGACTGATGAACCTCAATCCGGACGTTTCGGACGTCGCAGAGCGGTTCGGGGTACGGATCTCGGATGGGCTGTACCTGCTGGTGATGGGCGGGGTGGCGCAGGCCTCCACCGGCTGCCTGTGTCCGGAGAACGCCCTCCTGGGCGCCTTGGTCCGTTTCCTCAATTCCCGGGAGGACGACCTCATCGTCATGGATGCGCAGGCTGGGCTGGAACCGTTCGGCCGGACGGTGGCCGAAGGGTTCGGGACATGTCTCGTGGTCTCGGAGCCGACGTTCAACTCCCTTCAGGTGGCCGGACGGGTGGCCCAGCTATCCCGTCAGATGGGGATGCGCAGGGTGGATCTCGTGCTCAACAAATGCGAGGAAGGGGATATCTGCAAGGCCCGGGAGAGCGGGTGGGAGGGGTACGACGATGTGCATGTCCTCCCGTGGGACCCTTCGGTCCGGGAGAACGAACCCGATGTCTCCCGGCTCCTCGGGACCAATGGGCCTTATATAGAGGGCGTAAGGCGCCTCACGGTCTCCTTGGCCATCTGAGCCCTCATCCCCACGCGCCCATTACTTTTTTATGCCTCCTTTCAATAGGTGGGGGCATGCGCATAGCGGTCCTGCTGAGGGACAGGTGTCAGTTCAAGAAGTGCAACCAGGAGTGCCTGAGGTACTGTCCCAAGGTGCGAACGGGGGTGGAGGCGGTGGTCATCGGGGAGGACGGCCGGCCCGTGGTCTCCGAGGAGCTGTGCGCGGGCTGCGGCATCTGCGTGCATAAATGCCCGTTCGAAGCCCTCAAGATAATCCAGCTCCCGGACGAGATCCGCAACGACATCGTGCACCAGTATGGATTGAACGCCTTCCGACTCTACGGTCTGCCGGTGCCCAAGGAGGGCGTGGTGACCGGCATACTTGGTCCGAACGGTATCGGCAAGAGCACCTCGTTCCGGCTGCTCTCCGGGGAGGAGGTCCCGAACCTCGGCAACTACGAGCACCCCCCGAGCAAGGAGGAGGTCCTGGAGCACTTCAAGGGCACGGAGATGCACGACCACCTCAAGCGGGTCTACGACAACAGGGTGAGGACGTCCATCAAGCCGCAGTACGTTGACAAGCTTCCCAACGTGTTCAAGGGCGAGGTCCGCGCCCTCCTCAAGAAAGTGGAGGGGCGGATGGCCATGGACGAGGCGGTCGCACTCCTGGAGCTGGAGGAGGCCATAGACCGCCAGATCTCCGAACTGTCCGGGGGGGAGCTGCAGAGGGTGGCCATCGCCGCCACCATCATGAAGGACGCCGACATCTACTTCTTTGACGAGCCCTCCTCCTACCTGGACATATACCAGAGGATCAAGGTCGCCCGGACCATCGAGGAACTGGCCAGGGACAGACAGGTCATCGTCATCGAGCACGACCTCGCCATCCTGGACTTCCTGGCCGAGAATGTCTATCTTGTCTTCGGGTCGGAGGGGGCGTTTGGCATCTACGCGCAGCCGAGGCAGGTGCGGCAGGCCATCAACGTATACCTCGGTGGCTACGCCAAGGAGGAGAACATGCGCTTCCGCGACGCTCCGATCGTGTTCGAGGCCCGGCCTCCCCGTTCCAACTGGGAACAGTTCAACCTCCTGGAGTATGGGGGCATAGAATGTCGCTACCCCTCCTTCCACCTCAAGGTGGAGCCGGGGGCCATAAAGATCGGGGAGACCGTCGGGGTCGTCGGACCGAACGCCATAGGAAAGACCACCTTCGTGAAGGTACTGGCGGGCGTCCAGCAGCCCACCGTCGGGAAGATCGACAGCAGCTTCAAGGTCAGCTACAAGCCGCAGTACATAAGCCCCGACTTTGATGGCACCGTCCGCGAAATGTTCCATGCCACGGTGAAGGACTTCTTCGAGTCGGGCTTCTTCCAGAGCGAGATCGCCAGACCATTGTCGTTGAAGAACCTGCTGGAGAAGAACGTGCTGACCCTCTCCGGCGGGGAGCTGCAGCGGGTGGCCATCGCCTCCTGCCTCTCCCGGGAGGCGGACATCTACCTCATTGACGAGCCGTCCGCCTACCTGGACTCCAACCAGAGGATGGAGGCGGCCAAGACCGTCAGGAGGGTGATGGAGAAGCGGGGACGGAGCGCCCTGGTGGTCGACCATGACATCTACTTCCTGGACATGGTCTCCGACTCCATCATGGTCTTCAGCGGGACCCCGGGGAAGGAGGGGCTGGGGCAGGGGCCGATGGACATGCGCACGGGCATGAACGCGTTCCTGAAGGGCGTGGATGTCACGTTCCGCCGGGACAACGACACCAACCGCCCGCGCATCAACAAGCCCGGCTCCCGTTTGGACCGGGAGCAGAAGGAAAGAGGGGAATACTACTACTCGGGGTGAGCCTTGGGCTTTGCCCACCACACCCAGCAGGCCCTTTCCCGGTCCACCTCGCCGTCGATCATCCCCATAAGGCGGAGCTTGTTGAGGGAGCGGGAGAGGTCGTCCGGGCACCGATAGGCGAAGTAGGTGAAGAGCAGGTCCTCCATCTCCCTGGTGGTATAGCGCCCGTCGCCCATGACCTCCTGGAGCGCCTCCATGAGCAGGACCAGCCCCTCGTTCATCCTATGGTAATGCGGGGCATGTCCACAAAAAGGTTTCTCGCCAACAATGTATATCCGTAGAATTGAATGAAGGGGTCATGGAAGCGGTCGAGATCGCGGATGGAATCTATTGGGTGGGGGCGTTGGATTGGAACTGCCGTAGCTTTCATGGCTTCGCTACCCCTCGGGGGACGTCCTACAACGCCTACCTCCTTCTTGATGAGCGGAACGTCCTCATAGACTCTGTGAAGGCGCCCTTCATGGAGGAGATGATGGCCCGTGTTCGGTCGGTGATCGACCCCCGGGAGATCGACCTCATCGTCTCCAATCATGCGGAGGGCGACCATGCGAGCGGTCTGCCAATGCTCCAGGAACTGACTGGAGCAGAGGTCCTGGCCTCCAAGAGGGGAGTGGAGGCCCTCGCGCTGAACTACGGAAGGCTGCGGATGAGGGAGGTGGCGGATATGGAGGAACTACGGATCGGCAGACGCACCCTGCGATTCATCGAGACCCCCATGGTCCATTGGCCGGAGTCCATGTTCACCTATGTCGTGGGGGATGGGGTGCTGTTCAGCATGGATGCCTTCGGGCAGCATTATTGCACCTCGCAGCGCTTCGATGATCAGATGGATCCCGGACAATTGCTGGAGGAGGCCGCTACCTATTACGCCAACATTGTCCTGCCCTTCGGGGCCCAGGTCAAGAGAGCGTACGAGAAGGTGAAGGGGCTCCCCCTGAGGCTGCTGGCCCCCTCCCATGGCGTGCTGTGGAGGGCGCATATCGAGGAGATCGTCCAGGCCTATCTGGGCTGGGCGGAGGGGAGGACGGAGGAGCGCGTTCTGATAATCTATGACACCATGTGGGGCTCCACGGAGCGCATGGCTCTGGCCATGGCCGAGGGGGTGCGGTCCCAGGGCGTTCCGGTGGTCGTGATGCGGCTGACCGACACCGACCGCTCCATGGTCATGCGGGAGGTCCTCCGCTCCAGGGTGATAGCGGTCGGCTCCTGCACCATGAACAACGGGATGTACCCCACTGTGGCCGACATAACGACATACATGATGGGATTGAGGCCCAAGGGCCGCAAGGGCGCGGTCTTCGGCAGCTATGGGTGGGGAGGAGGGGCCTCCAAGGCCATCCATGAGAGCCTCGAATCGGCCGGGCTCGAGCTCCCGTATCCGGACCTGGAAATCAGGTTCGCTCCTATGGGGGAGGGGGTGGACCGATGCGTCGAGTACGGCGCGACCATCGCGAAAAGCATTAAGTCCTAAGGACTGTGTTCCCAGAATGGGTGCAAAAATGACGAAGGTAGGAGAGGTCTACGAATGTGAGATCTGCGGGAATAAGGTCAAGGTCGTGGAGGCTGGCAAAGGTACATTGGTATGCTGCGGACAGCCCATGACCAAGGTCGGCGGGTGATGCGGCGTACGCCCGCCCCTACCCATTTTCCCACTGGGTGCGAAACTAATTAAACAAGTTGTGTGGTTCGTTCCCCCGTGCGAAGCAAGGCCGACGTCCACGTCCATACCCGCTACTCCGGCTTTGGTCAATATGGCGTCATCACGTTCCCCGAGTCGGTCTGCCCTCCAGAGGCGGTGGTCGACGAGGCCCGCAGGAAGGGTATGCGGGTCCTCTGCATAACCGATCATGATTCCGTGCGCGGGGCGCTCAGGGCCAGGGAATACGCAAAACGCTTCGATGACCTCGAGGTGGTGATCGGTTCGGAGATCTCTGCCGCGGAGGGGGAGGTCATCGGTCTTTTCATCGAAGAGGAGGTCCCACAGGGTCTCCCGGTGCGCGAGACTATCGACCGGATAAGGGCCCAGGGAGGGTTAGTGGTCGCCCCCCATCCCTTCAGTTGCCATGTTCCCGCCCTTCGGGACCTGGTGGACGAGCTGGAGATAGACGGGTTCGAGGTGCTGAACGGAGGGCACGTGGACGGGTATGCGAATGACGCGGCCAAGAACCATGCGATGAACGGCAGATGGGCCAGGCTGGCGGGGAGCGATGCCCATTCCACCGGGCAGATCGGGTGCTGCTACACCACCTTCGAAGGGGAGACGGCCGAAGACCTTTACAAGGCCATCCTGGCCAAGGCGACCGCCGCCGAGGGCGAGGTCGCCACCCTCCAGATGGGCATCAAGTGGACGGTGCAGGTGGTGCTCAACACCGACCTTCTCATCCTCCGCTCGCTCTTCCATCCCCTTAAGAGCGACGACCCCGAGGACCCCCTCGTCAAGAAGATTAACATCATGCGGGGAGAGAACAAGTTGGCTGCCCTGATCTCCTCGTCGATCTACCTAACCCCGCCGATCCCCATTTTGACCGGGGTCACGGGGGTGAAGGTCATGCGAAAGCTGAACCGGAGCAACGGTTTCCATCAGGACGGGGTCAGCCGTCGTAATAACGGGCATGGTCTGGGTCGGCCAGGGCCCCGAAGGCCCTGACCACCGCCTCGCTCAAGGCCGGATGGATGCACTGGCCGCGGAAGAATGGCAGATAGCTCTGGTCCCCTGCGTTCATGAGGTACACCACTTGCTGCACCAGCAGGGCCGCGTGCGCGCCCACTATGTGCGCGCCGAGGATTCGGTGGCTCCCCTTGTCCACGATGACCTTGACCAGCCCGTCCTCCTCGCCCATGGCGTACCCCTTCGCGCAGTCCATGTACTCACTGTATCCAACAAGGATGGTGTGCCCCCGCCGCTTGCACTCCTCTTCGGTGAGCCCGACGCTCCCCACCTCCGGATATCCGAAGACGGCGTGGGGCACGGCGTGCTCGTCCAGCTCGGCGCGTTTCTCGCTGAACATGTTATGCCAGACGAGTTCGGAATGATAGTTGGCCGTATGGCGGAACATGGTGCGGCCGATGATGTCCCCGATGGCGAAGATGCCTGGGACATTGGTCTCAAGATACCTGTCCACGAGGACGTAGTTCCCCTCGTCAACGGCTATCCCGGCGGCCTCGGGGCGGAGCCAGTCCGCGTTGCCCTGGACCCCGGTCGCCACCAGGATCTGCTCCGCGCTCACCTCCCGCTCTGCTCCGCTGGACCTGTCCCTTACGATGGCCACCTTCCGGCTGCCTTCCCTGCGCACCGCGAGCACCTCCTGATCGACGAACACGTCCATGTACTCCCTGGCCTTTTTGAGCACGATGGCGCTTATCTCCGGCTCCTCGCCCTTCAGGAGCCTGGGGTTGTGGCCTATGATGGTCGTCCTGCAGCCGAAGGATGCCAGGAACATTCCGAGCTCGTATGCCTTGTAACCCCCGCCCAGGATGAGCATGCTCTCCGGTAGCTCCGAAAGCTCGAAGAAGTTCTCCGTGGTAAGGAACCCTGCCTCCGCGAGCCCCGGGACATTGGGGACCTTGGTCCTTGCACCAGCGGCAATGACGATCCTTTTGGAGGTGATCTGCTCGTCCCCTGCCTGCAGCGTGTTCCTCCCAACAAAATGGACCGTCGTCTGGAACAGGTCGATGCCGCTGTCCCTCCGTATGCTCTCCAGAATGCCGTCGCGGTCCGGAGCGATCAGCTTCCACATGCGCTCCCGCACGAACTGGAAGTCGGCCTTCTCCACCGTGGCGTGGATGCCGATGCGCTTGGCATCGGCGATGGTGCGCACGAGCTCCGCCGGAGTTGCCAATAGCTTGCTGGGGATGCAGCCCCGGTTGAGGCATGTGCCGCCCATCGGCCCGTTCTCGGCCAAGGCCACCTTCATCTTCCTCTGCCTGGCCTTGGCCACCACGTTCAGTCCCGCCCCGGACCCTATGACGATGAGATCGTACTCCTTCATGCTGAG
>JAJFUR010000075.1 GCA_021372335.1 Methanobacteriota archaeon
TCAGGGAGGCGGTGAAGTTCGACCACCATGTATCGTTGACGCTCATCGGGAAGTCCCAGATGTTCAGGCAGGGGTCGAAGGTGAGGTCCAGGTCCAGATCGGCCTTCAGCTCCGCGTGCACATCGTAGTCCTCGTACCGGTAGGTCGTATTCGTGAACTCACGGTCCACATGAGGGATGTTCTCTCCCGTAAAGTCCGCGGTGCCCAGGAGCTTGGCGCTGAGGGAAACGGCCTCGATGGCCATAGTCTCCTTGTCATAGGTGATCTCCACATTGACCACCAGGGTCACCTCCGCTCCAGCCTCGAGGGAGATCGTCATGTTCTCGGTCTCGATCTCGTCCCCTAGGTGGTATGTGCCCGCCACCGGCATGCTGGCGATCACGGACAGGGCGGCATCCAATGTAACCATGGAGGCCAGGTCCATGTCCATGACGTAGCTGTCATCGGTCACATCTGTGACCTCGAACAGCATCCAGAACTCGGACCCACCATCCGCGCTCAGCTCATTGACCGATTGTACTTCATCCACCATCTCAAAGTCCAAGAGGTCGGTCAGATTGGCCGTCAGATTGGCCATAAGGTCGCCCAGGTCCTCTCCGAAGTCCACCTCGACCCCGTACCCCCATCTGTCCCCCTCGTTCCACTCTGGTGCCTCAGCCGTCGGAGCGGAGGCGAACGCGGGGACCGCCAGGGAGCACAGGAGGAGCGCGAACAGCAGAGAGCTGAACAATGCGCTAACTATCTTCTTCATGCTTCATCCCTTCTTAACGGTCGGTTGGTAAGCGATTTGTTTTGAATTGAACATTTCACTATTAATATCATTGCGCTTCGAATTATCAAAACGAGAAATCAAAAGAGCGAGAAATCAAAAGAGGAATAGGAAAATGGTTTAAAGGGACCTTACGCGGGAGGTTTGGAAGGGACGCTTGCTTACATCCCGCCCATTCCACCCATCCCGCCCATGCCACCCATTCCGCCCATGCCGTCATTGCCGCCCGGGGGTGCTGGCGGGGCCCTCTTGGAGGCGATGACATCGTCGATCCTCAGGATCATGTTGGCGACCTCGGCTGCGGACTTCACCGCCTGGGTCTTGACCCTCAGGGGCTCGATGATATTCGCCTTGAGCATGTCCGCCGGCTTGCCGGAGTCCAGGTCCAGGCCCATGTTCTTGGCGTTGGCGGCCTTCTTCTCATGAGCGGACTTCAGCTGGATTACCATGTCGATGGCGTCCAGGCCTGCATTCTCGGCAAGGGCCCAGGGGATGATCTCCATGGCGGAGGCGAACGCCTCGATGGCCAGCTGCTCGCGGCCCCCGACAGTGGAGGCGTAATCGGCCAGTCGCAGGGACAGCTCGATCTCCGGGGCGCCGGCGCCGGGAACGATCTTTCCATCCTCTAGGGCGACGCCGATTACGCGCAGGGCGTCGTGCAGGGACCTCTCGACCTCATCGGCGACGTGCTCGGTGCCCCCGCGCACGACTATGCTGATGGCCTTCGGGTTCTTGCAGCCGGTGATGAATATCATGTCGTTCTCCCCGACCTTCCTCTGCTCGACCAGCTCGGCCACCCCGAGGTCGTTCTTGGTCAGGTTGTCTATCTTGCCGACGATGGTACCTCCAGTGGCCTTGGCGATCTTCTCCATATCGGACTCCTTCAACCTTCGGGCGGCGAATATCCCGGCCTTGGCGAGGTAGTGCTGCACCAGGTCGTCGATGCCCTTCTGGCAGAATACGACGTTCGCGCCCGAGGCCGCCACCTGGTCGACCATTCCCTTCAGGACGGCCTCTTCCTCGTCCAGGAAGCGCTGCATCTGGGACGGGTCCCTTATCTGGATCTTGGCGTCCACCTCGGTCTTCTTGACCTCCATCGGCACGCTCAGCAGGGCGATCTTCGCCTTCTTGACCTGGGTTGCCATCCGGGGGTGCACGCGCTCCTTGTCGATCACGATGCCCTCTATGATCTCGGTCTCGGCGATGGAGCCGCCGGTCCTCTTCTCGACCTTGATGTTGTCCACATCGACCGTGTACTTGTTTCCGGTCTTCTCAGCGACGGCCCTTACGGCCTTCACGGCCAGCTCGGCAAGGAACTCCCCCTGCCCGCCCACGCTCTTGCCGGTCATGGCGGTCATCGCCACGCGCTTCAGCTTTTCGGTGTCATCGGAGGTGATAGGCACGGCGATTGTGTCCAAGATCCTGATGGCCTCGGCTGCGGCCATCTTGTACCCGTTGGCTATTATCGTCGGGTGGATGTTCTGCTCTATCAGCGCCTCCGCCTTCTTCAACAGCTCCCCCGCGATGATCACGGAGGAGGTGGTCCCATCCCCGCACTCGGTGTCCTGGGTCTTGGCGATCTCCACGACCATCTTGGCGGCCGGGTGCTGAACGTCGATCTCCTTCAGGATCGTCACGCCATCGTTGGTGATGACCACATCCCCCATGGAATCGACCAGCATCTTGTCCATTCCCTTGGGGCCCAGGGTCGACTTGACCGCGTCAGCGACCGCACGGGCGGCGGCGATGTTGTTGTACTGTGCTTCCTTGTCCTTTGATCTCTCTGTACCCTCACGAAGAACTATGATAGGCTGTTGTCCTTGACCCATTCCGTAAGCCATAGTGAGCCTCCTTACGGAGGGTATTTTATCGCTTCTATATATAGATATCTAATTCAGCGTTCCTAAAAAAGAGCTGAGACGCGGTTGGGAACGCCTACGCCATATAAAAGATTAGCCATCGGCGCCCCAATATTTTTTCGTTCAGTGACCGATTTCAGTTCATGGACGAGGACCTTGAGAGGTTCCGGGTGGACCTTGGGTACTGCAAGGCCTGCCTGGGGATGCAGGGAGGAAGGGAGCAGCGGATCTACAGGTTCCCCAATGGCTATGGGGCGTCCCTCATCTCCGCCCCCCGCCTGGGTGGACCACCCAGGTGGACGGTGATGGCCCTTCGGTTCGACGGGGACGAGTATGAGGCCGCGGAGGTGCCAGAGGTGACGAACGGCAGCACTGGAGATTGGAGCGCCTCTGTCTCGGCCTTGAGGAAGCTCATGGCAAGGCCTCATTTTTAAGGCCCCCTGGAAAACGGTCAAATACGGTTGTCGCGGTAGAACGGGACGAGATGCAGGGCTTCGAACCGCTGCCACTGAGCCAAGAGGCGTTCGCCGCACCGAAGAGGGAGGGGTCCAGCCTATGCCATGTATGCAAGGGCTCCAAGAACCTCTGCGGCAAGGACAGATGCCCCCTCATGATCAAGTTCTATTCCTATTCCAAGACGAAACGCCTCATCGACGCCCAGGACCTCTATGGCAGCTCCCCGCCGGGGGTCTTCGTCGGCCGCTATGGCTACCCCAAGGTGGACATCGGCCCCCTGGTGCCTCCGGACCTGGGGGACACGGTCATCATGGACACCCCGGAGCAATGGATGGGGAAGACCATGGAGGAGATCGTGGACTTCCGCTTCCGGCTTGTGCGGGGAAAGCACCTTGTGAACGTGCGGGACTTCCAGAGCGCCGGGCGCATCGTGGACCTCACGAGGGAATTGGCCCTCTCGGTCAATTCCGTGGACGTGGAGGCCAAGTTCTCCAAGAGGCCCTCCGGCCGGATAGTCCTGGACGATAACATCCAGCCATTCGGGCCCTCCGCAAGGCTGGAGAGGCTGCGCATCGGCAACCCCAAGTACGACCACAAGGTGGAGAAGGCCTATTACGACACGGACCTGAGGGCCGTCGACGCGGTCAAGGAGCTTTACAGGAACGATGTCCTCATTTCCCGCATCGAGAAGGCTTTCAGCGTGGGGGCCTTTGGCCGGGAGGGCGCCAGGCGCCTTGTGCCGACGCGGTGGAGCATCACCGCTGTGGACGACATGCTGGGGAAGGACCTCCTCCGGACGACGAAGACCTTTCCGCTGATCAACGAGTTCAGGGTGTATGACTGGGACCAGCTGGACAACCGCTGGAGCGTGCTGCTCACCCCCACCTCCTGGCGGTACGAGCTGATCGAGGCCTGGTATCCCAACACCGTCTGGAACCCGGCCGGGCTGCAGGTGGAGATGATCTCCTCGCACGAGTTCTTCGACGGCCGCAAGGAGTACGCGGAGATAGGGGGATGCTACTACGCGGCAAGGCTGGCGGTGAATGAGCTGCTGCAACGGGAGCGTCGTCAGGCGGGGGCGGTTATCTTCAGGGAGGCGCACCCCGGCTACCTTCTCCCCGTTGGGGTCTGGAACGTCAGGGAGAACGTCCGCATGGCGCTCACCCAGAGGCCCCGCAGGTTCGACACCCTGGACCAGGCGCTGGCGCATGTGCAGACCCGTATGGACATCCCTATATCGACCTGGACGGCGCACAGCGCTGTGCTCAGGGACCTGAGGCACCAGAGGAGGATAGACGACTATGTCGACCCTTGACCTCTTTCTGGAGATGGAGGACGGCCGGGCTGCCCCTAGCGTCCCGCGCGTCCGGGAGGTGCGCACGCGGGTGGCGCTCCCGGCGTCCCGCCTCCCCGGCCTCGACTACTCCCTGAACCCCTACGTGGGATGCCAGCACGACTGCCTGTATTGCTACGCCCCCTATGTCACCAAGAGGCCACGTGGGAAGTGGACGGAGGTCCTGGCCCGGACGGACCTTCCGCATGTGCTCAGTAAAGAACTGAGGGGGAAGAGGGGGACCATAGGGCTCGGGACCGTCACCGACCCCTATCAAGAGGCGGAAAGGCATCTGCTGCTCACCCGGCGCTGCCTTATCGAGATCATCCCTCATGGGCTGGCGGTCAGCGCCCTTACGAAATCGGACCTCGTCCTGAGGGACATAGACCTCTACAAGGAGCTCAGGGGGGAAGTGGGCATCACCGTCACGTCGGTGAGCCCTGAGCTGAGCAGGGCGATGGAGCCGGGGGCCCCCCTCCCCGCGAGGCGGCTGGATGCCCTTCGTGGATTGACCGAGGAAGGGGTGAACGCGTACGCCCTCATCGGCCCGCTCCTCCCGATGCTGGAGGAGAGGGACGTTATAGAGCTGGTCGATGCCCTCGCGGCCACGGGCATCGAACGGGCGATGCTGGACCGCTTCCGGCCGCGGCCGGGGATGTTCGATGACATCCGGGCGCGGCCAGCGTGCAAGGGCCTTGGGGACGGGCTCGAGAGGGCCCACCGGGAAAGGGACTATTCGGCGTTGGAGGCCCTTGTGCGGAGGGAGTGCTCGCGGAAGGGGCTCCGGTGCGTGGACGCCTTCTGATCGCTGCCCGTCCTATCTGCCTCCAGGGTTTCCTCGAGGGCGGGGGGCGAGCCGTTCATTCCTTTACAGCGGGAAAGGAGGCACGCCCCTGGCCTCGGCTATCTTCCGTTCCAATCCTCAATTCCGATCCTCTGGTGATCACGGTCCCAGTTCTTGGGTGGGGGCGTGGTCCTGGACCGTCCTTCTATGAGCACACGTTGAGGATCGATCCCGTAGGTGAATGACTGCGCCCGCCTCCGCGGCCGAGGCCTCATACACGGTCCTCCGTCGCCGATCTCAGGCAGCGGAGGGCGACGGAGCAGCTGCGGTTCATGCTCATGAAGGCACCTAACATGAGCGCCTCCATCACCGCCTCCTCGGTCACCCCTAGTCTGAGGGCCTGGAGGATGTGCACGTTCAGGCAGTTCTCGCTGCCCAGGGCCGCCCCCGCGGCTATCGCCGCCAGCTCGGTTGTCCTCCGGTCCATGTGCTGGGGCTTGAAGAAGAGCCTGCTCGACAGCTCCGCGTAGGGGAGATACAGGTCGGGCCTTTCGGACAGGACCTCCGACACCAATGGCACGAACCCGTACTCCTCCCTGGTCCTCTCCAGGACCTTGCGCACCCTCTCCTCCTCGTTCTCGACCATGGAAGGGGCATGGCGGTGGACGGTAATTGAGCTATCGTCCCGAGCGCGGGGCAATCGTTATGAGCGAGAGGTTCGTTCCCTCAATGGTATGGGAACGGTCACTTGTCCGAGCTGTGGAACGGCCAATGATGACGGTGCTGTGTTCTGTCAGCGATGCGGGGGGCGCATGGACGCCCCGCCTGGGCCCGTGAAGGTCCCTCCGGTCAATTGGAACCAGACCCCCTTCGACCGCGCCTTCCGGGGCGGGGGGCCGCTGCTCAAGGCCCTTCTCAGCGTGATCTTCGTCCTTCTTGTCATGGAGGTGTTCGATGCCCTCTCAGGGGAACTCGCATTCGCCGAGGACCTGGCCGATTTCCTAAGGGACGCCCTCCTGCCCTTCTTCCTCATATTCCTCCTGGGGTTCTACTTCGGGTACGGCTCCAGACGCTCCCCCAAGGTGGGGGCCGTGCTATCCCCGTTGGTGACCGCCATCATCGTTACCTTCTGGCTGTGGGTCCTGGCCATGGTGCTCGACCTTGTCGGGGGGGCGGAGGGGGTGACCTTCCTACTGACCTTGAGCGACCTGGTCCGCTCCATCTTGTACATAGTCTTCCTCCTCATACTCCTCCTGGGGTACATCGGGGTGATCATGAGGGCGGAGCAGCTGGGCGGAGCTGTACCAGTGCCGCCGCCTATGCAGATGCCGGTGCAGCCCGCCCCGTCGGTCCCGCCCGCCCCGCCGCAAATGCCGGTGCCGCCGCCCTCTCCCCCGAGCGGTCCGCAGAAGCGATTGGTCCGCTCCAGCCGGAACAAGGTCCTCCTGGGGGTATGCGGCGGCATGGCCGAGTATCTCGACATCGAGCCTTTCCTGATCAGGGCCCTATGGGTCGTCGGGACCGTCGTGACCGTAGGGGGGCTGATAGTGGTCTACATCATCCTTGGCATCGTTCTGCCCAAGGGCCCCTAGCCCGACCATGAGATGATGTGGCGCTCATGCCTGCGCGGGAACTCGCCCTTCATCAGCCGCACGTCCGTCCCCTTGGGCCTGTACCCCGAGCGCATGAGGAGGGGGAGCACCTCGCTCCGCTCCGGGACGATGGTAAACATGGTCCTCGCCCCGGCCTGGGCCGCCTCCCCTTCCGCCCTTTGGATCAGGCCGATGCCCTCGTCCAGGCTGGACCCATCGGTGAGCATGGTGCGGAGGTACGCCTTGCCCGAGCCGGGGATCGGGTCCGGGAGAAGGAGGGCGGCGGCGCCTTTGGCAAGCAGAGTCCTTCCATCGCCCATCTCCTCGTGCATTTGGAACTCGGAGGATGGGTCGAACCCCGGGTTGATGGTGGCCGCCAGCCTGCGGACCTCTTCCAGGTCCGCCCCTTCCCCTTTGGAACGGGTGGGAGAGGGTTTCAGCAGTCCCTTTTCCAGGTAGAGCGTTTCCTGCTCCTTGACGTATCCATTGCGAGCGTAGAAGTCCAGGTTGCGGGGCACGTCCTTCATGGTCTCCAGGCCGATCGCTCCGCAGCCGCTGCCTACCAGGTGCGCCTCGAGCGCGCCCAGCAACCGCGTCCCATGGCCCTTCCCCTGATGCCTGGGGCCGACCTCCATGGGCCCTATCCATCCCACGTTCCCGGAGCTGAGGGCGAAGCCCGTGCCGATGATCTCCCCCTCGTCCTCGACGCATAGGCACCCCAGGGGCTCGTGCCTGAGCCTGGCGAGGTACCAGGAGGCGGGGCGCACGGGGTACTGGACGTTCAGGCCGGTGCGGGCCCTAAGAAGGCAGGACCACGTGTCGGCCATGAGCGCCTGGGCGGCCGGAACGTCCTCCGCCCGCAGGGGGCGGACGAGGGACATCGCCTCACTCCTTTCGTCGGCAACGGAGGCTGATGAGGGCAGCGGTGGCGCCGGCCGCGATCCCGTTGTCGATGTTGACGACCACCAGACCGGGGGAGCAGGTCTGCAGCATGCCCATGAGCGCCGCCTCCCCCCCGCCCCCGAAGCCGTAGCCGACCGAGGTGGGCACGCCGATGATCGGCACGTCGGCCAGCCCGGAGACGACCGTGGGGAGCGCACCCTCCATTCCGGCCACCACGATCAGCGCGTCCACGCCCTCGTCCAGCATCCGTGCGAGGGGGTCGAGGAAGCGGTGCAGGGCGGCGACGCCGATGTCGTACGCCGTGAGCACCTCGCAACCCATGACCTCAGCCATGGCCTTGGCCTCCTCCGCCACCGCTATGTCGGAGGAGCCGGCGGTGAGGATGCCTATCTTCCCGACCATTGGCCGGTCCGGCTGGCGGTCGATCACGATGAGCCTGCACCCCTCCAAATACCGAACGTGCCTGGGGTCCACGACCTTGATGATCGCCCCCACGTGCTCGGGGGATGCCCTGGAGACGAGGACCGCGTCCCTGTCCCTCAGCGCCGTGCTCACGATCTCGGCGACCATGGAGGGGGGCTTGTTCTCCCCCCAGATGACCTCGGGGATCCCGCGGCGGGCCTCCCGGGCGTGGTCGAATAGCGTATGCTGCCCCACCCTCTCCAGGAAGTCCAGTCTCAGGAGCTGCTCCGCCCTCTGCAGGTCGATCCTCCCCTGCCGGTACGCCTCCAACACGTCGCGGACGTTCATCGTCCCATTGAGGGTGGGCTGGATATTTTATCGTTGTGAGGGGGCTATGACCCTCCTGCCGTTCCCGATCGCATGGTCCCTGCGATAGTTGATTGGTGGCCAATGAAAACAGTATCGGGCAGGAGTTGAACGGGGAGGAGGAACTCATCGGGACCGGTAACAACGTGGTTTGGACCGGACTGTTGTTGCCTGGCCTCGGTTTGTTCCCTTACTGGGGGGTAGGGAAACATCCACCATGTTCCGGCAGGGCATGACATACACATTAATGATATTGGAGCTGGGCGGCATACTGCTGGGTTCTGTGCTGTTCATCATTGGTAGACTTAAGGCCGATCGAGACCGGGTCGGGTGCCCTGAACCCCGATTAATTCCCCAGCAAAGTTCCAATCGACCGAAGCCATCAGGGATTAGCTTTAAACCACTGGAGCGTATGCACGGCGTTAAGAGGGTGAATGCTTCATGAAGGTATCGATTCCAGTGATGAATCGTTCCGGTATTTCGTCGACCGTGGGAGCCCATTTTGGGAAGGTCCCTGTCTATGCGATCCTGGAGACGGAAACGGGTGAACTCAGTTTCATAGACAACACAAGCGAGCACATGGGCGGTGTTGGCCTACCTCCAGAGCTTCTGTCCAAGGCCGGGGTCAACGTCATGCTGTGCGGAGGCCTGGGACCCAAGGCGGTGGACATGTTCACCTCGTTAGGAATTGAGGTGTATGTAGGGGCTAAGGGCACGGTCAAGGAGACCCTGGACGCGTACAAGGAGGGGAAGCTGGTCCGAGCGGACCACCAGAACGCTTGCCAGGAACACCACCATTGAGAACCGCGCATGATACTGGCGGTGGCGAGCGGAAAGGGGGGTACGGGGAAGACCTCGGTGGCCTGCGCGCTGGCCATTGCGCTGGACCGGCCGATGACCTTTCTGGATTGCGATGTGGAGGGAGCTAACGCCCACCTGTTCCTGAGGCCGGCGATGCATTCCAGGGAAGAGGTGTTCGTTCCCTGCCCAATGATTGACGCTGACCGTTGCGATGCCTGCGGCAGGTGCGTAAAGGAGTGCCAGTTCGGAGCCATGATACAGCTGGGCAAGAAGGTCAAGCTCATGGCCAATCTCTGCCACGGCTGCGGGGTCTGTCGGCTGGTGTGCCCGAGGACGGCCATCACCATGACCGGAAGGCCTGTGGGCATAATGCACTCCGGTACCGCCGGGCCGATCAGGTTCTATTGCGGGGAACTGAGGACCGGCGAGGCCCTCTCCGTGCCCATCATCCGGAAGATAAAGGAGCAGAGGGGCGACCTGGTGATCATCGATTGCCCGCCGGGCACGAGCTGTCCAGCGGTGGAGTCCGTGGAGGGTTCCGACTTCGCTCTGCTGGTCACCGAGCCTACGCCCTTCGGGGAGCATGACCTCCGGGGAATGATCACCGTTTGCCGTCGTCTGGGGGTGCCCTGCGGAGTGGTGATCAACCGCTCGTCCGGGGACGATGCGATCATAGAGTCCCTGTGCGGGGCTGAGGGCGTGTCGATACTGATGCGCATCCCCTTCGACCGCAAGGTTGCCGAGGCCTATGCCAAGGGGGGCACCCTGTTGGAGGCGATGCCCGGCATCAAGGACCAGTTACTGGACATGTTCTTGGACATAGAGAGGCTGTGTCGATGACCCGAATCGCGGTGATGAGCGGAAAGGGAGGGACTGGCAAGACCACCGCGGTGGCCTCCATGGCCTGGTACTCTGAGGGGCTGGTGCTGGCGGACTGTGACGTGGACGCGGCCAACCTGGCCCTGACCATGAGGGGTAGACTGCGCATAAAGGACGATTACAGGGGCGCTTTCAAGGCCGTGATAGACGATAGGCTGTGCGTAGAGTGCGGCAAGTGCGAGGTCAATTGCGTCTTCGGAGCGATATCCGAGTTCCAGGTCATCGACATACGCTGCGAGGGGTGCGGTGCGTGCAAAGTGGTATGTCCAGCTGGAGCGGTGCGCATGGAACTGAGGAAGTCCGGGGAGGTTTTCGTCCTGGACACCGATCGCGGGCCCATGGTCTACGCCGAGCTGCAGCCCGGGGAATCCAATAGCGGGAAGCTGGTCACCATGGTGCGCCGCCTGGCGGACGGCCTATCCGAGTCGGATGGCCTGGACACCGTGCTGATCGACGGCCCTCCGGGCACGGGATGCCCTGCCATCGCCAGCATCACCGGGGTGGACCTGATACTGGCCATAACCGAGCCCAGTCGCTCCGGTGAGCACGACCTGATGAGGCTCATCGAGCTGGCACACCACTTCTCCATCCCCATCTGCGTAGCCGTTAATAAATGGGACCTGCACCCGGGCTTGACCGGGGAGATAGAGGAGAGCTGCCGCAGGCTGGGGGTGATGGTGGTCGGTCGTATACCCTACGATCCTAACGTGAACAAGGCCATGAAGGCCATGCACCCGCTACCGTCCCTGTTCCCGAATTCACCGGCGGCCCTGGAGCTTCATCGCATATGGAAGGAGATACGCACCGGGGCCATGGAACGCAAGGGCAGTGGCGTGGTCCTGAACCTGGAATAGAAAGGATGAGGGGGTCACAGACCCCTTTCGCGCCTGAAGTCCTCGAGGACCTGCCCCACCTTGCCCGACTTGTTTGTGACCGCCTTCATGTCGGTCTCCTCCAGCATCGCGGTTGCATGCGGGCCTATCCGGCCGGTGATGACCACGCTGACCTCATGGTCCACCAGGGCCTGCATGGCCTTGGTCCCGGCGCCGCTGGAGGCGTCTGCGGCATCGTTCCTTAGTGAATCGATCTTACCGGTATCTGTGTCCAATATCACGAAGTACGGGCATCGGCCCAGCCTATCGTCCATCATAGCCTCGGTCCCGGGGCCGCTGGCGGTGACCGCCACCTTCATGAGGAATCAGTCCCCTCGACCTTCAGCTGGTCCTTGAGATACTTCAACCTGGCCTCCAGGACCTCGATCTCTGCCTCCATGGAGCGTTTGATCTCCGCATCGGTCAGCTGCCTCCAGGGCTTTGACCAGCAATAAGGTTGGCAGCCGAAGCCACCCCTCCTTCCGCGGCCCGTTCTAACGCTTATCCTGCCGTTCGCGCGGCAAGGTCCCATTCCTCGGCCGTAGGGTCCTGTGCCCATGGGTCCGGTACCGTCTAGATATGGCATGTTTGCATCACCTTTCGCCGTGTTAACGGCGTCTATAATGTGCATAAGCACAATATTATAAATAATTTAGGGAAGCCTAATCATCAATGCGTGGTGCATCATCGCGCACCTTGAGCGGGCGCCCTTCCTCCACCATGGCAACGAGCTTCCGCCTCCCACTGTCCACACATCTCCAGACAGTGCCCCGCGAGACCCCCATTCTAATGGCCGCCTCCTCCTGGCTCATCCCTAGGTAATCGACTAGGCGCAGCGCCTCCATCTCGTCCATTTCCAAAACTATCGGTTCATCATCGGTTGGACGGGATGGCATGAAGCTGCCATAGTCCGATCGGCCGCATAATGTGCGCGGCTTCATGGGCCTTCCCGGGCTTTTCCTTCCGAAGCGGCACTGATTTCCAGGCATATGAAGGCAATGGTCTGGCCTCATAATAAATATCCCCGCTCCCATCATCGGTCGATAGCATGGACGATGCGATGGTCAAGTACCGCAAGCTTGTAGACCTCATACGAGGCATGGAGAACGTGGCGATAGGTTTCTCCGGAGGGGTGGATAGCACCCTACTCCTGAAGGCCGCATTGGACTCCGGCGCGGAGGTCGCGGCGTTCATGGCTGTGGGGGAGACCTTCCCTCCCGAGGAGCAGAAGGCCGCCATCTCCCTGGCGAAGGGGCTGGGCGTGGAGGTCGTCCCCCTGAAGGTGGACCTGGTCAACGAAGGACGGTTCGCCCGCAACTGGGAGGACCGTTGCTATATATGCAAGAGGCTGATCTTCGAGGCTATCAAGGAGGAGGCGAAGGAGCTGGACATCCCGCACATATTGGAAGGAAGCCAGGTCGACGATCTCGGGCAGGCCCGTCCCGGCCGGGCGGCCCTGATGGAGATGGGTATCCGCTCCCCCTTGGTCGAGGCGGGGCTGACGAAGGCGGAGGTGCGCTCCCTGCTCAAGGAGATGGGGGTCCTGAACTGGGATGCCCCCAGCAATACCTGCCTGGCCACCAGGGTCCCCCACGACGTGCGCATTACCGCGGACATCCTCCGCAGGGTGAACAAGGCCGAGGCCGCCCTTGCCCCGTTCCACTTCAAGGAGCTGCGGGTGCGGGACCATGAGTATTGGGCGAGGGTGGAGGTGGCGAAGGACGACCTTCCCCGCCTCTTCCAGGAACGGGAGGCGGTGACGAAGGCGCTGAAAGGGCTTGGCTACCGGCGGGTGGCAATTGACCTCGAGGGCCATGGCGATTGAGCCAAACCAATAAAAAGGTGGCGTGCCCTAGTAGCGGGCATGAGGATCTCGATAACCATCCTGCAGTATGACCATGGCATCATTCGGCAGGTGCTCGATGTGGTCGGCGAACTCCTGCGCTCCCATCGCGCCTCCCGATATGGCCCGGAGCTCAAAGAGGCCCTGACCTTTCTGGAGCAGTTCGTGGACCGCTTCCATCATGCCAAGGAGGAACGGTTCCTTTTCCCGGCCGCGATGGAGGAATGCCCCAAGGTGGCGGAGACCCTAGCGCTGCTGAAGAAGGAACACGTGCAGGCCCGGCGCACGGTGCGAAGCGCCCTCAGGGCACTGGAGGAAGGGAACGTGGAGAAGGCGGAGAGGGACGCCATGCGCCTCGTGGAGCGCATCACCCTGCACATCAGCGAGGAGGAGAACCGGGTCTTTCCGGTGATCGAGAACTTCCTGGCGATGGAGACGGACGCCAAGCTCTACGAGCAGTACCAGGCGTTCATGCAAAAGAAGTTCGGGGCGGGGTACTATCAGGTGGCCGAGGCCTTCGCGAACGACATTCAGGACAGGGTGCTGGGGCCGGGGTTCTTCAAGGGCATTGTTTGATGGATGGCGCCAAGGAGGAGATTTGAACTCCCGAGACATGAAGTCAGTAGCTGTCCCATCGGCAAAGGGCCGATTCGAGGCTACCGCCTTACCGGACTAGGCTACCTTGGCCCGGATGGGCATTTGCCTGCTCCTATTTCAAACTTGACCGGTATCATTGGAACAGAGGTTGATCGGAAGAACAGGAAAAGGATTAATCCCTAGGAGGGATTGGGACTGCCGATGAGCGAGCTCGTGCTTACGGTGGAGATGGAGCGCAAGGAGCGGGAGATGCGCCTTCCCGAAGGGTCGACCGTGGGGAGCATGCTCGATCTCCTTGGCCTGCATCCCGATGCCCACATCGTCGTCCGGGGGAGGGCCCCCGTGCCGATCGATTCGCCCCTCGTCCCCGGCGACCGCCTCCGCATAGTGAAGGTGGCCTCGGGCGGGTGAGCGGCTTGGCCCGAGCTTCCAGGGAGGGGGCCGTGCATAAAGTATATAAAGGTCCCCTATTTTTAGGGTATCGTCGATCAAAGCCTGGAGAAGGACCCGGGCTTTCCTATATCACATGATCACTATCACCCTTTCATCGCGCGGCCTGGTAAGGCCGGGTACCGGATGGAAAACCCCTTCGGGATCGTCAGGACAAGGGTCTTGATGGGCATAGTGGGCCTTGGTGTGCGAAAGCCTCGT
The DNA here is from genome assembly GCA_021372335.1 of Methanobacteriota archaeon. GTDB lineage: Archaea > Thermoplasmatota > Thermoplasmata > Methanomassiliicoccales > UBA472 > UBA472. Next base: position 14,108 of record JAJFUR010000075.1, read on the forward strand.
TCTTTCTTCAGCTGGACAGAGGTGATAACATGAACATTGACCCGAGCACCACCAAGTACCTGATAAAGGCCAAGCTGAACGCTGACGGTATAGTCGAGAAGCCGGACGTGGTGGGAGCTATCTTCGGACAGACGGAAGGGCTGTTGGGCGATGAGCTCGACCTGAGGGACCTGCAGAAGAGCGGCAGGATAGGCAGGATCGAGGTGGACGTCCACTCCCGCCAGGGCAAGTCCGAAGGACAGATATTGATACCATCTAGCTTAGACCAAGTAGAGACCGTGATCCTGGCTTCCGCATTGGAGACCATCGACAGGGTGGGCCCGTGCAAGGCCAAGATCGGGGTGGAGTCCATCGAGGACGTGCGCATCGTCAAACGCGAGAGGATCATCGAGAGGGCCAGGGAGCTTCTGACCGAGCTCATCAAGCAGTCCAAGTCCTCCGGGATCGACCTCACCGAGAGCGTCCGCCAGTCCGTGCAGGTGGAGGAGATCACCTACTACGGCAAGGACCGCCTCCCCGCGGGGCCGAACGTCGCCGAGTCCGACGCCATCATCGTGGTGGAGGGACGCTCCGACGTGCTGAACCTGCTGAAGTCGGGGATCAAGAACGCCATCGCGGTCGAGGGGACGAACATCCCGAAGACCATCTCGGACCTCAGCAAGGAGAGGGTGATCACCGCCTTCGTCGACGGGGACAGGGGCGGGGAACTCATCCTGCGCGAGCTGTTCCAGGTGGCCGAGGTGGACTTCGTCGCCCGGGCGCCGCGCGCCCACGAGGTGGAGGAGCTCACCCAGAAGCAGATAATGAAGTGCCTGCGCAACAAGATCCCCGGTGACCAGTTCATCGAGATGTTCAACCTGGAGCTGGGCGAGGGCAACGGCAAGGACAAGGAGCGCCGGCCGGAGCCGAGCGCTGGTAAGGTCGAGAAGCTGGAGCGCTTCGAGAAGGCCGAGAGGGCGGACCGCGAGCGGGAGGAGAAGGAGGACACCGCCAAGGCCGAGCATGAGCCGAAGCAGGAGAGGGAGCCTCGTCAGGAAAGGGCGGAGCGCCGGGAGCGCGAGCCTCGGATGGAGCGCCGGGAGCAAGAGGAGCCCAAGCCTGAGAGGGAGCCCAGGTCGGAGAGACAGGAGCGGGAACCTAGGCCGGAGAGGCCTCCGGTCGAGGAGCGGGAGCATGAGGAGCGCAGGCCCGCCTCCCGGAAGCAGCTCTCCGCCGCCCAGGAAAAGTACAAAGGGATGATCAACGAACTTGCGTCCACCTCCAAGGCCCGCATCCTCGACGCCATGGGCGGGATAACGAAGGAGGTGACGGTCAAGGAGCTGGTCAACACATTGAAGGAGGAGAAGGGGCCCGTGTCCGCGGTCGTCTTCGACGGCATCATCACCCAGCGGATCCTGGACCTGGCCTCCGACCTGAAGATCGGGACGATCGTCGGCACCAAGATGGGCAACATCACCAAGATGCCCGCCGGCATCGATGTCTGGTCCAAGGATGACCTGAACTGAATATGGACGGGACCGAGATGGGGGACTGGCGCAGCGTGGAGTGCACCTCCGAGGTGGTCATTCCAGGCGATCCCCTGCAAAGGGTCATAGGCCAGGAGGAGGCCGTGACCCTGGCCCGCATCGCCGCCAAGCAGCGCCGGCACCTCCTCCTCGTCGGCCCCCCGGGAACGGGGAAGTCGATGATCGCACAGGCGCTGGCGCTGCACCTCGCCCGCCCGACCCAGGAGATCCGGGTCGTGCATAACCCGGAGAACCCGGAGAGGCCCCTGGTCGAGGTGAAGGGCGCGGAAGAGGTTCGCATCGAGATGCGGTCCCGGGAGAACGCCGAGGGCGAACTCATGGACCCCAAGAACGCCCCGGTCAACGTGGCCGAGCGGCTCGGGTACAGGTGCCGCAACTGCGGCACCTACTCCTCCCCGAAGGAGCGCATCTGCCCCAAGTGCCAGAAGGGGAAGGGCGACGTGGCCGCCAACAATCCCTTCGGGGACCTGATGACCGGGCTGTTCGAGCAGATGAACGTGGCCGGCCTCACCGGAACGGCCGGGAAGGAGCGCGTGACGACGACCCGGACCCGCTTCGGCAAGGAGGAGGTCGTCGTCTTCGAGCGGTGCGGCGAGATGATCAGGGTGCTGGACCAGGAGGCGCTGGAGAAGCGGAGGGATTTGGAAAAGCGGTCGCCGCGGAAGGTCATCGTGCGCCTGGACCGCAACCCATTCGTGCTGGCAACCGGCTCCTCCGAGACGGAGCTGCTGGGCGATGTGCGCCACGACCCGTACGGAGGGCATGCTCAGCTGGGGACGCAGCCCTATGACCGCGTCGTCCCGGGCGCGATCCACGAGGCGCACGAGGGGGTCCTCTTCATAGACGAGCTGCCGCACCTGGGGCATCAGCAGCGCTTCATCCTGACGGCCATGCAGGAGAAGCGCTTCCCCATCTCCGGCCGCAACCCGCAGAGCGCCGGGGCGAGCGTGAAGGTGGAGAACGTCCCCTGCGACTTCATCTTCGTGGGGGCGTGCAACATCCAGGACCTGGAGCAGGTCCTCTCCCCCCTGCGCTCCCGGATATGCGGGAACGGGTATGAGGTGCTCGTCAACACCGCCATGCCCGACACGGACGCGAACCGCGGGCGGCTGGTGCAGTTCATCGCCCAGGAGATCGTGTCCGATGGGCGCATCCCGCACGCGGACGCGTCGGCGATCGAGGCGATAGTCAGGGAGGCGAGGGGGAGGGCCGTCAAGGTCGACGGCATCAACAACGCCCTGACCCTCCGGCTCAGGGAGCTCGGCGGGCTGATCCGGGCGGCGGGGGACCTGGCGGTGATGGAGGGGGCCGAGCTCATCGACGCCAAGCACATCGCCAAGGCGGTGGAGCGCAGCAAGAGCGCGGAGGAGCAGATAAAGGACCGCTACGGCTCGTACACCCAAGGCCTGGGCACCGACATCTCGTCGGCGCAGAAGGAGCGCTCCCCCTACTATTTCTGGAACGAGACCAAGGACTCGATGTACCACTAGAGGTAGCGCATCATGAGGATGCCGTCCTCCCCATCGGAGTAATAGTGCGCCAGGCGGCGGACGACGAAGAACCCGAGCCTCTGGTAGAACCGCTGCGCCCCGATGTTGCTGGCCCTCACCTCAAGCGAGACCTGGCGCACGCCCTTCTTGGCGCACTCGCGGAAGAGCTCCTGGGTCAGCAACGTCCCCAGCCCCATGTTCCGGAACCGGCGGTCGACCGCGAGCATCAGGACCCTCGCCTGCTGCGGTCCGCTGAGGACCCCGAAGATGAAGGCGATGGTCCTCCCCATGTCCTCGATCACGATCAGCCCCTCCGGCCAGAACGGCACTAGTTGCGTGAAGAGCGTGGGGTCGTAGTGCTCGCGGAGGGATTCCGTGGCTACCTGCCATACATCGATCAGGTCGCGGTCCTGGAAACGGCGGAGCTGCACCAGCGGCCGAACGCCTTCCGCCTAACTAAACCCTTCTGTTCCTACGCCGCAGAAGGGGCAGCAGGAGAAGGAGGGGAAGGGGGGCGTACAGCAGCCATGCCGATGCCCCCTTCCCGTTCGGAACGACCCTTACGGTGATCATCTCCTGAGCGATGTTCCCGAGGGCGTCCTCGACCGTCAGGCAGATCGTATGCTCCCCTGCGGGAAGGCGCACGGCCTGCACCGGCCCGGAGAGGTCCGGGACCCCGTCCCCGTCCAGGTCCCACGTGATGTTCGCGACCCCCGAGGCGTCGGAGCAGCCCGTGGCATCGAGGGCCACCGCCTCCCCCTCGGCCACCTCGATGTAGTGCCAGGGAAGGGCGATTTCGGGAGGGGAGGCGTCCCCCTTCCAATCGCGCTCGAACCAATCCGAGAACGTCCTGGCAAGCGCTTCGGAGCGGAGCGAGAGCGCCATCTCCCTGTTCTCCAGCATGGAGGTGTCCACCCAGTTCGCGCTCCCCACAAGGACGGTATCGTCCACGATCACCCCTTTGTTGTGCAACCGGTCGAAGCCGGCCGATCCGCCAACCAGGCGGCATTGGAGGTCCCAGTTGCCCTCCCGGGCCCGCTCGTTCAGCCTGGCGGCGACCCGGGCGTTCTCCTCCTTCGTCCCCTGGCCCGAGTCCAACAGGATGCGGACGCAGACTCCCCGCTCCGCTGCGGAGAGGAGGGAACGGAGGACGCCGTCGTCATCGAGCCACGCCTCATCGATGCGCAGCTGCTGTACCAGCACGCGCCGCTGTGCCCCCTGGAGCAGCAGCGTCAACGCCTCCCCGAACTCGAAGGGCGAGGTGAGCAGCGCCGCAGAGGCGGGCACCGGGACCGGCCGTTGGGACGGGATGTCGAGCAGCCTTCCCGGTCCGCCCTCGGTCGGAGCGATGCTCGTTTCCAAGGGGAACACGTCCAGGCCTTTGCCGGCCAGGTCCCGGTGGAACACCGCGCTCGCCTGGAGGGCGAGCGGGCCGCTCGTGATCATCGCAGCCCAGCCGCGGTTGCAGGTGAAGCTGGAGTCGGCCATGTTCTCCGAGGAGACGAGGAGGCGCTCGTGATCGAACACAACGTACTTGGCGTGCAGATAGTCGTACCGGCGGAACGATTGGCTGGAGCGCATCACATATACCTCCGTGCCTGCGCGCTGGAGATGGTACGCGATCGCCGCGCCGTTCTCGGACACCCCGCCCACCGGCTGCCCTTCGAGGAGGACCGTGACGGCGACGCCCCGCGCGGCGGCGGCCGCCAGATGCCTTGCCAAGGTCCAGTTCTCCATGATGTAGCAGGCGAGCTCGATGCTTTCGCGGGCTAGGTCAACCTCCCTCACCAGGGCGGGCAGGCCGTCGTCCGGGTACAGCAGGGGCTCGACCTCGGCGTACCAATAGGGCGTGCCCACCGAATAGACGCCAGGGGTCCTGACCTCCCAGCATCCGGGACCGGTCCCGTCGGCGCTCCTGAGGAGCATGAGCCCCTTCTTGCAGGCGACGGGCGGGCCGCTCCAGGAAGGAAGCGGCTCCGCGTTCCCGTAGACCAGCACGTCCACCGTCCTGCCGGAGGGGTCCACCAGAAGGACCTGGTCCCCGGCGTCGGCGAGCTTGAGGTTCCCCTCGGAGCGCAGGCCTGGGGAGCCTGAGGGGAGCCATGCCTCCCCGGGGTACAGCTCCGGGAACCGGGCGTCGGCCCCACCCCAGGTCACGCTTGCCATGCCCTGCAATGGGAGCGGGGCGGCGAACGTTACGCTGCCCTCCCCATCGCTGATGCGCCATCCCGCGAGGTCCACGGCCTCCCCGATGTTGGTGATCGTGATGAACTCCCCGGGATAGGCGGGACACGCCCTGGAAATTACCAGTGAGGGGATGTCAGGCGCATCCTCCGCCAAGGAGGGGAGCGCCGGAAGCGACAATAGGAGCGTGAGGAGGATCGCCACCGCGGGAAGTTTACGCACGGTGCAAAAAATGGAGGGGGCCGAAATGGGGGTTGGGGATGCAATCAGCCTTCGGAGGGGACGAGGTCCAGCAGCGCCGCCCTTGCGTCCTTGGCCTTGACCACGCCGGAGGCGAGCAGGACGCCCTCGGCCCCGAGGGCGAGGGCCGCCCTCACGTCCCGTCCGCCCTTCACGCCCGCGCCGCACAGCACTCTGACCTTGGGATCGACCCCTTTGACCAGCTCGACGGTCCTTCGGACGACCTGGGGATCGGCGGTGGTGACCGAGACGTCCCCCCCGATGAGCTCGGGCGGCTCCACGGCGATGTAGTCGGGGGAGAGAGAGGCGATCGTCGCGGCCGATTCCGCCGTGTCGGCGCAAACCACGCTTATCAGCCCTAGGCCTCGGCATGTCTCGACCAGTGAGGCGATCTCCGGGAACGGGAGGCGATGCTCGGCATGGTTGAGCAGCGTCCCCTTCGCTCCCGCGGCCTTGACGCTCTGCGGGGAGACGTACCCGGTGATGGAGCCGGGTGCCTTGGCGTCGACGTGCTGCGCGAAGACGGGGATGGCGACCGAGGAGGCCACCTTGGAGAGCTCGACCATGGGCGGGCACACGATGATGGCCGCGCCCGTCCTACGGGCCACGTCCTCGCATATGCTGGCGAGGGCGGTCGCCTTGGCCCCCTCCACCTCGGGGTAGCCCTTGAAATTGACGATGATCACAGGGGCGCGAAGCTCAATCAATCTTCTCCATCCTGTCCTTCAATTTGCTCAGGACCGCTGGCCGGGTGGTGTACTCCATCTCCTCGGGGCCGAGGATGGAGGGCATGAACGGCCCGTGCTGGCGCATGTACACGCTCGCGCGGACCGCCTTCCTCCTGGCCTCGTCCCAAACGCTGCTGGCGAAGTAGTCCACCGGGGCCTTCTTGCCCAGCGGGGAGTCGGGGTCCTCGCAGCCCTGGAAGCGGCCGTTGCTGATCTGGAAGCCCAGCGCGCAGATCCGCGGGGGGCCGTCGAAATAGGTGGGGTCGGAGTCCTCCACCGAGCAGGGGTACCAGGCGCCGTAGTGGGAGCCGCGCATCCACCCGGCCACAAGCGCGGGGAACATGAACGGCTGCAGGACCTCGCCCACCGCGGGCAGGCCGCTCTGGCACCGCACCACCGCCACAGGGTCGTCCTTGCCCACGTACTTCCCGGCGCAGATGTTCAGCTTCTCCGTGCTGACCACGCACGCGGGGCCGATGTTCTTGTCCTTGCTGAGGACCTTCTTGATGGCGTATCTGGTGGTATCGCCTATCAGGCTCAGGATGTCATAGGTCTCCTCGGGGGCGGACATCACGATCCTCTTGGAGTCCATGACATCCACGATCTCGAAGCGGAACCCCTCATGGGCCCTCGGGTCGATGACAAGCCCGGTGGTGGTGAACGGGTCCATGAAGATGCGCGCCAGCGGCATGGAGTAAGAGGAGGGCTCGGTCTTGTCGGCCATGAAGAAGACCATGGGCTCGGAGCCCCGCTCCGTGAACTCGATCTCGGCCGCCCCGGGCCCCATTCCGCGGATGTTCCCGCTGAAGGCGTCGGACAATATGTCCTGGCCCGCGGCGTACATCTTCATCTCCTTGGCCAGCTTGGCGGCCTCCTGGAAGGCGGACCAGGCCAGGGAGTGCACCTCCCTGTGGTTCTCGCCCTTGTAATGGGTCATGAACAGGTTGATGTCGTCCCCGACCCTGGTGACGTAGTAGTCGTTGATGACCCCGGCCCGCACGCCCTCGGCGAGGACCTCCTCGCACTTGCGCATCATCTTCGGGTGCGGCTTTGAATGGCCGCCCACCGAACCGACATCGGCCTTTATTACAGAGACAGTGACCTTCTGAGACATGGACATCCCATACCTTGGCTCAGAATTACTGCAACGATATATAATGGTTGATGAGCTGATATCGCTGAATGCCGAGAGAGCGCGGGGGCTCCCTTGGCCTATTGGACGCTTATCGCCGACGCGGGGCAGGAGGCCTCTGCGTTCTTCACGCACCCCTTCAGGCTGTCGGGGACCTCCCCGACGGCCTTGTCCCCCTTCTGGTACATCGGCTTCACGTTGGAGTTGCCGTCGTCCCCCTCCATGAAGACGTCCGGGCATTCGTCGTTGTAGCAGATCCCGCATCCGGTGCACTCGTTCTGATCTATGGTGATCTTAACAGGCATGAGGGAGAGAACGTTTTCTGAGGACCTTTAACCTTTCGCTTCGGAGGACCGGAGGGGGCGATAGATGGCTGGACGGCCAACGCTTATAAGTGAAATCGGTGATATGGGGGCGTTCCGAACGAGGGGTGCGCATGCTCTACGATTCCCGCTCCATCACCGCCAACGAATACGACAAGGAGGTCACCGTCGAGGGTTGGGCGCAGGAGGTGCGCAACCTTGGAGGGATATCCTTCCTGATCCTCCGGGACCGCTATGGAACGGTCCAGGTCACCGCTCCCAAGAAGCGGACCGCCCCGGACGTGATGCAGACCATCGCCTCCCTGGCGCGCGAGTCCGTGGTGCGCGTGACCGGGACGGTCAAGGCGAGCCCCCAGGTGAGGGCCGGGTACGAGATCGTCCCCGCCTCCATCCAGGTCGTGGGCCCGGCCAAGGCCCCGCTGCCCATGGGCGTCGTGGACAAGGTGGACGTGGAACCGGAGACGCGGTTCAACCATAGGTACATGGACCTGAGGAGGCCCGAGGTCAGGGCGGTCTTCGAGCTCAAGTCCCTGACGACGCGCCTCATCGACGAGTACCTGGTGGACAACGGGTTCGTCGAGGTGTTCACACCCAAGCTGGTGGCCTCCGGGGCCGAGGGCGGCTCCACGCTGTTCAAGGTGGACTACTTCGGCAGGCCCGCCTACCTGGCGCAGTCCCCCCAGCTGTACAAGCAGATGCTCATGGCCACCGGCCTGGACCGGGTATTCGAGATCGGGCCGGCGTTCAGGGCGGAGCCGTCCGACACCGCCCGCCACGTCTCGGAGTTCATAAGCTTCGACGGGGAGATGGCGCACATAGACTCCCAGGCCGACGTCATGGCCATGGTGGAGGGGTGCACGCGGTTCGTCATCGCGGAGGTGCGGGAGCGGGGGGCCAGGGAGCTGAGCGTTCTCGGCGTCGACGTCTCCGTCCCCAAGGCGCCCTACCCCGTGATCCCGTACGAGAGGGCGATCGCCATGGTAAGGGAGGCGGGGCTCAGGATCGAGCTGGGCGATGACCTCGGGACCGAGGGCGAGAGGCTGCTCGGGGACCTGATGCTCCAGGACGGCCATGAGATGTATTGGATCATCGAGTACCCCGAGGCGGCCAAGCCGTTCTACATCATGGAGAAGGATGGCACCCCCTACTCGTTCTCCTTCGACCTGGACTACAGGGGGCAGGAGATCTCGTCCGGGGGGCAGAGGGAGCACCGCTACGACCGCCTGGTGCAGAGGATGCAGCGGCTGGGCCTGGACCCGGGCTCGTTCGAGTTCTACCTGAACGCCTTCGCCTACGGCATGCCGGCGCACGGCGGCTGGGGGCTGGGGGTGGAGCGGATGGTCCAGAAGATGCTCGGGCTGAGCAACGTGCGCGAGACGATCCTGTTCCCAAGGGACCGCAACCGGCTGGTGCCCTGAGAGCGCAGTTCGCTTCCAGCGGATAAATTATATTAGTGACGGGATTCATATCCCCCCTGGGATGCACGTGGTATTCGAAGGGGCGGACACCGAGGACTACGAGTCCGGACCCATGGAGTATGTGGGGTATCAGGAAGGGCGGTTCGATCAGGACATCATCGAGTTCTTCGTCGCCGGCGAGCCGGTGCCGCAGGGCTCCACCAAGGCCTACTACATCAAGAAGCTGGAAAGGGTCGTAACCACCCACACAAACGCCAACACCGAGAACTGGAGGATGCGCATCGCGACCGAGGCCCAGCGGACCAACGAACTGCGTTCGGTCAGCTACTTCTCCGACGACCGGCGCCTCGGGTACGAGGTGGCGATGGACTTCGTGTTCACCAGACCGAAGAGCCAGCCGAAGAAGTGGCGGATGAACACCAAGCGGCCAGACCTCGACAAGCTGGTGCGCGCGGCCCTGGACGCGATCACTGGCGTTCTAATTCCAGACGATTCGCAGGTGGTCCGCATCGCCGCAGGCAAGTCCTATGGCGACGGCGACCGCGGTCCCGGCCTCTACATCTCCGTCAGAAGGGTGGAATGAGGTCCTGGACCGGGATCTCTGCACTCATAGGGTTCATCATGTCCGCGGGGATCAGCTGACCCTCTTCTCTTCATCGATCCGGGGAACGGTCCAATGACTGAACCCCCTTACCCTCTCCGGTGAGATAAACGTTTGCAGGCTGGATGTCC
>JAJFUR010000007.1 GCA_021372335.1 Methanobacteriota archaeon
AACGCCGAGGCGGGTATGCTGCCTGCGGATCTTGGACAGGCCGTACTCGACTAGCTTGGCGTTGGTGAGTTCCCTTATCAGCGGAGCGGTGATGACGTCGAGCTGCAGCTCGCCGATCATCTTCTCCACCTCCCTGGCGACGATGGCCGCCGCGTCCTCGCTTATGTCCGTCTCCCTCATCAGGTCATCGAATATCCGGCTCTTGTCCCACTTCTTGATTTCCTCGTCCGAGGTGCGGACGAAGAGAGATATCTCTGTTGACTCCCTATCCATATTTGCGTTCCGGGTGGCCTCTGCGCTTTTCATTGTCTCACGTTCTTCTCAATGATCTCCTCGTTCATGAATTAGAAAGGAGGGCCTATTTAGAAGGTCCTATTGCATCCATCCAACTCGGGGATTATGACATTCTGCACCTAAGTTTAAATGAATTTCTGAACTGGTTCTGTTAACAATTAACGCCCATAAACCGGGCGAGAAAAGCTATATCATTACCATATCTGTTACCATATCTGTTACCATATGTTCCATCCAGATAGGGACCTTAAGCAGACGATCATCTCAATGCTCTCAGAGGAGGGCAGGTCCATAAGCTATCTCTCCAAAGAGCTGAAGAAGCGAGGGTTCGATATGCACCGGCTCATCCTGACCGGCTATCTTCGCGCCCTGAGCGACCTCAACATCCTGAAGGAGAAGGAAGTCCCTCCTGCCAAGGTATATACGGCTGTCAAGGGCAAGGAGAAGGACATCTACATCCGGATAGCTGAGCATGCCCGGTCCATCTCCCCGGAGCGATCCGGAGAGCTCACCCTGTATGCCCTGTATAGATTGTTCAGGAGGCCGATTTTCAAAGAGGAGCTGGAGCGCGCCGGTGTCCTGGGGCTGTCGCCCGGAGTGCAAGCGAAGGAGGAGGAGATTGCCGATGCACGGAAGTTCATGCTCAAGGCGGGGTTCAAGGTCCCCACCAGCAGCAAGGCGTATGTGCCCCTCAACGACGAGCTGGAAGGGGCGTTTCAGGGCCTGCTGATGCAGATGGTCGTGACCGAATCCGAATCGGCCTATCTGGTCAAGGAGACCAAGCAATCCAAGCTGGATTTATGAAGGGGCGCGAAAAACGTATAAATCTACTAAAAGCCTTCACGAACGTATGGAACTCGTTGACCTGGTCGAATCCCTGAAGGCCTTTCCGGGCGTGACCAGGAAAAAAAGCATATCCTCCGTCATCAACTTTTTCCCCAAGCAGGCCCACACAAAGGTCCTGGCCTCCTATGGTGAAGATGCCGCGGTAGTTGAGGAGGGAGGAAAGCTCCTCCTTCTCGCCGCTGACGGGATCATGCCCGCGCTGATGCGCGCCCACCCCTTCTTCGCCGGCTACTACGCCGTCCTAGTCAACATCCATGACATCTCCGCAATGGGCGGCGTTCCCATCGCCATGCTCGATATCCTATCGATCAAGGACAATCGGGTGTGCTCACAGGTCATGAGGGGCATGGAATCCGCGGTGAGGAAGTTTGGGGTGCCCATCATCGGAGGGCATACCCACCCCGATTGCGATTACGACGCCATCGACATCGCCATCATCGGCACCGCCGAGCCGGGGCAGGCCATATTCAGCCATACGGCCCAGGTGGGGGACGATGTCATCATCGGGATGGACCTCGACGGCTACTATCCCGATTCGCTGCCCTACGCCTGGGACACGACATCTAGGAAGGAACCCATCCTTCTGCGCAGGCAGATGCTCATAATGAACAAGATCGCAAAGCAGGGCCTGGTGCGTTCCGGCAAGGACATCAGCAACCCCGGGACCCTGGGGACCCTCGGCATGCTCCTGGAGACGAGCGGGAAGGGTGCCGTGGTCGATGTGGACCTGATCCCCAGGCCCAAGGACGTGGAGCTCGTGCAATGGCTCAGGTCCTATCAGGGCTTTGGCTACGTGGTGACATGCGCCCCCGAGAGTTCGCGGCAGGTCATCGAGATGTACGCCTCGGTGGGCATCACCGCTGCCGTCACCGGCAAAGTGACCTCGGAGCCGAAATTAGTTGTAACACAGAAGGATGAGAGCGCGGTGATGTTCGACTTCGAGAGGGAGATAATCACCGGCTGCAAGCCCACCTCCACAGTGGGATGGGAGTCCGTGGACCTGGGGAAATAAAGGTGCTAGGCCACGGGGGTTGCCGCTCGGACCGCTAGAGGTTGTCCAACCACTGGCTCAGCCCCGCTCCCCTTCGAGCGTAGGTAGTCCGTGGTAAGGCTGCTCCCGTCAGGGCCTAGCCCGTTCTCCACGACTAGAGCAAGGGGTGCCGCCCTCCAGCTGCACCGCGATGCTGCCACCGACCCCGTAGGACAGGGCCTCAACGTCAATGATTGGGCCTCTAGCGCTCCGGATACGACGTCCCCCGCTGTCACCCCCGCCTATCGACGATTACGGTGTACAAGGACACGCCGAACGTCCCGGTCAAGCCTAGCAGGTTCACCTATCCCTCGACCATATTTATAAATTCTGGAATGGGCGCGCGGCTATGAGCATGGGCCAATGCTTCCTGTTAAGTATAAAATAGTTTATTTACCTTTTACATTAATAAATTGATTTCATAATCAAATAATTTGAAATCTCAATGTGGAAGGCGGATCGAGTGGACGATAAAGGAAAGATGGATAAAAAGGAGGCCGCGGAAAAGGCCTTGCGGGAAGGCAGGTCGCACTTTGAGTTCCGCCCGGAGACGAGGCGGTTCCTCCTCGCCAATGCCGTGAACATCGCCATCGGCATCGCGCTCGTGATCATCGCGTGGTGGGTGGTGGCCGAGGCCATGATCGCCGTCCGGGGCGCATTTTTTCCGACGCCTCCGGAGACCTTCTCCGCCCTATGGGAGGCATTGGGCGGCGCCAAGATCAATGGCGCCACCATCTATTTCCACACCCGGTCCTCCTTGGTCCGATGGGGACTCGGCTACGCCCTCGCCCTGGTGATCGGAACGATCGCAGGGATGGCCTTCGGCACCATGGGCAGGGCGTATGACATAGGGATGGTGCCCGTCTACATCGTCCAAATGATCCCGGGGATGGCCTGGGTGCCAATAGCGATGCTGATCTTCGGCCTGGGGGAATCGGCCACAGTGTTCATCATCCTGATGACAGCGCTGCCCCCGATCGTGATCAACACCGCGGGAGGGATCCGGCAGGCCCCGCCGATCTACAGTCGGGTGGCGCTGATGTCCGGGAAGGACCACTTCTCCCTTTTCGCCAAGGTGCTCATCCCCGCCGCCGCGCTTCCGATCATCGATGGCATGCGCATAGGGCTGGCGAACGGATGGCGCGTGCTCATAGCCGCGGAGATGGTGCTGGGCACCATGGTCGGCCTCGGGGCCACGATCGAGGACTCCAGGTACAGCCTCGACTTCGTCTCGGCCTTCGTCTGCATAATCGTCATCTGCCTCATAGGACTGACAATAGAGAAACTGCTGTTCTCCGGCCTCGAGGGAGTGGTGCGCAACCGCCTTGGCCTGGAGGAGGAGGGATGACATGATCGCATCCCTTGAGAACGTGTCAAAGGTCTTCACGAACCCTCGCACCGGGAAGGGGCTGGTGGCCCTGAACGACGTCAGCATGGACGTCGGCGAAGGGGACTTCCTCTGCCTGATCGGACCGAGCGGCTGCGGCAAGAGCACGACGCTGAACCTGCTGGCAGGATTCGAGCTGCCCACATCGGGGCGGGTGATGTTCAAAGGAAAGGAGATCGCCGGCCCCTCTCCGGAGCGCGGGGTCGTCTTCCAGGAGTTCAGCCTGTACCCCTGGATGACAGTGATGCAGAACGTGGCCTTCTCGGTGAGCAAGGGCAGGACGAAGGAGGAGCGGGAGGCATTGGCCATGAAACAGCTGGAGCTGGTCGGGCTCTCGGACTTCGCCCACGCCCGGCCGAACGAACTCTCGGGGGGGATGAAGCAAAGGGTGGCCATCGCCCGGGCCTTGGCAATGGACGCCGATCTCCTGCTGATGGACGAGCCCTTTGGTTCCCTGGACGAGCAGACCAGGCGGAAGATGGACAACGAGGTGCTGAGGCTCTGGGAGGGGCAGGGGAAGACGGTGGTGTTCGTCACTCACAGCATAGAGGAGGCGCTGATGCTGGGCACCCGCATCCTGCTCATGTCCGCCTCCCCCGGGCGGATCGACCGGGAATGGAAGGTGGACACGCCCTGGCCCCGGGACCCCACCTCCCCAGGGATGGTGGCGTTGAAGAAGGAGATCAGCCGGGGCCTGCAGGTGTGCTCCTGCGCCAGCGGCGAGCCCAAAGCGGCGTTCGTCGAGGTCCAAGGGGCGGATGATCGACCTGAAATGGAGGTCTGAGAAATGGATGGAAAGGTGAGAATGAGAATGCTGGTATTGAGCGTGGTAGCGGTCATCGTGGTCGCCGCGGTCGGTGCGGCCCTTACATTGTCGTCCTCTCCGGAGGACGAGTACTCTCTGACCGTAGCCTACTCGGAGAAGATGAACTACGAGCCCCTCATGGTCGCCGAGGACAAGGGCTTCTTCACCAATGCGGGATTGAACGTGACCCCAGCCATCGTCACTGGCGGCATTCAAGCGGCGGAGGCCTTGCTGACCGCCTCAGCCGACGTGGCGGCCATGGGCGACGCCCCCGCAGTGCAGCTCATTCCCAGGCTCATCTCCAAAGGGATTGGAGCGAAGATAATCGCCCGGATCACGGGGGCGGAGGGCATGCACCGCATCATCGCCGATTCGAGCATTGTCGAGCCTTCGGACCTGGAGGGCAAGACGGTTGGAATGCAGCAGAGTTCAAGCTCACAGGGCGCCTTCCTCCAATGGTGCGCCGCCAATGGAGTGAACACTGCCAACGTCAAATTCAAATATCTCAACCCCACCGATCTGGCACAGGCTATGGCCACGAAGCTGATCGATGCCATGGTAGGGAGCGAGCCCTGGGCCATCAACACCGAGAACCTCTGCGGCGCTAGCGTCCATGAGCTCGGCAACTCCTCAGGCCTCGGAAGCACCTTCCCCATTGTCATCGTGGCCTCGGAGAAGGCCTTGAAGGAAAAAGGAGAGGCCTTGGAACGGTTCCTCGCAGCCCTCGACCGGGCGAACGAGTACATACTGAGCGATTGGGACGACGCCATGGCGATCTGCGCTTCGCATACCGGACTGTCCGTAGAGGACCAATCCAAGGGAAGCGGGCTGCAGTTCTTCGAACTGGGGTTCAACGAGACGGACGTACAGAGCATCGCCATGACCGCGATGTACCTGCTCGATCTCGAGAAGATCGAGGCCGTTTCGGTCATCATGGACCACGTGGACCTCCGCTTCCTGCCTGGGGAGTGATCGAGTGCGGGGGAGAGAGCGATTCCTCACGGCCCTGCGCAGGGAAAGGCCGGATGGCCCGCCGGTGTTCCTGAGGGACCTCACCCTCGCCCTGGACCAGGCAGGGTACACGACCCCGGAGGTATGCGCCGGCCGCTACGACCCGGACAAGGCGGCCTCCTCGATCATGGCGCTGCACCATCGGCTGGGGCAGGACGCCGTGGTGGGATGCGTTCACTTCCTGGGTATGGAGGTCGAGGCCCTGGGCGGGGAAGTGTCGTACCCGACCTGGGGGATCCCCAGCGTGGCGCGGCCCCCCTTCCAGGGCACGAACGACCCGGCCCTCGTTCCTCTGGACTTGAAAAGGAAAGAGCCGTTCCCGAACGTGCTGGAATGCTACAGGCGGGTGGCCGAGGGGCTGAGGGGGGAGGCGGCGATAGTGTGCAACCTGGAAGGCCCGCTGACGAAGGCCGCGCTCCTGCGAGGGTTGGAGAACCTCGCTCTTGACATGCACTACGATCCCGCTCTTGTCCAAAGGCTCGTCGACTACGCAACGGCACTCGGGGCGGAGTACCTCGAGGCGGTGGCCGCGGAGGCACCGATCGATTGCGCCTTCATAGCCGCCGCCTCCGACAATCCGGACCTGTTCGGGCGGGAGGCGTTCGTCCGATATTCGGTCCCCCATGTCAAGCGCCTGCGGGAAAGGGCCACAGGGATCGGCCTCCCAACGGTGTTCCATCCCCACGGGGACATGGCCTCGGTCGCGAACCTGCCGCTGATGGAGGAGGTCATCGCCTCGGGGGTGGAGGGCTTCCAGTTCGCGGAGGGGAACGACGCCGGGGCGCTGAAGCGAAGGTTCGGGGAGAGGATATGCCTGATGGGGGGCATCGATGCCTTCTCCACGCTGCTGCTTGGACCGGAGGGACGGATAGCGGAGGAGGCGGAGGGGTACCTCCGGGCGTTCCGCCCCTGGGGCGGCTATGTGTTCATGTGCTCCTGCTCCCTGCACCGCGGCATGCCCCTGGAGAACGTGGACGCCCTGATGCGATGCGTGCGGCGGTTCCCCAGGGAAGGGGTATAGGTCTTCGATCGGTCCCACTCCCCCTCGTCTTGATCCAAAGGTGCGCCCGGACATTATAGGCCGAAAGGCTCCTTTCAAAGGACGCCCCTAGGGCCCGAAAGCCCTTATCCCTTCGCCCAGGCCAGGAGCTTCGGCATGTCGATGCGCCCGCCGCATATTGCCTTCCCGGTCGCCTCGTTGTAGAACGCCGGAACCCCCAGGTCCCCGCCGCACGCAGGGGCGATGACGGCGGCAAGGGAACGCATCAATTTGGCATTCTCGTCGTTGTGCCAGACCTCCAGTCTCTCCAGCCTGATCCCCGTCTCGGCCTCGAACTGATCTACCAGCGGCGCCAGCTTCCTGCAGTGAGGGCATTCCCTTCCATGGAACCAGATCAACCTGTTGCCGCTCATTGCGTCCCCCTCCGGACGAAGAGCCCGCACCAGCACTCCCCCGTCTCCTTGAACGTCGGCTGCCTGAGGAAGTTGCAGGGGCATATCAGCCCCTCATCCTTCTCCCGGTCCCCGGTGGGGAGGCGACAGGGGCAGTAGCGCTGCCCCTTCGTCCTCAGGTTCTCTAGGACCCCCTTGCAGAGAAGCTCCATCTCATCGGCCTTGGCCGTAAGGCGCACGGTCGGGCTCTGGTCGGAGAACCACTGCCAGGCCGCCAGGACGCCCTCGCGGTCGTCCAGGGCGGGGTGGTCCCTCCCGATGATCTCCAGCGCCTCGCCGAGGTCCGAGGGCACGAAGGAGTTCGTTGCGCCGCAGGTCGGGCAGACCTCCGGAGGGGCGTTGCCCCAATGCACATCGTTGCACACGTGGCATCTCCACAGCCGCTTCATTCCATCTCCGAGACCGATAGGCAGGCACGAAAATATAATGGCTGAGGTCTTCCCTTGCGAGGGTCACCATCGCTCCTCGTGGACCCTGGTGGCATCGAAGCGATCGATCGGCTTCGTCTCCTCGGCCGGATGTCCGAAGGGCACCAGGGCGAACGGCACGATAGTCGCCGGGATCCCCAATGCCCTGCGCATCCCATCGACCCGTTCCTCGATGGGATAGGTCCCCAACCAGACTGCCCCGAGGCCCAGCTCCACGGCCATTATGAGGATGTTCTCGGTGGCGGCCGAGCAGTCCTGCGGCCAGAAGCCGGGGTACCTCTCCAGGGAAGGATCGCCGCATACCAGTATCGCCCCTGCGCACTCCTTGAGTGCATTGGCATGGGGGTGCACCTCCATCAGGCGCTGCAAAGTTTCCTTGTCCCGAACGACCACGAAATGCCAGGGGCGCTCGTTCCCGGCGGAGGGAGCGGCCATTGCGGCCTCCAGCAGCTTCCGTACGTCCTCATCGTCCACGTCCTCGGCGGTATACCGCCGGACGCTCCTCCTTGAAAGGACCGGGTCCCTTTTCATCGAGGGAACTAAGAGGGCGCGCGCACAAAAAACTATCGGGATGGTGCGAAAAATGGATATCGGGCATCGAGCTATCTTCACCTATGCCAGGGTTCGACGAGCTGATCTACGCCACCACGCTGCTGTTCTTCATCTTCGACCCCTTCGCCACCGTCCCTATGTTCATCACCCTCACCAAGGACCAGAGCGAGAAGGAGCAGATGGCGAGCGCCAATAAGGCGATCATCGTGGCGAGCGCCCTGTTCGTCGTCTTCGCCCTGATAGGCCCCCAGCTGCTGGCGCTCTTCAGCATTACCGTGGACGCCTTCCGCATCGCGGGGGGGATCGTCCTCCTCCTGATGGCAATGGAGATCATCTTCTCCCTGAAGCTGAGCAAGAAGGAGGAGACCAGCGTGGCGTGGGTGATAATCGCGACCCCAATGCTCACCGGTCCGGGGGTGATAACCACGGCCATCCTGCTCGTGCAGCTCTACGGGCACTTCACGGTCATCATCGCCGGGGTGATCAGCCTCTCCATCACCTGGGGCATAATGCGGAACTCGCTCCTCATCTCCCAGCGGATCGGCAACAACGCCATCGAGGTTTTCTCCAAGATCATCGGCATGCTCCTTGCGGCCATCGCGGTGGAGTTCATTATGCGGGGGGCGGTGGACTATGTGCTGAATAGCATCAACGCGGCCTTCCTGCTTCCGCTGCTCTGATGCGTCCGTGCAAAGCATTTTATCTAGCCTGCACGAACGAGGTTCGGAAGGCCCGAGGGGGCCATCGGCCTTGCGTTGGCATCGGCAAAGGGGGGAGGGGCCGCTCCTCCGCTGGGGCCGAAGGCATGGCCGCGCCTTGGAGGCCGCTACCGGCGGTCCGGCCAAATGCTGCCATCCAGAGGAAAGGACACATGATCATATGACCAAGTGCGCGATCTGCAATAGTGAAACTGCCTCACCCAAGACCATCCCGGTCAGGATGACCGCCATCACCGCCGGGGAGGACCTGCGGATGGAGACCAACGAGGCGCACCTCCGGGCGCTCGACATGGCCGTGCACCTCTTGGGCCACATCAACGCCTTCCGGGCGCTGTCCGAGGTGCCGGACTATCTGGGAAGGCGGAGGGCCCGCTACGCCATGACGCTGATCATGCTCGACGAGCTCACCTCCCTCATGGAGCTCATGAAGGAATGCGAGAGGGCCGTTACCGAGCGGTCCCCGGAGGTGCTCGTCAAGGGGTTCTTCTCCCCTGAGCACAAGCAGGAAAGGGCGCAGCGGGCGCTCGATGAGATCGGCAAGTCGGAGGCGCTCTTCCTCAAGGTGAAGCGGACCCTGGGACGGGAGCCTTCGGCGATCGACTTCGCGCTCTTCAAGGACAGGCTCCGGCAGATGGACGGGAATGTGTTCTCCACGGTGGAGCGGGCATTGCGCTACGACTGGAGCTTAGGAGGGGATAGCCTGCCCTCGGACGAGGAGATCGACATGCTCTTCATGGCCATAGAGCTGAACGTGCGGGGGGCGGCCGAGTTCGCTTATCAATGGGCGATGGCCAACGAGTTCGACATCGATTTCAGGCTGACCACCGTCAACAGCAAGGACGGGTGCGACGGGCGCAAGGAAAGGGGCTATTGGGTCACCATGCCTTTGTGAGCCTAAGGCCATAAGAGCCGTCGGCGGCGCGCTCTTCCTCGCTCTGCTCCGGAGGAAGAGGCGCCTCATAGTTCTGGAGCTCTGGTCCCAGGCTGCCCTATGCGCAAGGAGGTGGGGCCGGAGGTGGACAGGGCCGAACGGGAGTTCGGCCTGGACATGCTGGGCATGAGGGTCGATGCGGACCGCGGCCATCTTCTGGCCTTCAGGTACAAGGTGCCGGCGCGCCCGCCTTCATCTTCCTCTGCGACGGGAAGAGGATAGCGGGATACGTCAACGCCGCGGTCCTCCGGAACATGGCCGTTGACAAGTTGCGGGGCCATGCGCTTTGTCCGGTCGATAGGGGATGGGCCACGGGATGGACGGCTGCGGCTGAACATCATTATCTAATACAGCGGCCATCACCCCCCCCATGTGGCAAGCGCTGTCCGTCGAGTCATGGAAGGCCCGTGGCCGCACGGACCTGGGCAAGGTGTTCCCTGCGGTAAGTGACATCATAGAGCAGGTGCGGAGGGAGGGGGACAGGGCGGTGCTCGAGCTCACCGCCCGCTTCGATAAGGTAGCGCTCAAAGACCTCCGGGTATCGAGCGAGGAGGTCCATGAGGCGTACTCGGCGGTGGACCCGGAGCTGCTGGAAGCCTTGAGGTTCGCGAAGGGGAGGATCGAGGCCTATCACCTCCGGCAGCGGCCGGAGCAGGTCACCCTCTTCAAGGAGGAGGGGAGCGTCCTGGGCTGGAAGTACTCCCCCCTTGCGTCCGTGGGGATCTACATCCCGGGGGGCAGGGCTTCCTATCCAAGCACGGCCCTCATGTGCGCCGTGCCGGCCAAGGTCGCGGGGGTCCGGAGCATCATCGCCTGCACCCCCCCGCCGGTGCACCCGCTCACGCTTGTGGCGTTGGACATGGCGGGGGTGGGCAATATATTCAAGTGCGGGGGGGCGCAGGCCATCGCGGCCATGGGGCTGGGGACGGCGACCGTGCCCAAGGTGCAGAAGGTCGTCGGCCCGGGGAACGTGTACGTGACCGCGGCCAAGGTCCTGCTGCGACAGGAGGTGGAGATGGACTTCCCGGCGGGCCCGAGCGAACTCGCGGTCCTTGCCGACGGATCGGCCGATCCGCAGAACGTCGCCGCGGACATCCTGGCGCAGGCGGAGCACGGCCCGGACTCGGCCTGCGTTCTCGTGACCTGCGATCCCATCCTGGCGGAGACCGTCGGAAAAACAATCGAGGCGATGGCGGAGGGGAGCGAGCGCGTGGACCATATCCGCTCGTCCCTGAGGAACAGCGGCTACATCCTCGTGCGGTCCCTGCAGGAAGGCGTGGAGGTGTGCAATCAACTCGCCCCGGAGCACCTGTCCGTTCAGGTGAGGGACCCGCTCTCCCTCCTTCCTTGCATCGAAAGCGCGGGCGCGATCTTCCTTGGTCACGATTCCCCGGTGGCCTGCGGGGACTACACCACCGGCACGGACCATGTGCTCCCGACGGCGGGCAACGCCTCGGTGCACTCCGGCCTGGACGTGCTGCACTTCATGAAGCGGTCCTCGGTGCAGATGCTGGACAGGGAAACGCTGAAAAGGCTGGCCCCGGCCACCATGCGGTTGGCCGAGGCGGAGGGTTTGCGCGCGCACGCCAGCTCGGTGCGCGTCCGGCTCTAGGAACGATGGCTGCTCAGACCATCCTGGTGCCGGCGCTGTACCCGGCGGTCTGGTTCCAGACCTCTTTGACCTCGAACACCCAGACCGCGTTGGCCTTCAACCCCATCTTCTGCAGGGAGGCGTTCATCTGGTCGTACATCGGGCCGGAGGTCACCTTGTCCTTGACCTTGACCCGGATCTCGTAGGAGGCCTTCTGGTTCCCGGCGAGGATGGAGACCAGCTCCCCCCTCTCCTTCATGCTCTCCAGGTTCTTCCCGGTCCGCTTCATCAGGATGGCCCCGACGATGATCGTGTCCGGGGAGGGGGCCTTGAGGCTCCCTACCTGGATGGCGTGCACGTCCCCTTCCTTCGACTTCGTAGCTATGACCCTGACCGATGCATCGTCGTTCAATACTTTCAGTACTTCATCCGGTATCGCTACCATGTTTTCACCCTTATATGCATGTGATCGAGGCATTATAAATCATTGCAACAGAAAAATGACCATGGAACGTCTGGGCATGCTTCGAAGGCCAGCATTCTCATTGGACTGATATGACCATTTGGGTCATTGCTCTGACCTTAGGGCGGGCAGGTACCCCCGCTCCCGCATAGTCCTTACGGCGGCCCGGATTGCCCCCTCGGTCTTGACCTCGATGAGGACGGACATGGCGTTCTCGAGGGCGATGCGCATGTAGCGATCACAGTCCAGCCTTCCAGTGAAGGGGAGCTGGTGATCGCTCCTCCCATCCCAGTCGTGGAAGTGCATATGCCAGACACGGTCCAGGTGGGCGAGCATGAAGGCCTCCTCCCTTTGACCGGAGCGGGCATCGTGCCCGATGTCCCAGCACAGTCCGACCGAGGGCAGGTCCAGCACGGCCTCGGCCGCGCGACGCATGAACGGCAGCGCGAAATGCCCCGTGTTCTCAAGGCATATCTTCATACCTAAGGGCTCCGCCAGCGCCGAAAGCTCCGATAGGGATGCGTTGAGCGCGCCGATGTGCTCCTCCAGGTATCTCTCGTACACCCATTCCTTTCCGTCCGGGAGGGTGAAATAGACGCCGGGGCTCATATGCAGGTTCAAAAGGAACACACCGTGGCGGGAGCCCCAGCGCAGTGCCTCCCTGCACCTCCTCATATGCCCCTCGCGCACCGAGGGCTGTAGGGAGCCGAGGTCCAATTCGTCATACAGATGCATGCTGAAGCGCAGCCCCTCCCGCATCGCCCCTCTGATCTCCGGGGAACTGATGTTCTCCGGGAAGGAATAGGGGAGGTTCATGTTCAGCTCGAGGAAGTCCATGCCCAGCTCCCTGCAGAGGTTCAGATTGGGCCGTAGCTCCGTGTACTCTATAAGTGCCGGGATGCCGAACATGCGCCCTCGCCCCTCGAGACGGCGTATCGTAGATAAAGGATTGGGCTCATCCCCTGAAAAGGTACCGTCGCTCCTGCCTGACCTCCGGCCTCCCATGATAGCGCTTGTCGAGCCTCCTCTCCCAATGCCTTTCGAGCGTCAGCGTTGGGAAGAGGCCTGGTACCTCCCCTTCAAGAAAATAATGGCACGCGATCCCGTTCCCCCGCAGATAGGTCAGCTCCTCCACCTCCTTCCCTTTCCCGCACCGCATGTCCTCCTCGCCGAACACGCTCACGTATAAAAGCCCCTGCGGGGCCAGGACCCGTACGATCTCGGAGGCCGCCCTGCGCCTGCCCTCGCCGTCCAAATGACCGAGGACATGCGAGGCCGCTATGCCGTCCATGCACCCGTCCCGGAACGGGAGCGCAAGTATATTCGCCTGGACCAGCTGGACCGCGGTCCTTTCCCTGCAGGACAGCAGCGCCGGCCGGGAGAAGTCCAGGCCGATCACCCTCGCCCCCCGGGGAAGGGCGGAGAGGTTCTTCCCATTGCCGATGCCCAGCTCCAGGACCGTGCCCGTGAGCGGGAGTTCGACGTCCTGGCCCCCCTTCCAGGGGTGCCGATCGTTCCGGTAGAGGAGGTCCCACGCCCTTCTGCTCATTCCCTGCGCAGCTCCAGGTGGTAGTGGTCCCCGTCATCGTATCCGCGCTCGAGCACGAAGCCCTCGAAGATGGACGGGGCGAGTTCCACCGGCACCCTCTCGTGCAGGGGCGGCCCCCTTCCGGTCTCCCTTGCCTGCCAGTCCACCAGGGTCATCCTGCCGGTGGGGCGGAGCACCCGCGCGATCTCCTTCGCCAGCCCTGCCTTGTCCTCCACCTCGTGGAGGACGTTCACCATGACAACGCGGTCGAGCGAGGCGTCCCGCAGCGGGATGCTCGGTAGGATAGCCTTAACCAGCTGGACCCTCTCGGAGCCGTTGCCCCTCTCCCTCAGCCCCTCGAGCATCTCCTGCTGGGAGTCAAGCGCGATGACCTCGGCTCCCGCGGCTGCCAGAGGAAGGGAGAGATAGCCGACGCCCGCCCCTAGGTCGGCGATCGCCTCGCCCTTCCGGGGGCGGATGCGGGCGAGCAACATCTCCACCGGCTGTCGGCGCTGCCGCTCCTCGTCGACCAGGCGGTGCCGCTCAGAGGCCGGGAACTGGGCCTGATGCGCCATGCCTCACCATCCTCGGGGCGGTATTTCAATCATCCCCCTGCACCGCTGGGGGGCGGCGCACCTTCTTGAGCTCGGTCCCGGGGACCCGTTTCAGCTTGCCGGTCTCGAGGGCCCATTTGAAGTTCTCCCTCTCCGACCTGGCGATGGTGACCTTGTCCCCTGCCCTGTAGGTCACCCCGCTCGTCCAGTCCTTGAACCCGGAGACGGCCTTGTACACCTCGGCCTCCTCGATGCCCTGGGAAAAGCTCTGTCTCCCCTTCATCTCCGAATATGTGCCGTTGAAGACGGCGAGCTTGCCGTCCCTGAGCTCCCCGACCTTGGTGCAGACCGCGTCCAACAGGTATCGGTCATGGGTGACGACGATGAGCGTGCCGGTATATTCCCGCAGCGCCTCCTCCACCGCCTCCCTGCTCGGGATGTCCAGATAGTTCGTGGGCTCATCGAGGATGAGCAGGTTCTTGTGCTGGGCGAGCAGGATCGCCAGGGCCAGGCGCGCCCTTTCCCCGCCCGAGAGGGTGGCTACAGGCCTTTCGACGTCCTTGCCGGTCAGGAGCAGCCTCGCGAGGATGGCCCTGGCCTCGGTGGCCTGCTGTCCCAATGCCTTCCTCATCTGCTCCTCGGCCGTCAGCTCCGGCTCTAAGAGTTCGTGCTCCTGCGCGTAGTACCCGATCTTAACCCCCGGGGAGACGTAAAGTTCCCCCTGGTATGGGAGCCTGCCCTGCAGCGCCTTCAGCAAGGTCGTCTTCCCGCTTCCGTTCGGCCCGAAGATGCCCAGCCTGTCCCCCTTCTCAAGCTCCAGGTCCACCTTGTCCAGAACCTTGCGCTTTCCGCGGAACACCTCCAACCCCTTGGCGGTGAGGACGTTCTTGCCCGACTTACCAAGGGCGTAGATCCGCACCTCCAGGTCCTTCCCCTCGGGCGGAGGCTCCGGGACCTCCACCCTCTCGGCCATCTTCTCCCGGGTCCTGTGATAGGATTTGAACTTGTACCTGACATGCAGCTCATCGGCGATGCGCTCCTGCCGCTCCCTCTCCCGCAGGGCCCTCTCATGGGCCTGGAGGAGCCTCTCCCGGTCCAGGGCCTTCTTCTCCATGAACACGGAGTAGTTGCCGGTATAATGGGTCAGCCTTCCGGCCTCCAGCTCGACGATGCGGGTCGCGACATTGTCCAGGAAGTAGCGGTCGTGGGAGATGATCATAACCGCGCCCTTGAGCTTGAGGAGCTGGTCTTCCAGCCATTCCACCGTCTCGAGGTCCAGATGGCTGGTGGGTTCGTCCATGAAGACCAGCTCGGCCCTCTCGGCCTGGGCGAGCGCCCGGGAGAGCATGACCTTGGCGCGCTCCCCTCCGCTGAGGTCCCCCATCCTGCCTTCGGCCTTGTCCTCAAGCCCGAGCCCCTCCAGGATGTCCAATGCCTTGCCATCGGTCCGCTGGGAAGATAGGCGGGCCAGTTCCTCGTGGATATGCGCGTACTCCGCGGAAAGGGCGTTCCAGTCCGTCTCAGGCCCTCCGCCCGACGTCATGGTCGCCTCGATCTCCTCCGCCCTTCTCCGCAGGGCGGCCTCCTCCTCGCTCAGGACGGCCACGGCAGAGCCGACGGCCGAGGAGCGGTCCACCTCGACGAACTGCGAGAGGTAGGCGATCTTGCTGGTCCGCAGCTCCACCTTGCCCACGTCCGGCTTGAGCTGCCCCATGAGCACCTTGACGAGGGTGGTCTTGCCGGCCCCGTTCCGGCCGACCAGCCCGATGCGGTCCCCCAGCTCGATCTGGAGGTCCACATCCTTCAGGACCTCCCGGGGGCCGAAGCTCTTGCCTATCCCCTCCGCGCGCAGGAGCATGCCAAGGCAATCGTGCCCCGGCCTTTATGCCTTTCCCTAGAGCTTGAACACCATATCGTCCTTGGACACCCTCAGCTCGCCTGGGTAGCGCTCCTCGATCTCCTCGCGGTCCCGCAGGGTGGGGTACTTGTACGCATCGAAGTGCGTGAGGACCAGGCTCTTGGCGCCGGCCGCCCGCTTGATCTCCAGGGCATCCTCCGGCGTCATGTGCGGCCACAGGTCGCTGCTCTCCCCGGTCCGGAAGGCGCTCTCGGTGATGAGGAGGTCCGCGCCCCTGGCCAGCTCCACGGTGTTCTTGCATGGCCCAGTATCCGTGCAGAAGGCGATGACCCTGTCGTCCAGCTCAAGACGGTACCCGAGGCAGGGGGAGGAATGGAAGAGCAGGCGGGAATGGAAGGGGAAAGGCCTCTCGTGCACCCCCTCCTTGACCTCCAGCACCTCGATGTTGTAGGGAATGAGCCCCAAAGGCACCGAGTAGGGGTCGCGCAGGAGCTCATGCAGGATGGTGTGGGTGCCCATTATCCCGACGATGGTGACCTTCCCCTGAAAGCGGAAGCGGACCAGCTGATGAAGGCCGATGACGTGGTCCAGGTGATGGTGGGAGAGCATGATGACGGTCGGCTTCGACAGGTCGGCGTAGCGGTCCAACTTGTGCAGACCGCCTCCGGCGTCCAGCACCACGTTGAACTCCTTTGAGCGCACCAGGACGCTCAGCGTGTTCCCTGTTTCCGTATCGTACCAGCCGTTCGTTCCCATGAACACTACGTCCACTCGACCACCGAGGATGCTATGGCGCTCGCCCCCATAAATAAGCATTCGGCCCGGGGAGGGCAATCCATTATTACCATGGATGCCCTTCCCCATTCGATGAACGTCGAGCAAGAACTGCTCCTGAGGCAGGTCATCGAGGAGCTCAAGGTCCAGAGCCAGTACCTATTTGACATCCGAATGCTCCTCATGAGGTCATTGGATGCCGGGAGCAAGGCCCCCAACGAAGCGCCACGGTCAAGGTGAGCCAATGGGACAAGGGAGATTGGGCATCATTGGCTGCCCCGTGCTGGAGGATGAGATAGTGTACCTTCTGACCAGTGACCGGGATCTGAAGGACGTGTTCGTGGTCGAGGATGACAACTCGGAGAAGCTCATCCAAAAGCTGCGCGCCAAGGGGGTTCCCATCGTCCCTATAAAGGAAGGGGACATTGCCGGCCTCCCCAATGGCGCTGGTCGCTCCGTCTTGGTATGGATGAAGTCCATGGGGCTGCATGAGGACCCTGGGGAGCTTGGGAGGGAAGTCTCTAGGACGGTCATGGCGCTGGACGGGCATTGCTCGGTCATCCTGCTGTTCTATGGGCTATGTGGCAATGCATTCAAGGACATGGACAGACTGTTGGAACCCGTTAGGACACCCGTGGTGATCCTGAGGGACGAGGAGGGGCGGATCGTCGACGATTGCATCGCGGTGCCCCTGGGCGGCACGGATGGCTACCTGCGGCTCCTGAAGCGGTATGCGGGGGTGTTCTACATGACCCCGGCCTGGGCGGACAATTGGAGGACGCTCTTCAACAAGATGGAGATCACCAGGGGCACGGAGATGGGAGACCTGGACATGCTGAGGATGATCTTTGAGATGACCGGATATAACCGGGTTTTGATGATAGACACCGGCCTAGGGGACCGAGAGGTCCTGCGCACCCGGACGCACGAGTTCGCCCAGGAGTTCGGCTTCCGAGAGTTAGAGCTGGAGCCGGGGTTCGTATCCACCGCCGTAAGCGATGCCGCCTATCAGAGATGCATCGAACTCATGGAGCACGGCAAGAAGGGGCGCGGAGAGGAAGGACCGAAGTCCGTTCCTTCCTCCTGAGCGGCGGGACCAGCGCCTCATACGTCCCAGATGCTGCGCCACCATGGGATGAGGGCGCCGATGATGCGAAATGATGAGAATACAATGAGAATGAAAAAAGGAAAGTGGTTTGTCGAAGTTGCCTTCTGAGTTTAGAACCTGTCCTTCGGCTTGTGCTTCTGGAAGCAGTCTCTGCAGTAGACAGGCCTGCCCTCAGTCGGCTTGAATGGAACCTGGGTCTTAGCTCCACAGTCGGAGCAAACTACATCGTGCATTTCGCGGGGCCCGTCATTTCTGGGGCGGTTGTATCCGCCCGACCTCTGTCGTCCGTACATTACTACTACCTATTGTTGTTGGCAAAGATCAGCTGACCCTTGCAACGGATAATGCGAAGCAATTACTACTATTTATATTAAACACCCGGGGACAGCGGAAATGATAGGGTGGTGCCGTGCATCGTTTGGGCGCTGATGGCACGATGTGGCCATCAATGTGGATTGAAAATGGCCTTCCACCGGTCTTACCACTGCCACGTCATCCATAGGAACGCCCCCGGTTCTCGAACGGTGCCTATGTTCGAGAGGGATATGAGGAAAGATTCGGGCGCCATTTCCCGAACCATCGTGTTGAGCGGGTCATCCTCAAGACCAAGATTGATCTGCTAGCTCAGGCTATTAGATAGGTGGGAAGGAGGCATTTCGATGAAAGGGGTCGTTTGCTACGATAGTGTCTATGGGTCCACCAAGCAGGTGGCCGAGGCCATAGCCGAGCAGTTGAGGGCGGAGGGGCATGAGGCGGTCCTCGTCAGCGTGAAGGACAGGCCGAGACCGAAGTTGGAAGGGGACATCATGTTCATAGGGTCCCCGACCCGCTGGTTCACGATGACCAAGGATGCCAAGGACTTCGTGAAGGACCTGAGGGCCATGGGCTGGAAGGACCAGCCCATCGTCATGTTCGACACCATGCTGGGAGTGCCGGAGGACTTGGGGGAGAGGACCAAGGGGGAATGGGGGCGCAAGGGGGCGGCCGCGAAGATGCGGGACATGGCCAAAGCGGACGGACTCTCCGTTCGGGATGAGGTCCTGCATATCGGGGTCACCGGGATGAAGGGGCCTCTTACGGCCACGGGCGCCCAGGAGGCTAAGGGGTACGCCTCACAGATACTGGCGACCATGGGGAAGAGGTGAGCCAAAGGAGCGGGGGATCGCATAGGGGAATAGGCATCGGGGCCCATGACGGGACCCACCGTCCCACGATCGCTCGCCCCTCCATCGGCCTCGTCTCGAAGGGCCCTCCCGATCATGGCCGCAACGCTTCTTTTTCCTAGCACCCTCATACGCGATTTGAAGGACCGCAAGGAAGTGACCAATGGCTAC
Organism: Methanobacteriota archaeon; assembly: GCA_021372335.1. Classification (GTDB taxonomy): domain Archaea; phylum Thermoplasmatota; class Thermoplasmata; order Methanomassiliicoccales; family UBA472; genus UBA472. The sequence goes on from JAJFUR010000007.1 coordinate 18,666, forward strand.
ACGAAACGGAGCGGGCCATGGGACCAACGGTCTGGGTATTGGTTCGTCCCCGATGGATCGAGAGAAGTGGTGGACACTGGGGGATTTGAACCCCCGGCCTCCGCCTTGCGAAGGCGGCGATCTTTAGCGACGTCGTGAAGACGCATCCGCTGATCTAAGTGCCCGTGCGAAGCTCAGGAATCGTACCCACGTTTATAATCCTTTGTAGGTGGAGAACGCCCCTACGGGGCCATCCCCCTTCCCCGCTCGACCTATCGTTCCGGTCCCAGGACAGGGTATGGGAGCCGGCCCGAACTACCAAGGCCCAAGATCATCAAGGACGTTCGCATGGATATTATTATTTATGTCAGGGTGTCAGGGATGTCAGGGCGTACTTCGAATTCTGGTGATGCCATGACCATTGAGGAGATCGACCTCTACTGGCTGAAGGACGATGACCTCCGAAGGTACCTTCCCGGAAAGGACTGCGGGGAATGTGGAACCCCTGACTGCGCCGGCTTCGCGAACGCCCTCCTTATGGGAAAGAGGAAGGCAGGGGATTGTCCATATTTGGACAGGAAAATGGCAGAGGTCATGGACAGCATTTGCGCGTTGGACATCCATTTGGGGGAGAGCGATCCGATGCTCCGGAAGGTCCCGGACCCATTATTGGAGATCAACGGCCCTGACGCCTCCTCGCCCGTGATCCTCACCTCCAGCTCAGTGATCACCATCGACATCCTCAGGCAGGTCCTCACCGCGGCGGGAAGCAAGTGCTTCATAGTCCCCATGGACACCAAGGGCTACACAGTGGATAACTCCGTCCATGAGGGCACCATCACCCAGATGGCTATTATGAAGGCCATGGCCGGGAGCGGCATAGGGGAGAGGGTCTCGCACCGCACGCTGCTGATCCCCGGGCTTGCGGCGGAGCTTAAGGGCCTTGTCGAAAGGATAGCGAGATGGACGGTGAAGGTCGGACCGGTGTCCGGCTTCGAGCTACCCCTGTTCCTTTTGACGGAATGGACCGAATGACCCGGAGCGTTTCGTTCCCGGGGCCCCCGAAATAGGCTACTGGAGGAGCTTTCGCGCCTTTGCCACAACCGCGTCCGTCATCTCTGGCGCGGACCCTAGGTAATTGGCAGGGTCCATGACGGACGCCAATTCCTCCTTGGTGAGGTGCTTCCTCACCACCGGGTTCCGCCACAGGGCCCTTTCGAGGTCCCACCCCTTCTCCTCGGCCAGCATGCTGGTCGAGCGAACGATCTCATGAGCCTCCTGCCTTCCCAGGCCCTTCGAGGTCAAGGCCATCATCACAGGTTCGGCCATGATCATCCCCTTCGCCGCCTTGATATTCCTAAGCATATTGCCCTCGTTGACGGTCAGCCCTCGGTAGACGCCCTCCATCTTCACCAGGATGTCGTCGGTCAATATCATCACGTGCGGGAGGGTGAAGCGCTCGGCCGAGGAATTGGTGAGGTCCCTCTCGTGCCACAGCACCATGTTCTCGAACGTGGGAGGGACGAAGCCGCGCACGATGCGGCTCAGCCCGCAAACGTTCTCCGAAACGATGGGGTTGCGCTTCTGGGCCATGGTCGAGCTTCCCACCTGTCTCTTGGTATCGAAGGGCTCGGCCACCTCCGCGATCTCGGAGCGCTGCAGATTGCGCACCTCGGTGGCGTACCTCTCGCACGAGGTGCAGATGATGGCCATCAGGCATACCAGTTCGGCGTATCGGTCCCGGCACACGACCTGGGTCGCGGCCTCTTCGTAGCCCAGCCCGAGGTCCTTCATCATGTGCGCCTGCACCTGCCTGGCCTTGGGGCCCAGCGCTGCCGCGGTCCCTATCGCCCCGGAGAGCTTGCCGACGCACACCCTCTTCCGCCCCTCCCGGAGGCGCTCAAGGTGCCGCATGACCTCGGACGCGTAGCCAGCCACCTTGAACCCGTAGGTGGTAGGGATGGCGTTCTGGCCATGGGTGCGGCCCATGCAGATCGTCGTCCGGTGCCTCTCGGCCAGGTCGGCGAACGTCGAGAGGAGCGCCAGCAGGTCCGCCTCGATGATGTCCAGCGCGGCCTTCAGCTGCAAGGCGGTGGTCGTGTCGATGATGTCGTTGGAGGTCGCCCCCAGATGGACGTACCTTCCGGAGTCGCCGCACCTCTCCGACAGGGCCTTGACCATGGCCATGACGTCATGCTTCGTCTCCGCCTCGATCTCGCTCACCCTTTCGCGCGGGACGATGGAGATGGAGGCATTGGCGGTGATCTCCTCGGCGGCCGAGCGGGGGATGGTGCCGACCTTGGCGTGGGCTCGGGCCAAGGCCGCCTCCACCTTCAGTTGGAGGTCTATCCTGTGATCCTCGGAGAAGATGGCCTTCATCTCCTTGCGCCCGTAGCGGAAGTCTATGGGACATGTAAGCATTGAAACGCACCGCGCATAGTATGGCTTCATGATGATGCTTTTGGCATTTAAGCTTACTAGCGTCCCCGCTCGCCCCGATCGATAATCAGGGCACCATAATTAATATGGCGGACCGGGGTATATTCGCCTGATGTTCCGTGAGCCATCCTAACGTAGGGATCCTGCCCCAGGAGATCATCGACTTCCTGCTCTCACCTGGAGGGCATTCCCTCCTGGTCAAGGGGGAGGCCGGCACCGGCAAGACGACCATGGCCCTGCAGATCATCGAAGCGCTGTCGGACCAGCAGCCTGAGTACTACCTTTCCTCCCGCGTCTCGGACATCGCCCTCTACCATCAGTTCCCCTGGTTGAAGGAAAGGGTGCAGCGGAACCAGCTGATGAGGGCGGGCATGGCCTTCCTCCGGCGCTCCTGGGCAATGGAAGGGGCGCGAAGGGAGCTGGGCGAGGCCGCGCCACAGGTGGACCGCCGGGAGCTCAATCGTCTGGAAGGACAGATCGAGGCAGGTGAGCTCGGCCTGGAGGAAGAGGAGGGGGAGGTGGTCCACCCGGACGGCTCGATCACGGTGGAGATAGGCTCGGTCCTTCCCGAGCTGGAGATGGCCTATGACATCGTGGAGAGCAACCTCCCGCGGAAGACCCTCGTGGTCCTGGACTCGGTGGAGGCGCTGGCAGAGAGCTATGGCATCCCTGCCTTCAGGATCGTCAGCGCGGTGCAGAAGGACCTGGTGGAAAAGGCCGACACCAACGCCGTCTTCGTCATGGAGACCGCCGACCACAGCCATTTGGACTACCTCGGGGATGGCATAGTGGTGCTGCGCAATCCCGTCCAGGGGAATGATCGTGTGCGCACCATGGAGATCGAGAAGCTCAGGGGCTCATCCATCCGGAACTGGAGGTACCTCTTCACCCTGGAAGGCGGAAGGGTGACGGTGATGGGGAGGGACCTTGCCTTGGGGGATGTGCGTCTGACCAGGGGCGATGGCCTTCCCCTCCCGGGGCGGGGCTCCTTCGGCTGGTCGGAGCTTGACAGGGTGTTCGGGGGTGTCCCAACCGGTTCCATGACCCTTATGGAGATAGGGCCAGGGATGCCTTTGGAGATGATGGAGCGCCTGGAGGATGCGATGGCGGGCGAGCCCCTCCGCCAGGGAAGGGGGGTGCTCTGGTATCCCCAGCGTACCTTGGACTATGGGGCATTGGCCGAGCGCCTGCAAGGGGTGCCCATGGAGACGCTCCATGTGCTTGACCCTGGGGAGGCGGACCCCCGGCCGTTCGTGAAGAAGGTCGAGGGGGAGGACCTGGCGAGCGACCTGCGCTGGGATTCGCTGCGGTATATGCTGAAAGGGGCGGGCGCTCCTTACGTCTCCCTACTCGGCCTTGACATGCTGGAGGCGGTCTACGGCGGCAACGTCGTGCCCAAGCTCCTCCAGCATGTGGACCAGATGAGGCGAGGCGGGCACATCGTGGTGGTGGAGGCGACCCAGGGCTCCGCCGGGCTTGAGGCGCTGAGCCACCAGGCCAGGCTGCACTTCCGATTGGAGGACCTTAACGGCTCCGTCATGGTCAGAGGGATCAAGCCGTCCACGCTCTATCACTGCTTGGACATAAACGAGGGGGTTCCGCTCCTCAGGCCCATGCTCTGACATTATCAGCCATGATATCCGCGGAATCGGGGTTATATCCGAACACGGTCTTGCAGGAGCATGGTCAAGGGCGCCCTCAACCTGTCCCGCCTCCTGACGGACGAGTATGCCGGCAGGATCCTGAGCCTGACCTTCTCCCAGGCCCGTTCCGTTCAGGAGATCTGCGCCATCTCCGGGATCCCCATCGCCGTGGCCTATCGTCGGGTGGCAGCCCTGGAGGCGGCCGGCCTCCTCCGCTGCCTGCGCACGGAGATCGCCCCGAGCGGAAAGAAATGCAAGTACTTCATCTGCCAGGTGCAGGTGGCCCGCCTTACCTTCCGCGAAGGGTCGTTCGAGGTGGAGGTGGAATGGAAGGACCAGGGGAGGGAGGAGCTGGCGCCCATGCCTTCATTTAGAACGTAGCATGTTTTTTATGGGCATAGGGCAATACCATAGGCCAGATGGCGAGGAACGACCTTCTGGGGAAGTCAAGGCTGCTGACCGATGAGTATGCGGTCAAGATACTCATGGCTACGGTCCGTTCCCCGCGCAGCGCCCAGCAGATCTCCGAGCAATACGGGATCCCCATCGCCGCCTGCTACCGCAGGATACGGGACCTGGAGATGGTCGGGCTCCTCCATTGCACCGAACGCCGGCTCTCCAGCCAGGGGAAACGGGTCTGCTTCTACCAGTCCAGGCTCCGGACAGCCTCCATCCAGTACGAGAATGGCCGCCTGAGGGTCCGCTTCACGATGCAGGATGGGGAGACGGACAGCGAATGGCAGGACGTGGACCTGGAAGGGGGAGGGGGCGAGGACGACCGGAGGTGAGCGCTCCCCATGTACACTGGACGGAACGCAGGCCATATAGAAAAAGTTATAAACAAAATTCCTTATGCCTACTCCCAGGCTTGAGTCTTATTTGATTTCAGGATTGAGCGTGAACGTTTATGACAGAACTCTTGGAGGACCTCGACCAGAAGCGACAATTCAACAACAACGAGGCGGAGAGGCACCGCCGACTAAGGGACGAACTGAACGACAAGACCAAGGAATGGGTTCAGAAAAGGGATGAGCTCAACGCCAAGGTCCGCGAGCTGGTGGAGGCGGCCGCAAAGCACCGCGAGAACCGCGACAAGCTCAACGAGCAGGTGCGGGCTGCGAAGGAGGCCCGCGACAAGCTCAACGAGCAGGTGAGCGAACTCAACAAGAAGGTAATGGCCCTGAAGAAGGACAACGTTCCGCAGGAGGGGCCGTCGGTTGCCAAGCTGAAGAAGGACCTCAAGCAGCTCGAGTTCATCCACATGACCTCGGGCGACCTGAAGCGGGACAAGGAGAAGGCCCTGGTCGAGCAGATGAAGGCCCTCCAGATCCAGATCCGGGAGAGGGAGAAGGCCCTTGAGGCCAACGACGAGGTCCGCCAAGCTATAGCGCAGCTGCGCGAGGCAAAGGAGAAGGCCGAGGAGCAGCACAGGCTGGTCAGTGAGCTGGCCGAGGCCGCCCAGAACGAGCATGACGCGATGATAAAGATATACGAGGAGGCGGACAAGCTCAGGAAGGAGGCGGACGAGGCCCAGGAAAGGTTCATCGAGACCAAGGCCAAGGCCGATGAGGAGCACCGCCGGCACATCGACCATATCCGGCAGGTGCACGATTACGACAAGATCATCACCGGCCTGAGGCAGAAGGCCCGGAAGGCTCGCAAGAAGAAGGACGAGAGCGTGGCCATGAAGGAGGCTGAGGACATCTTCGACAAGTTCAAGAAGGGAGAGAAGCTCAGCACCGAGGACCTTATGGTCCTTCAAAAGTCCGGCTACCTCTGAAACCCATTAACATTCTTCACCCTTTGCCCATCTGGCATTTGGGCATTTCAGTGCTTTTCCCCATCTTCAACAAAAATGGTAAAGTATATATATCGTGGAAAAGATAGTAGTGTTCGGGAAGGTCTGGGCTGGTTTTCAGAGTGCATCCCATCCCTTCTGACAGGACAGGTCCTTCCCAAACCCCTTTTTCTTCCGTTGTTCAGGGCAAAGGTTATCTAAGCCCTCAGGATTGTCAATGAGGGCTGAAGATGGTATTGGAAGGGTTGGGGCAATCGCTTAGGGACGCCCTAAGAAAAGTGGCGGGCTCCAGCAACGTGGATGAGAAGCTGATAAAGGAGGTGTCCAAGGACATCCAGAGAGCGCTCCTCCAGGCGGACGTCAACGTGAAGCTGGTCCTGGAGCTTACCAAGGAAATGGAGCGCCGGGCGCTCACGGAGAGGCCCCCCGCGGGCAAGTCCGCGCGGGAGCACGTCATCAGGATAATCTACGAGGAACTGGTCAAGATCCTCGGCGAGCAGAGGACGCTCCCCTTGGGCAAGCAGGTGATCATGATGGTCGGCCTGTATGGCCAGGGGAAGACCACTACCGCCGGGAAGCTCGCCCGATACTTCCACAAGAAAGGGCTGAAGGTCGGCCTGATAGCCGCGGACGTGCATCGGCCGGCCGCCTACGACCAGCTCAAGCAGATCGGTGACAAGGTCGGGGTGCGCGTTTTCGGGAGCCCCGGGGAGCGGTCGGCGGTCAAGATCGTCGAGGCCGGCATGAGGGAGCTCAGCGGCCTGGACGTGATCATCATCGACACCTCTGGCAGGCATGCCCTGGAGGCGGACCTCATAGAGGAGCTCAAGGCGGTGGCCAAGGTGGCCAACCCCGACGAGCGCATCCTGGTTATGGACGCGAGCGTTGGGCAGCAGGCCGGGCCGCAGGCCCAGGCGTTCCACGACGCGGTGGGCATCACCTCCGTCATCCTGACGAAGATGGACGGGACGGCCAAGGGAGGGGGGGCGCTGAGCGCGGTCTCCCGCACCAAGGCCCCCATCGTCTTCATCGGCGTGGGGGAGCACCTGGAGGACCTCGACCCGTTCATCCCGGCACGCTTCATCTCGCGCATGCTGGGGATGGGGGACATTCAATCGCTCATCGAGACGGCCAAGGAGACCATGACCGAGGAACAGGCCCTGGAAACGACCCGGAAGATCATGTCCGGCAGGTTCTCCCTCAAGGAGATGTACGAGCAGATGGAGATGCTCACGAACATGGGCCCCCTCAAGAAGCTGATGAGCATGCTCCCCGGCCTGGGCGGGGGGCTGCAGGACAAGGTCGACGTGGAGGAGACCCAGGAGCGTCTGCGCCGGTACCGCATCATCATGGACTCGATGACCGAGGAGGAGATGGAGAACCCCAAGCTCATCAAGTCCTCCCGGGTCATGCGCATCGCCCGGGGCTCGGGCATGGACCCCAAGCACGTCCGGGAACTACTGCAGCAGTATAACACATCCAAGAAGGCCGTGAGGGGGCTGATGGGCAACCGCAAGCTGCGCAAGCAGCTCATGAAGCAGATGCAGGGCGGGCAGCTGGAAGGGTTGCAATGAGGCGCTTCATCGTCATCGGGCACAAGGCGGCCACCGCCGCCGACTTCAAGCTGGACGACCTTGCCGGCGGAGCGGGGCGATTGGACGTGCTGCTCAGGTGCATCAACTCCGCCTTCTTCCTCAGCCACGACATCCGGAGGGACGTGGAGGTCGTGCTCATCCTCCAGGGCCCCCCGGGGCCGGTGCGCACCATCCGCCTGGTCGGGAGCGAGCTCCGTTACCTCAACCCCGACGAGAGGAGCACCGGGGCCCTGATCCGGAACGCCCTGATGAGGGACGCCAAGGGGGAGGAGAGGAGCACCCCTGGCATCTACGTGAGCGCGCGGTCCTTCCAGGACGTGCTTGCGCTCCTGGACAAAGGCACCGAGCTCGTCTATCTCAGGGAGGACGGTCAGGACATAAGGGGGGTGGAGCTTCCGAAGGACGTCACCTTCGTGCTCAGCGACCATATGGACCTGAGCCCGGATGAGGAAGACCTCCTCCTCCAGTACGGGCCGAGGGTGCTCACGCTCGGTCCCATGTCGTACCATGCCGACCATTGCATCACTATAGTCAACAACGAATTGGACCGCCGGTCCCTCTGAGCCAAGCTTTATATTCCTCGGAAAATGTGGGAGACGCATGAACCAGAAGATCGCCCAGCACAGACATTGCAAGGCCTGCGGCAAGGCCTTCGTGGGCGATGGGAGGTACTGCTCCGAGGAATGCGAGAAGGGGAACGAGCAGACCATGCGCAAGAAGAGGAGACAGTTGCTGACCCTGTATATTGCGAGCGTCATCATATTGATCGGCGCGCTGGTGATGTCGGTGCTATGACGAAGGTGGGCGTCGGGGGAACGTTCAACGTGCTCCATCGCGGGCATCGCAGGCTTCTTGACGTGGCCATGGAGAACGGGGACCTGGTGGCGGTGGGCCTAATGAGCGACGCCTACTGCGAGCGCAATAAGGCGGTCGCGCTCCCGTACGAACGGAGGGAGGCGGCGGTGCGCGCATACCTGGAAGGACGGGGGGCCGTCTTCACCATCGCCCCCATCGATGAACGGGAGGGCACCGCCCCGTCGGACCCTGGGCTCGACGTTCTGGTGGTCTCCCAGGAGACCGAGGCCGCAGGGAAGGGGATCAACGCCCTGCGGCTGGGGAACGGGCTGCGTCCCGTGCGCATCATGACGGTCCCCTACGTCCTAGCGGACGACTACCGCCCCATAAGCTCCAGCCGCGTTCTGTCGGGCGAGATCGACCAGGAGGGCCGGCTGCTCCGCCCCCTCAGGGTGAACGTCGGTTCATTGAACCCGGTCAAGCTGGCCGCGGCCCGGAACGTGGTCCAGCGGTTCCATCCGCTCTTGGAGGTGTCCGCGGTGGCCGTGCCCCGCAGGGTAGGAGAGCAGCCCTGGGGCCAGGAGGCGGAGGAGGGGGCGATCGCCCGGGCCCGGGAATGTCTTGGGAGCGCGGACCTGGGGATCGGCATAGAGGCTGGTGTGTGGGAAAGGGCCGATGGCCTGTACGACGTGCAGTACTGCGCAATCATCGATGCCATGGGCAGGGTGAGCATAGGGCACGGCATGGGCTTCCGGTATCCGCCAGCCCTCGCCGCCTTAGTGCGCCAAGGGTTGTCCGTCGGGGACGCATGCGCCCAGCTCTTCAAGGAGGGGGACCAGGGGGCGGGCATGGGGGCCATAGGGATCCTGACGAACGGTGTCATTGACCGGCAGGCGTTAACGGAGCAGGCCGTGCTGGCGGCAATGGTGCCCCGGATAAGAAAGGAGCTTTACTAGCCCAGTGCCTTGTCTCTCGCCTGCCGGATGTGAGCGAGGTAATCGTTCTCGGTGGCGCAGTTCTCAGGCCCGATGCATCCGAACCGATTGTACTTCGTGCAATAATCGCCCCCGATGCAGTGCGGGCATGCCGCCTCCTTATCCTGCATAAGGCATTTATCCCTGATGCAAGCGAAGCCCAGGTACAGCCCCTGGCACTTACCATCGGGGCCCAGCTGCGGGCACCCGCTCATCCCGACCGCCTCCCCCGGTGGTCCATTGAATCGGAACGATCGACGCGCATCGAACTCCCATCCTCCTCTAAAGCGATAGGATATTGATTCGTGCATATTAAATAATTCTCTTGAAATTTATCGGACCCGGACCCCTCGGACCCGCTTGGGCGGGCCACACCAAGCGGCGGGGGATCATTGAAAGGGATGGGAGCATGATGACGAACGAGGCAGGAACGCGGGTGTCGATGGAAGACCCATAGATGACGGCCTCAGCCTCGAGGGGGCATGGCCGACGGGGATGGGCTTCGGACGGTGGTGAGGATGGCGCTCACGGACAGCCTTGCCATGGGGATGAGGGGCTCATCCTCACCAGCCCTGGTGATGACGCGTTCGAGATCTGCCAGGGGCCATTTAGGCAGGCTGAGGAGGGCAATTCCTCCTGCTCTGCATGTTCCCCCTCCCCCGTTCATCATGGCGTGGCGGGTCGGCCCCACCTCCGTGTACGCTAACGGGCGCGAAGGCATCGCCATCATGGGGCCCGTGTTCGGCCTGATGACGGTCCTGCCGCGGATGCCCGTAAGCCAGTGGCCGGCGGGACGGAAGCCATACCTGAGCATTCTGGCCGGGTCGGTGGCGTAATCCGTCGGCTGCCTGCCGGTGGCGGCGACGGACGGGAATTGGCTGGCGCTGCCGATGATCATCATGGGGGGAGATCATCGTTGTGCCAGCGCCCTCACGGTGCTCCTGACCAGGACGATCCCCGTGGTAAGTGCTCGGGGTATTTGGGGTGGTCCCATCATTCGGTTGGTTCGGGTCTATGTTCATTGGGGGTATCCTCAACGGCACCTTCGACAACGGCCGGACCATATGGGGCATATCGGCAGCCTTCGGAGCGCTCAGTGCCCTGGCCATGATGCAGTTGTGGCTGCGCACCAGGAAAACATGGCCGGGGCTGGATTGAAAAAGGAGGCGCCGAGGGGGAGATTCGAACTCCCGGGGTACCAGGTACCACCGGCTCTCAAGGCCGGCGCCGTGATCCGGGCTTGGCTACCTCGGCGTTGGTTAGATGATCTTCTCTCCGCGACCGGACATCAGGTCCTGGAGGTCGAGCTCGAGGGCGATGATCGGGTTACCGAGCTCATAATCGGTGATGACCTTGGGATGAAGTTCCCCGAAGTGGCCCACCGTGCGGCCGTTGACCTTGAGCAGGGCGCATCGCCCTGGGATGAACATCCCCATATCCCCGGGCAGGAGGGAGCACGGCACGCTGAGCTCCCTCATGACGCCCTCGGTCAGGGACTTCATCTCGGTGAACCCGGCCTTGGAGTGGATGGCCATGACCGCCAGGTGCCGTCGGCGCTTCGCCTCGATGACCACGTCGCCCACCTCGAAGATGCGCTGCGGCAGGTCCCGGTGCTTGCTCTTCCTCAGGACGGTCAGTAGGGACGGGACGAGATGGACCCGGAGGCAGTTGTGGTCCTCGCTCACGGGGTTCAACACCTCCACCGCCTCGACCTCGGGGAACGGCACCTTGGAGAACTGCTCCTCGAGGGAGGAGAGCGTCAGGGTGGTCACCTCCCAGTAGCCGAACCCAACCAGCATCTGGCGGACGAGGTCCGTCACCCTCTCGATCCTGCGCTCGCCGCCTATTGTGCTGGCGGTAGGCTTGGAATTGCCGAAGTTCTCGTACCCGTACCCGATGGCCACATCCTCGACCACGTCCGCAATGTGGAGCAGGTCCATCCGCACCGGGGAGGACCAGACCCTGACCTTCCTTCCCTTCGGTTCGGCGGAATAGCCCATCCTGGTCATGCACTGGCACATGGCCAGGGGCTCAAGGTCCAGCCCCAGGGAGGCGTTGGTCCGGTCGACGTCCAGCAGCCACTGCTTGGGGCGCAGGTTGGGAGAGATGCCCTTCTCCTCCCCGCGGAGGGCGATGGTCTCGATGACCCCGCCCCTCTCGGCCAGGGAGGTGCACACTATGTTCAGCACTCCGCCTATGGTGTTCTGATCCGTGCCGGTAACATCGATGAAGAGGTTCTTGGTCTCGGTGGTGACCGTGGTCAGCCTGCCGTTGATGATCGGCGGGAATGACAGCACATCGTTGTTATGATCAAGGATGACCGGATAGAGGGATTTCCCTTCCAGAAGGTGCCTGTAATCCCTTCCCTTCTCATGCCTCTCCAGCACCTCCGCGAGGGTCATGGCCTCCTCCTCGGCAAGGGGAATGAAGGAAAGGGAGTCGGGAGGGACGGCCTTGTAGACGAAAGGGGGGCGCACCTTGTCAAGGTCGTGCACGCCGATGGCCACCTTTGCCCTCCTGCGCCCCACGGTCAGATGCAGCTTCTCCTGCAGCTCCATCAGGGAACGTATGCCCTTGTCATCCAGGGCGACGCCTCGGAGGACCGCTCCGACCACGTACGGACGCACCGCCTTGACCGACGGATCGACCTTCAGTACGATGTCCGAGGACGCCATGTCGTACGTGCGAAGCCCCTGCTCGATGTCGAAGAACGAACGGAGCGCCCTAGCCAGCCCTTCCACCGAGTACAGGTCCGGACGGTTGGGAAAGAACTCGATGGCCGTTTCCTTGGTGACCGGGTCGAACTCATGGAAGTCGGCGCCGATCATCGGGATCCGCTCGAGGACCTCACGGTCCTCCATCTTGGTCCCCACCAAGGCCTTCAGGTCCTCGAGGTTGAAGTTGATGACTGGCATGCGGCCGCACCATGCGGTTGAAGGTATATGAGGGTTTTTAATTTGCGCTTAGCTCGGGAACGTTATCTTCCCAAGGCCTTATGGGCCTTGCCCAGCTCGCCCGCGGCCTGGGCCGCCAGGGTCGATAGCTCCCCCGCTAGCACTAGGGCGGCGGCGATCTCCGCCAGCTTCTTGGCCTTGCCCGCCCCCAGGCAGCCCATCATCGACAGGGCCTCGCTCTGGCAGGGCAGCCTCGTCCCCCCGCCCACCGTCCCCAGCTCCAGGCAGGGGATCCGTACCGAAAGGTAAACGCCCCCCTCCCACGGCTCGCAGGTGGTGCTCACCATGCTCCCCTCCACGACCTGGGCGGCGTCCTGCCCGGTGGCGATGTAGAGGGCCGCAAGCATATTGGCTGCATGGGCGTTGAAGCCAAGGGAAAGCGCCATGCCGCTCCCTATCAGGTTCTTGCGATAGCAGGCCTCCACCATGGCGTCTGGGGTCGTATGCAGTCTGTCCTCCACCGAGCGTGCGGGAACGCGGACATCGGCCAGGACGGTCTTCCCCCTGCCCTCGATGAAGTTCAGGGCGGCCGGCTTCTTGTCCACGCACATGTTGCCTGAGACCGAGATCAGCTTGGCCCCGGTCCTTTCCTCAATGAGGCGGCAGGCCGCCTCGGAGGCGATGGTGCACATGTTCATCCCCATCGCGTCGCCGGTCTCGAAGGAAAGACGAAGGAAGAGGGAACGGCCTGAGGCGAAGGGCCTGACCCTGACGAGCCTTCCGTGGCCGGTCGTGGACGCCACGGCCGCCACCAGCTCGTCAAAGTTGGAGTTCACCCAAGCGACGACCTTTTGGGAATGCCTCACCCCGTCCGTCCGGAACACGGGCGCGCGGGTCATCTCATCCCTTACGAGAAGCGCTTCAGCCCCTCCGCTGGCGGTGATCACTGAAGCGCCTCTGTTCACCGAGGCCACGAGAGCCCCCTCCGTGGTGGCCATGGGCACCAGGAACTCCCCTTGGGCGTGGTCCCCGTTCACCCTCAGGGGTCCGACGAAGCCCAGGGGCACTTGGGTGCAGCCGATCATGTTCTCGACGTTCTTCTCGGCCAAGAGGGGATCGAACGAACAATTGCTCGAATGTTCCAAACGGACGCCGGTGCGTTCCTCGACCGCCCTTCGGCGGTCCTCCATGTCCGCGCGGGTCCTGCCCTTGTTCCTAAGACCGTCGGTGGGGCTCATTGGCAAGGAATCAGGATGGTATTAGATAACCTTCTCGCCCGGGCAAGGGAGGTCCGATCGGGAAGCGGGGAGGAGCGGTTGCTGATGTCCGTCGCCCCCGGTCAGCCCTGTGACCTTCCGGATTGCCATTGCTGGAGACCCCTTTTCCCGGACCTGTGCATGGGGACGTGCTATGATGGAGGACGGCCTTCCGTGTCCGTCGGTCCTCAGTCGGCGCCCATTGGATTGGGAACCGAAGAATTGAAGATGCCCCAAAGAGGTGAGGAAGGCTCGATGACAAGGCCCGGGAAGGACTGCGCCGTTCCCCTTTGGGGCCATGGGCAGGGCAGAAGGTTCGCATTAGTTAATATAGAGCAGGGCGATAAAATAAATGTCATTGCTTTACAATGAATTAAAAATAATTTTGTACGCTCAAAATTCTTTTTAAAATTACATATAGTTACGGGTTATGTTTTAATATCAGAAGCGTTTATGCGGGAAATTCAAGGTGAAGTACACCGAGAGGGCGTTACCACAGATGTACACCATGAGTCCGAGGGCGGGCAAGCTTCTGAATGATGAGGAAGCGATGGAGAAGTATGTGAAGGAGGACCAATGGGGAATGGCGACCGCAGTGGACCTGAGCCATTGCGACCCGGAGAAGATCCGGAGCAAGGAGGTTATAACCCAGTTCGCCATCGACCTTTGCGAATACATCAAGATGAAAAGGTTCGGAGATCCCATAGTCGTCAGGTTCGGCCCCACCCCCAAGGTTGAGGGATATTCACTGGCCCAACTGATCGAGACCTCGATGATCTCCGGTCACTTCGCCGAGGACACGAACCGCGCGTTCATAGACATCTTCAGTTGCCGTGAGTATCCCCCGAAGAAGACCGCCGAGTTTTGCAAGAGATACTTCGGCGCCAAGGAGATGGAGTACTCCGTCACCTTCAGGAACTGAACGCCCGTTTGAACTCTATGACCGAAAATCCTTTAATGCCCAGCTGCGGCCATGCCGTGGCTGGGCCATGCTTCACCTTATACTTACTTTCGGCGGGGCCTGAACGGCAAGCATCCCCATTAATTCCTCACGCCGACCGGCCAGGACCATGGAAAGGTTTAAAATTGAACGCCGCATTCGCCCCTTCACTCGGGCCCATAGCTTAGCCTGGTTGGAGCGCCCGGCTGATAACCGGGAGGTCAGGTGTTCGAATCACCTTGGGCCCATCCATTCACTGGCTTGACCGATCGCGCGTTCGCGTTGACGGCAGCCTTTTCTCCATTTCCCCTTGATAGGCCTAGTTAATTGTTTTAACGAGCGAAACCCTCACCGCCCGTTCACATGGTCTCGGATGAGGACATCAAAACGGCCATCCCGGACTTCATCATCCGGTACGCTCAGCCCAAGGACGTGCCGATGGTCCTGGACTTCATCAGAAGGTTGGCCGAATACGAGAGGCTGTCCGAAGAGGTCGTGGCCACCGAAGAGGTCCTGATGGACTTCCTTTTCAATAAACGCCAGGCGGAGGTGATCATCGGCGAGCTGAACGGGAAACCGGTCGCCTTTGCCCTGTTCTTCCACAACTTCCCCACGTTCCTGGGCAAGGCCAACCTGTACCTGGATGACCTGTTCGTCGACGAATCGTGCCGTGGTCTTGGACTGGGCAAGGTCATGTTCGCCTGTTTGGCCAGGATAGCTGTGGATAGGGGATGCGAGCGGCTGGACCGGTGGTGCCTGGACTGGAGCGAGCCGAGCATCTCGTTCTACAAGGGCTTGGGAGCCGAGCCGATGTCTGATTGGACCGTCTATCGTCTGGACGGCGAGCAGCTGAGGAAGATGGCAGAATCGCGCTGAGATGCGCTCATCGACCGGGACGCGAAACACGGGCGACGGAGACTCCCGAGGAAAAAGGTCATTCTTACTAACACGTATATGCAACGGGATCTGCATGCTCAAATGCTCCAAGTGCGGCGCCGAGCTTGATGACGAGAGTGGCGGACCTTTGGCCTCCATGTCCGGCTCCTTCCTGGGAGACGAGTGGACCGAGTCCTACTTCTTCTGCCCAGACTGCGGCACATACACCTTGGAAATCATCCACGATTGTTTCCTGGACCAGGAGACCTCCTCGGTTCAGGGGCCGATAACCAAGGAGAAGGGGGACGCCCTGGTGGAACTGATCCGCAGATGCCCTGAACCATGGGACAAGAAATGCCGATGCCCGGCGCACCTGGAATATTTCCAGGGACAGCTGGATTGAGCGTTCATTTAGGTAGCTGCGGCAGGCCGTTCATCCAGGCGGTGAGCTCGCCGAACATTTCCGTGAAGTACTTGTCCTCTTGCACCAGCAGTTTGGCGTATTCGGCTATGGTCGCGTCATCCAACTCCTCGGTCAGGCGGGGCAGCCCGAACTCGTATACGTCGACCATCTCCGGGCCCTTGTCGAACACGCGGTCGTTGAGCAGCGGCCCGATCTCCCCGACCTTCTGGGCCATCTGCCCGTAGAGCTGCTGGCGCATCTCGGAGATCATGCCCATCATCTGCCCCTTGGCCTCCGGCGTCCGCTCCTCGATTTCCCTGGCCACCTGTTCCGCGGCCTCTTCGCCTTCGAAAGCCTCGGTCATACCCTCGGCCATGGCCCCGGCGACATCCATCATCGTCTGGGCGAAGCCGTCCACGAGGGTGACCATCATGATGATCCCGGTGTTGGCCATGACGTTCATTATCCGGCGGGAGCGCCCTGGGTCCTCGGCGACGTCCATGTCGACGTCGTCGGCGGGGAGCGGGAACTGCTCAGAAGGACCGGCGGAGAACATAGCCGCCTGGTCCAGCGCCCTCTTGTAGGACCAGATGACCGCTATCAAGGAGTTCTTCACCCTGGTGTAGGCACCCTGAAGAAGATTGGGATCGAACTCCTTCACGTAGATCCTGAGATGTACCTCCCAGGCGTCCGGGTCGCCCTCGTCCTCGCCAATGACGATGAAGTCCACCCCTTTGTCCAGCAGCACCAGCTTGAGGTCCCAGATGAATCGCTTGAACCCCTCGCCCAAAGCTCGTTTCAATAGCTGGCGGTCCTCCTGGGGGACCTTGACCTGGCCGACCACCAGTAGATAAGGCTGTTCCTTGCGCTGATGGATGAACTGCACGCTCGGGAAGGTGTCCCTTTCCGTCACCTCGAGAATGAAATCGTTCCCCGTCCCCTCGATCGGACCGACCTGGTACCCGGTGCGGTCCGCCCACTGCTTCAGATGTTGAAGCGCCTGGTCCTGGTTGGCGGATGGCATGGCATCGACCTCGACCAAAGAATGGTCATTATCGATTCCATTTACGGATTAATAAAGGGGTTGCCCTGACCCTTCGGTTCACCCGGGGGCGGAACTCACCTTCTATCGATTGGCACGAAGGGCCTGCCGAACTCCCCAGTATACTTCGATGCGGGGCGGAGCAGCACCGCGTCCTCGTATTGCTCCATGATATGGGCAACCCATCCCACGATCCTGCTGGAGGCGAAGAAGGGGGTGAAGTACTCCTTCGGTACGCCGATCGCGTCCATGGCCACGGCGGAATAGAAGTCCAGGTTGGGATAGATCCGCTTGCGGGCATGGACTATACCCTCTATTCTGAGGCACTTGTCGTATAGCTCCCTGGTCCTATCCCTGTCGCATAGATTCTGCACTATGCTTCGCAGATGTTTGGTGCGGGGGTCCTCGACCTTGTACACCCTGTGCCCGAACCCCATTATCTTCTTGCCATTGTCCAATAGGCCCTCGATATACTCCTCGATCCCCTCCGGACCGATATCGTCCAGCATCTCCATGACCTTCTGGCTGGCTCCGCCGTGGAGGGGGCCCCTCAGGGTTCCGATGGCGGTGGTGACCGCCGAGTACATGTCCGAACGGGTGCTTGCGGTGACCCTCGCGGCGAAGGTGGAGGCGTTGAAGCCATGGTCCGCATGCAGGACCATGATCCGATGCATGACATCGGCCTCATCCCTTTCCGGAACGCTTCCCTTGAACATGTACAGGAAGTTCTGGGCGAAACTGAGATCGTCCCTGGGCTCGAGAACGTCCTTCCCCTGCCGGGATCGATGAATGGTGGCAACGATAGTCGGTACCTGGGCTATGAGCCTGGTGGCCTTGCGGAGGTTGGCCTCCTGTGAGAGATCGAGCGCCTCCCGGTCATGTTCCCCCAGGCGGGAGACCCCGGTGCGCAGGATGTCCATCGGATGTGCGGCCGCAGGGCTGCGCTTGATGCCCTCCTCCACCTCATCGGGGAGATGCATATGGCCGATGAGCTCGGAGTTGAACCGGTCCAGCTCTGCCCTGTTTGGCAATCTTTTGTGAACGAGCAGGTATGCAACCTCGGCATACACCACCCGGCCCACTAGGTCGTCGATGTCATACCCGAGATAGTACAGGTGCCCGTTGGGGTCCACGAAGCTGATCCTTGTCTCCGCGGCGGCCACATCCCTCAATCCCCGTATCACATCTCTCATGTCGTTCTCGGTCATTATGAACCATCTATCCGGACCCTACGATCCCAGGTGCCGCGGATGGGAAGGATCGCAGGCTCGCTACGGTTGCCTTTAAAACATCATCTCATAAAACCCTTTTTATCATCGTCCAGCCCCATAGTTCGACAGGTCGATACGGTTGATGAGCTGGTCTGAGGCCGCTTCATGCGGGCTGTTCGGATACCCCTCTCCCATGAATCGGCTGATCCGTGGCCATTTTCCTTCGTCCAGGCTGAAAGAGGGTTGCGGTTCCCCGCCGCCATGCCGTGCAGCCCGACATGCGGGGTCACCGCCACCTTTGCCGCTGAGAGCATGGCGATACCGACACTAACGACCCCTGGACTAGGCAGGATCGCTGTCCCGTACGATGCCCGGTGCATCGATGGTGCCCTGTGAGCTGCGGTCCGCTTAGCCAGTGCCCAAAGGCTGGCCGTGAGCGGACGCATGGAATATCTATTAATATCGATAGCCTTCATCCAGCCCTGTGGCTTCCCGCGATAGGACGTCTGGTCGCTTTCTCCTGGTCCTCGGGACCATAGCCGCACTCGCCATCGCGTCCTCGACCATGGCCAAGAACCCCGCCCTGCCGCTGCTCGCGCTGCACATCGGAGCGGACGACGCTCAGATAGGGCTCATCTCCGCGGTAAGCCCGATCCCGGGCATCCTGATCAGCGGGATCGCGGGCGCGTACTCGGACAAACATGGAAGGGCGAGGGTCATCACCCTCTCCCTCCTCATATTCGCATCGGCGCCATTTCTTTACCTTTTCATAACGAACGTCTGGCAATTGGCCCTGGTCCGGTTCTACCATGGCTTTGCGACCGCGATGTTCATGCCCGTGGCAACCGCCGCAGTGGCGGACCGCTTCGCCCCCGCCAAGAGAGGCGAGGCATTAGGAACGTTCTCCTCATTCTCCATGGTCGGAAGGTTCTCAGCCCCTTTCCTCGGAGGTGCGTTGCTCTACTACACGACCTTCTCCTCCCTATACCTGACCATAGGCGTGTCCGCGGCGATCGCCCTCGCCCTTTCGTTTATCGTCCCATGGGATGAGGGTGGGACGGGCGTACAGGCGAAGAAGTTCGAGGGGACGATGGTGGCCGCCCTCAGGAACGTGCTCGAGGAGCGCCGGATAATGCTCACATCCTCGATGGAGGCCGTCCAATACTTTGCCATGGGCGCCTTCGAGACGTTCCTGCCGGTCTATATGGACCAGGAACTCGGCCTCACCGCGCTCGAGATCGGGACCGTTATGGGGCTCCAGGTGGTGGCAATGCTGTTGGCGAAGCCATTCTTGGGGCGACTGTCCGACAGGTGGGGAAGGGTCCCCTTCATCGTCACTGGCCTCATGCTCGGAGCGATCACCATAGTCCTCATGCCGTGGACGGACGATGGCGTGGTACTCTCCATGCTCTCGATCGGATTCGGCCTTACTGTGGCAACGGTCACGGCTTCGACCTCCGCCTTGGTGACCGAGATCGCCGGGACGTCGGCCCACGGGTCCTCGATCGGGGTCCTGAGCTCCATCATGGACGTTGGGCACTCGATCGGCCCGTTCATGACAGGCATTGTGGTGGGAACGTTTTCGTTCACGGCCGGCTTCGGCCTGGCGGGGGCGTTGCTGACAATGGGCGCCATCGTCTTCGCCGTCGGGATGCGCGGACATCGCAAATGACCTTCAAGGGGGAGAAGGAAGCCGTACCCCGCTCTTTCCTTTGGATCGTTTCGCCCCGTCCAACGAGGTTGGGGTGAGGGGACCGGGACCACCTCTCCCTATCTTAAGGCCGATGTCGTGGTCTCCGGGGAACGGAAGCGATCGAGATGGTGGGTGAGTGGTACCTTCGCCTCTATCGCCCTCACTGCTTCTCAGAGCATCGTCCATCGGTGCCGGGGGGCGTGAACGGCCCCCACGCTGCCCGGTCGGATACGCGGGGCAAAGGCCCTGGATTTCAATGGCCTCCCTTCAAACGGGCATCCGCTGTCAAATGGGAGGCTGGGAAGGGGGATGATATCCGTCCTCCCCTTTCCATCGTGCTGATCCTAGATGAGCGACGGTGACATTGGGCGTTAACGGGTAGGTGGCGCTTTGAGGCCATCAGGGATATGGCAACCCGATGGCTCATATGGTCTCGTACGGCAGGCTCTCATGGTCGATGCCCCTCTCCTCCCTTTCGACCTTGGCCAAGGCCCCCTCGTCCATGGAGCGCTTCAGCACGCAGACCGTGCGTTGAAGAGCGACGATATCATCCAGCATGGACTGGGCGACCCAAACGGCGGAAAGGAGTTCCTCGAACCCCCTCCTTTGGGCCACGCCCTCTATCTCGTGCAGGACCGCCTTGTTGTAGAGCGTGTTGCGGTTGACCCTTCCCAGCGCCGAGACCTCGTCCATCTGCCTCTCGTACTCGTTGAGCTGATCGGAATAGATCCTCTGTAGAACCTTGAGGGCCACGACCTTGTCGGCGGCCTCGTTTGCAGCTGCTGTATCCTTCTCCTTCCCTTCCACGTGATCACCCCGGGGCGAAGCGCTTTGCTAGCGCGCAATGGGGCCAACATCGTTCAACGTCATTAGCCTTTCCTGGACTGGGCGGACGGAATCGGATATGGTTATAGCTTCCTTGGTGACTATTCGTCCCTGATACAATGCCCATCGATTTCAGCAAGCGGTCCCAGCTCATCGTCCAGTCCGAGATCAGGAACATGACTTTGGAGTGTAACCGTATCGGAGGGATCAACCTTGCCCAAGGAGTGTGCGACACCGATACGCCGAGGGAGGTGGTGGAAGGGGCCTACCAGGCAGCGGTGGACGGGGTGAACGCCTACACCCGGTACGATGGGCTGCCGGTCCTCAGGACTGCCATCGCCAAGAAGTTCAAGGAGTTTAACGGCATCGATATCGATCCTGAGGGAGAGGTCGTCTGCTCCGCCGGAGCCACGGGGGCCTTCTACAGCGCCTGCATGGCCTTGCTGAACGAGGGCGATGAGGTGCTCGTCCTAGAGCCCTACTACGGCTATCATGTGAATACCCTCTTGGCCATGGGTGCCGTCCCCCGCTTCGTGAGCATGCACCCTCCGGAATGGAGGCTTGACCTGGAGGCGGTCGCGGCCGCCATAGGGCCGCGCACCAGGGCCTTGGTCGTGAACACTCCTGCGAACCCATCCGGGAAGGTCTTTTCCCGGGAGGAACTCAGGGGGCTGGTGGACCTGGCGGTGGACCATGACCTCCTCATCCTCTCCGACGAGATATACGAGTACTTCGTCTATGACGGCCAAAGACACGTTTCCCCGATGGCCTTCCCCGAGGCCAGGGACAGGACGGTCGTCATCTCCGGGTATTCCAAGACGTTCAGCATCACCGGCTGGCGCGTCGGGTATGCTGTGTGCGAGCGAAGATTGGCCCGAATGATCGGTTATGTGAACGACCTCGTATACGTCTGCGCCCCGGCCCCCCTGCAGGTCGGTGTGGCCAAGGGCATCGCCCTTCTTCCCGGCGAGTTCTACCGCAGGCTCTGCCTGCAGTATGAGACGAAAAGGGATATGATGGTGAGCGGGCTGAGGGAGGGGGGCCTCCGCCCCCACGTGCCTCAGGGCGCGTATTACATATTGGCGGACGTAAGCTCCGTGCCCGGTGGGAACGCCAAGGAGAGGGCGCTCCACATCCTGAGGGAGTGCGGTGTGGCCGGCGTCCCCGGTTCGGCCTTCTATCATCAAGGGGGAGAGGACACGGTCAGGTTCTGCTTTGCGAAGAGGGACGACGTGCTGAGGACGGCGTGCGATCGGCTCTCACTCCTCAGATGGTGAGCCGACCAGTTCCTTCTCCGTCTCCACATGGATAAGGACGATTATCCCGGGGACCTTGGCACGCAGCGCCTCCTCCAATCTCTCCGTCAGCTCGTGCGCCTCGGCCATCGTGCTCTTCGCGGGTACGCAGATATGCATCTCGGCGTAGACGTTGCCCCCCACCCTGCGGGTCTTCAGGTCGTGGAACTGCAGGAAGCCCCCCTGCTCCTTGAGCACCGATTCGATCAGCGCCTCCGACTCAGGGCACCGTTGGTCCATCAGGTCGGACAGCGTCTTGGTCAGGACCGAATAGGCCATGCGTATCAGGAGCACCGCCACGATCAGAGCCAGGATGGGGTCCAATATGTACCAGCCGGTGAGTTCGGCCAGGGAAAGCCCGATGACTATGCCGACCGAGGAGATGACGTCGGACAGAAGGTGCTTCGCGTCCCCCTCCAGAGCGATCGAGCCGCTGATGCGGGAGGTCCGCATGAGCAGGTAGGACATCCCTCCGTTCATGGCTGTGGCCACCAGGGACACTAGTAGAGCAAGGCCTATGGAGGTAAAGGGTTGAGGATCGAAAAGGCGCATGAGGCTTGCCATGATTATGAGGATGGCCGCGATCACGATGAGCATCCCCTCCACCATGCTGGAGATGTTCTCCGCGCGCTGATGGCCGTACTTGTGGTCCGCATCGGCGGGCATCGATGCCACCTTTATCGAGGCCGTCATCATCACGGAGGCCGCGATGTTGACGATCGATTCCAGCGCATCCGACAGCAGGGCGACCGAGCCCGATATGGCGTAGGCCGTCAGCTTGATCAAGAAGATGAGCAGCCCTACGACCACGGCCAATCTGGCGACCTGCCTCTTTTGCACGTCATAGGGCAAAGCGAAGGGCCGATAAACCCTTTTTCATGTAGAGCGGGGGTCAGCCCTTCCCCACGCTCTCTGCCAGGGCCCTCTCGAAGAGGGCGTCGATCTCCGCCTCTGTGAGCTTGGGATCGTGCCTGACGAAGAACGTCAGATAGCTCTTGTCCTCGGTATACAATACCTTGGAGGGACGGATGTTCACGCTCAACAGCACCTC
Organism: Methanobacteriota archaeon; assembly: GCA_021372335.1. Taxonomy (GTDB): domain Archaea; phylum Thermoplasmatota; class Thermoplasmata; order Methanomassiliicoccales; family UBA472; genus UBA472. The sequence goes on from JAJFUR010000007.1 coordinate 41,375, forward strand.
CCCCGTCTCCAGCATGATATCGACCTGGGTGGCGGCCTTCCCGCCCTTGTTCTTGGTCCGGGAGAGTTTCATGATGCTCATTCGGTTCGCCTGGTATAGACGGCGCATCCGTTCATCCAATCCTGGGCCTTCCACGGCCTGGAATCGGAATTGGATATGAAAAGTTTGCCCATCATCGTTAGATGCTGAGAAGGAGCTGGATCCAATTCATGTCACTTCATATTTGTGAAAAGGGAAGCGAAAGTGATTTATGGCGTTCGTTCGCTACTGTTTTGGTCATAATGGTCAGCATCAAGGACGTTCTCTTGAAATCGGTATTGACCTCGGACGCCTACAATATCGGAACGGTGAACGATTTCGAACTTTCGGTCGAGGATTGGAAGCTAACTCATATCGGCGTGACCTTGAACATGCAGTCCAAGAAGGACCTGGGCATCAAAAAGTTCTCCCTGCTCGGACCAACCCTCTGCATCCCCATCGACCATGTGGACAAGGTGGGGGACGTGGTCACCTTGAAGATCACGTTCGATCAACTGAAGGAGATCCCCGAGTGCAAGAAGCTGATGTGAGTTCCTTCTGCCACGATCGGTCACGGCGCGCACCGCAGGCGAAGCCTTAATCCCGTTGCCGTACATTCCTGGAAGAGCGCCATGTCCCAAGGACCAGTGAACGCCAAGTTGATCTACAAGTTCTTCGAGGCGGCCAACATGCAGCGGTGGAACGACCATATCCGCCCCGTCGAACTGACCGAGCTGGACAAGCAGTCGCACAAGATGGTCATCGCGTACGTGCTCGCAAGGTTCGAGGAGACGGAGAAGGGCACCCATATCGACTGGCCCAAGCTGATCGAGGGCGGGATCTTCGAGTTCCTCCATCGTCTCTTCCTCACGGACCTGAAGCCGCCGGTGTTCCATCACCTGCAACGGGAGAAGGGGAAGGAACTCAACGAGTACGTCTTCCGGGAGCTGGTCTCGGAGGTGCCGGATATCGACAATGAGTTCCTGGAACGGTTCAAGGCCTATCATTCCCGGGATGAGGAGAGCATCGAGCGCCGCGTGCTGAGGGCGGCACACTACCTAGCGACGAACTGGGAGTTCCATTTGATCTACAGCGCTAACCCTACGATGCTCGGCATCGATGAAACGAAGAGGAGCATCGAGATGCAGATCGAGGACCACTACGATCTCATCGGAGTGCAGCGCATCATGCTGGCAAAGAAATCCTACGGTTTCATAGAGTTCTGCGGGCAGCTGCGCTATCAGCAGCGCTGGGCCCGGGCTCCGCGCATCCCCAGGACCTCCGTCCTCGGGCACATGCTGATGGTGGCGATCATGTCCTATCTCTGCTCGTTGCGCATCAACGCCCCTCCTGAGCGTTTGGTCCGCAACTTCTACACGGCCCTCTTCCACGATCTGCCGGAGGTGCTCACCAAGGACATCATCACCCCTGTGAAGAGGTCCGTAGGGGGCTTGGAGGAGCTCATTTCGGACTATGAGCAGCAGCAGGTGATGGAGAAGCTCCTGCCATTGCTCCCGGCGCCCTGGCGCCGCGACTTCGAGCAGCTGCTGGTGGACCCCTTCCGCACCCGCGCCAATGACAACGAGGGAGGATGGGTAGTGGACGGGGCCATGCTGAAGGGGTGCGATAATCTGGCCGCCTTCATCGAGGCCAGCTCATCCATCAAGTACGGCGTGAGCTCCAAGGTGCTGAGGGTGGGGAAGCAGCGTCTGATGGAGATCTATCATAACGGAGGCACGGTCGCTGGAATCGACTTCTATCAGTTGATGCTTGAGATGGACCACATGGAGATATGATCACCAGCTGATGCGCCCCTCGAACATCCGGATGAGGAGGTCCCGGTAGTACCTTTCATAGGGAACGGTGACCGTGAGATCCCCTTCTTCCAGCCGGAAACGGGCCACGTACGCCCCGGTACCCTCTCCGTCATATGAAAGGCGCACCGAGAGGACGTCCGACACGTCCACGGCCTGGTTGTCGGGACTTTCAGCGAGCACCTGGCCGGGGGCCATCTCATAGAACCGTGATACGTTGTCGGAGCCGCTGGACCCGGGCATGAAAATGCCGAGTTGGCGAAGCTCGCTCTTGGCTTTGTCCGCCGCGACGTCCTTGATGCGGGCGAAGATGAGGCGCTCCTTGGTCAGGACCAGCGCATAGGTGCCCTCCCTTCCCGTTACGCGGACCGGCGAGATCACGGAGATAACGACCTCCCCCCTGGCAGGCTCGAAGCGTTCTAGGTCCTCCTCGGCCATCGCTCGGCCGCAATAGGGGCAGAACCTCATATCGTCCAGAAGCTGCTTCCCGCAGCCCATGCATTCCTTCATCCATCTCAATGGTATATGGCCAGAGGTATTTATTGTTCCATCGCCTTTCATATTTTTATGAGAGGATGTTCACGGAAGTCCCTCCCCCTTAAGTCAGTATGACATTGTATGACAAAAGGCGGACATTTTAAATACTTAGTATGACAATCTGATTTTTAGTCTATGCCAAGAGGACCATACGCTATGGAGGGAGAGAGAATATCGCTGCGCCTGGAAGGCGAGGACCTGGAGCTCATCGATGAGTTCATCGATGGGCATCCAGAGATCTCGAACCGTTCGCAGCTTGCACGGATCGCCCTCCGCGCGTTCATAGAACGAGATGGAGGAGCGCGGGCCGAGGGTTCTGGCAAAGGCGATTTGGTGGTGAAGGTCCCACCGGCGGTACGTAGCATCATGGAAGGGATGGTGGAGGACGGCTACTACAATTCGGTTGAGGACATCGTGGTCGAATGCCTGAGGAAGGAGTTCGTCAGCAAAGAGAACCTTGACAAGGTCAAGGACGAGCTCTTCACCAAAAACAGGCAGATCGCGGCCAGGATGTAGGGGCCTTCGGACCTGCTCTGGACAGGAGCGCAAAGGGATGGGATGCACTAATTATCTTAGCGTATGCGCCGCAAGGCGCTGCGCGCAAGAGGAATGGGGGCAAAAGGAATGGAAGCCGGAACAATGGAACAAACGGTCAGGACCGAGCAGATGGTAACGATGCTCAGCCGGGGCCTGACAGAACCTAAGATATCTGTGGTGGGGTGTGGGGGTGCTGGGAACAATATAGTGAACAACATCTTCGGGAGCTGCAGGAAGAACGTGCAGACGGTGGCGATCAACACCGATGAGCGCTCCCTGCAGAAGGTCAATGCGCATAAGAAGCTGCTCATCGGGAAGGATGTCACCGAAGGGCGCGGGGCCGAGGGATTCCCTGAGGTGGGGGAATACTGTGCGGAGTGCGCTAAGGATGCCATAAGGGAGGCCATTAAGGACCGGGACATAGTGTTCGTCATCGCCGGGATGGGCGGAGGCACCGGAACGGGAACGGCCCCAGTGGTGGCTCAGGTGGCCAAGGACCTGAACTCGATCACGTTCGTCATCGCGATCACCCCCTTCTCCTTTGAGACGGAAAGGGCGAACAAGGCTCAGATGGGGATAGAGAAGCTCAAGAGAATAGCAAAGACCACGGTGGTGGTGGAGAACGACCGTCTCCTGAGCATCACGGACGACCTGCCGCTGAGCAAGGCCTTCTCGGTCATAGACAACAGCGTGGTGAAGATCATCGACTCCTTTTGCTCCCAGGTCAGCATGTCCTTCATGACCGCCCTCACCGATGAGGTCATTCAGTACATGCAAGAGAGCGACCGGAAGGCTGAGGAACGCCCCGAGCAGTACCTCGTGCCCGAGATGGTCATGGTCGCCAAAGGGCCGACCGAAAACGGACTGCACCCGGTCGGGCAGATGGGCCCGTTGGTGCAGTGAGCGGCCCCCGGCTTCCTGAAACGTTACAGGTACGGCGCGTGGCAGGCGCCGTACCATCCCCTAACCTATCATGCCGGTTCTCAAAGGCCTTATGTCGATGGTGAACGTTTCCATGGCGTGCTCCTTGGTTTCGTTGTGAACCCCATCGCCGGGATGGGCGGAAGCGTGGCGCTGAAAGGCACTGACGGGGATTCGTATCGAGAGGCGGTGACCAGGGGAGCGGTTCCGGTGGCGCAGGGAAAAGCCACCCGGGCCCTGGCAATGATAGAGGGGGACGTACGCTTCCTCACGGCCTCGGGGGAGATGGGCGCTTCCGTCCTCGCGGCCCTCGGGCAGGAGCATGAGGTGGTCTTTCAGGTCGAGGGGGAAAGCGGGGCGGAGGACACGCGCCGGACATGTCAGGCCTTCCTCGACAGGGGGGTCGACCTGATCGTTTTTTGCGGCGGGGACGGCACGGCCAGGGATGTGCTGGACGTGGTTGGGGACAGGGTCCCTGTCATCGGCATCCCGGCCGGGGTGAAGATGCATTCGGGCGTGTTCGCCAACAGCCCCGAGGAGGCTGGGAAGATCATCTCCGCCTTCCTGGCGGAGCGTTCGGGCACGCGCATGGCGGAGGTGATGGACGTGGACGAGGAGGCCTTCCGGAAGGGCGAGGTGCGCGCCCGGCCATACGGCTACATGAAGGTCCCTGCCCTGGAGGGAATACAGCCCCCCAAGGGCGCGGTCTTCGGAACATCGGACAGGGAGCAGAAGGAGGCCATCGCCGAGTACGTGGTCGAGAGGATGGACCCTGGAACGCTATATATCTTAGGCCCGGGCACCACCACAAAGGCCGTGGCCGACCGGATGGGGCGGCCGAAGACGCTGCTGGGGGTGGACGCCTATCTTGCCGGCGAAATCGTCCTTTCCGATGCGACCGAATCGGACCTACTCCATGCCATCAATGGACGGAGGACGATGCTACTGCTGACCCCAATAGGCCGGCAGGGATTCATCTTGGGCAGGGGGAACCAACAGCTCTCGCCCCGGGTCATCGAGGCCGTTGGGACGGCCAACGTTCTGATACTGGCGACACCGACCAAGCTAGCTGAGACACAGGTTCTGCGGGTGGACTCCGGGGACGCGGCCCTGGACGAACGGCTGCGCGGCTTCCGTAGGGTGCTGATCGGCTATGACCAATTCAGAATGGTGCGATGCTGCTGAGGGGCAAATCCTTTTTGAACCGTTGGCGCGATAGCCGTCCTAATGAGCGTGACGCACCTAACCCTCCGCGCCTTCTGCCAAGCTACGGAGGTCGAGGAGAGGGTGAGGAAGGCGATGGCGTTCGCCTCGGGCAGCGAGGAGGTCTCTGTCGAACGCACAGAGGGGTACCATGGCAACGCCATCCTGATCATGAGCTGCGCCCTTTCCCGCAGACCGGTCATCAGGGAGTTCTTCCAGCGGCTCTCGAAGGAAGACGTCGAGGAACTGTTGAGGACCCTGGACCAGCGCCTGGATGAGGATGGGCAGCTCTTCTTCCGCCTCGACAAGCAGAGGGCGTTCCTAGGTGAGCTGGCCATCTCCAGCGGGGACGATTGCATCCACGTCAGAGCGAAAGTGGAGAGCTATCCCAAGCGAAGGGAAAAGGCATTGGAGAACGCCCGGGCGATGCTCCAAGGGCTATATGACCGACAGGATAAATAGGGATTCGGCGTTGAACGGTAGAGGCAGGGGTAGCCAAGCTTGGCCAACGGCGTAGGACTTAGGATCCTATCCTTAGTGGTTCTGGAGTTCAAATCTCCACCCCTGCACCGGTCCGTTTTTTCAATGGGTTCCCGATAAGGACGGCCCGCTGATCTCTCGGGACCCTTCATCGGATTTACTGATCTATTTGCTGGTCCCGTTTTGTTATTCCAAGCATAGGTAAGAACCTGGACATCGTTGTCCATTCAGCCAGTTCGATGTTCACGG
>JAJFUR010000041.1 GCA_021372335.1 Methanobacteriota archaeon
CGCATGGTCATAGGGGGCGACCACCGACTGTTGCTCCCGGCCTCCATGATGCTCGGGGCGAACGTCCTGTTGGTGGCCGACATCGTATGCAAGACCGCGGTGGCCCCCTCGGAGCTCCCGATCGGGGCCATAATATCAATAATCGGAGCGCCGTTCTTTGGTTATCTAATGGTCCGGATGGGTAAGGAATATGTCATGTGAGGACGAGCTGACGGTGAGGGTCGATAACGTCTCCTTCAGCTACGGCACCAAACGGAACCCGTGCGGGAGGACGCTGAAGGACATCACCATCAGCGCCAGGAAGGGGCAGCTGATAGGGATCGTCGGCCCGAACGGCTGCGGGAAGACGACCTTCATGCGCTGCATCAACAAGGTCCTCAAGCCCCAGGAGGGGGCGATCTACATCGACGGTAAGGACCTGGACCGCCTCAGGATGATGGAGGTGGCGAAGCTCTGCGCCAACATCCCCGCGGACGTGCCCGACGACTTCCACCTCTCAGTAGAGGAGTTCGTCTCCCTGGGCAGATATCCGTACGTCACGGGCATCTGGTGGGAGGGGGAGAAGGACGTGCGGCTCGTGCGGGAGGCAATGGAGGCCTATCACGTCACCCATCTCAAGGACCGCAAGCTCGCGGAGCTCAGCAGCGGGGAGAAGGCGCGCGTGCTCCTGGCCAAGGGGGCGGTGCAGCAGCCGAAGATACTGCTGGCGGACGAGCCGAGCGCTCATTTGGACCTCAAGTTCAAGCTGCAGGTGATGCAGGCCCTCAAGGACCTCTCCCGCCAGGGGGTGACGGTGATCACCGCCTCGCACGATATAAACCTCATAGCGAAGTACGCCGATATGGTCATCATCATAAGCGACGGCGGGATAATCAGCTACGGACCTCCGGCGGAGGTCATCACCGAGGAGATCATCCGCGCCGTGTACGGCGTGGAGGTGATGCTCTTCAAGGAGAAGGGCGAGATCTTCGTCATCCCATTAAGGCCAGTGGACACGGGGAAGGGCGCCGATGCAGATCAAAGACCTTGTGAGAAAGGAATTGTTGCCGATTAAGCGGCCGGTCCACGGGGGACAGGGCTGGAGGGTCCCGGGGGTGGAGGACTTCAGTCACAACCTGAACCCGTACGGCCCGCCAGCCGCGCTGCCGCAACTGGTCGAGGAGGCCGTCGAGCACCTGGGCCACTACCCCGACGACAGCTCGACGGCCCTCCGGGAGGCGATCGCCGCCCACCACGGCGTGGCGCCGGAGAACGTCATCGCGGGCGCCGGCTCCACCGAACTCATCCGCCTCTTCCCGGAGGTGTTCCTCTCCAGAAGGGCGAGGGCGATCATCCCCAGGCCGACGTTCTCCGAGTACGCCCACGCGTGCCGCATGCAGGGGGCGAACATCATGGACGTGCCCCTGATCGAGGGGGAGGGCTTCCGCCTGGACATGAACGCCATCAAGGAAAGGCTCCCCCTCGCCACAGCGCTCTACCTCTGCAACCCCAACAACCCCACCGGCACGGTGGAGCCCAGGCGCCGGATCATGGAGCTGGTGGACGAGTGCGAAGCGTTCGGCAAGCTGGTCTTCCTGGACGAGACCCTCCTGGAGCTCGTGGAGGGGCACGAGGCCCTGTCCTGCATGGGCGAGGTCCGGAACCATTCCAACCTGTTCATCATATCCTCGCTGACGAAATCGTTCGGCATCCCCGGGCTCAGGGTCGGCTACGGCGTGGGCAGCGCGGAGATCGTGGAGATGCTCGACCGGGCCCGCCCCTCCTGGAACCTGGGGGCGATCGAGCAGCATGTGGGCGCTAGGCTGGTCCGGGAGCATCAGGGCCACGTGCAACGGGCGGCGGAGATGATGGCCGCCGAGCGCGGGAGGATAAAGAGGGCGGTCGACCGCACCGGGCTGCTCTCCCCCCTCCCGGACCAATGCTTCTTCTTCTTCGCCCGGGTGAGCGATCCCAAGCTCTCCGCGGCGGACATCGTCGAGCGCCTCCT
>JAJFUR010000051.1 GCA_021372335.1 Methanobacteriota archaeon
GATGAGCCCGGGGAACTGCTCCGGCTCGTACTCCGCCCCGTCCAGGGCGAGGGCTATGGACTGCAGGTCAAGCTCTTCCCCGAGGGAAGTGGAGGCAACGACGTTCTCTATCTGTATCTTGGCCAAATGGGTCACCTTTCCCGGTTATTTATATACCCCTTTATAAACGTTTTCGGTAAGAACATATACTAGAATGCTGAGGGATGCTGAGAGAGCATGGTGCGGGCGATCCCCCTCCCCCTCACCATGGCCATGAACAGCCCGCGCTCCTGGCCAACCACCAACTTTTATATATGTTCAAAAGATATCGTCTATTTGTCAGACAAATAAGTAATTTTTGTCGGACATGTAGGTCGGGACCGGGCATGAGCGACAGCGAGAGGATAACCGTAAGGATCCAAGCGGACAAGCTAGGAGCACTGCAGGCGCTCGTGGATGGCGGCAAGTTCCCGACCATATCAGACGCCATCCGGGCGGCCATCGACTCCTTCATCGAGACGAACTTCACTCCTGAGCACATCCAAAGGGTGACGGTAGAGCTGCCCAAGGTGAAGGTCGTGGAGCTGGAATCCCTCGTCAAGGAGGGCGATTCCGTTTCCATCGACGATGCCATTCGGAACGCGGTGCGCGAGTACGTCCGCATGCGATTGGACAAGGCCATGGGCGAGCTGCGGTGACCTCCCGCCCGTCGCAGGAGCTATGGGATGGGGGCGCGCTTCGAGGGGCTGGAAGAGCCGGAGGTAGAGCTGCACGAGCTCAGCATTCTGGTCGTTGGGTGCGGCGGGGGCGGATGCAATAGCATCCACCGCCTGAACCTGCTTGGCATAGAGAGAGCCACGACCATAGCCATCAATACCGACCAGAAGTCCCTCAAGGCCACCGAATGCCCGAACCGCCTGCTTCTAGGGGTGGAATACACCAAGGGGCTGGGCACAGGCGGGCGCCCTGATATCGGGGAGGAGTGCGCGCTGAACGCCGCCCCCATGCTCTCAAAGCTCTTCCACGACGTGGACCTCACGTTCATCGTCACCGGCCTCGGCGGTGGCACAGGGACCGGGGCCTCCCCGGTCGTGGCGGACATCGCCCGCCGCAGCGGCTCCATGGTCATCTCCATAGCCACCACCCCGTTCAGCTTCGAGGGCGCCAACCGCAGGAACATCGCGATGAAGGGGCTGAAGAGGCTGAGGGAGGCCTCGAACAGCCTATTGGTGCTGGACAACGACCGGCTCCTACAGATGGTGGAGAACCTCCCCGTGGACCAGGGGCTGGCCATCATCGACCAGCTGATCTCGGAGCTGATCAAGGGCACGGTGGACATCCTCACGGTCCCCTCGCTCATCAACCTGGACTTCGCGGACCTGAGGACGATCATGGAGCATGGGGGCGTGTCAACCATCCTCTATGGGGAGAACGCCGACCCGGACGGGGTGGTGCGCGACGCCGTCAACAGCCCCCTGCTGGACGTGGACATCCGCGGGGGCACAGGCGCCCTCATCCACATCTCCGGCGGCAGCAACCTGACCATGAGGCGGGCCAACAAGATCGTCTCCAGCATAACCAAGGTGCTGGACGAGGACGCCACCGTCAAGTTCGGAGTGCGCGTGGACGAGGGGATGGAAGGGAACATCCGCATGATCGCCATCGTGACCGGCATCTCCGAGGTGAGCGAGCGGTTCCCTCCCTCCGTCGCCCCCGGGGACGACCTGGGGAAGGTCCTAGGGAAGTACGGCCCCTGATCATCGGCCCCTGATGATCTTCGTCGCATCCCCGAATACGCCCATGATGGTATGGAACTCCCACTTGCTGGGCATGGCCCTGCCCATCATCCTCCGGAACATGACGGAGGTGCGCTCCCTGCGAAACTCGGGATAATCTATGGCGTCGAGCAGCTCATCGAAGAACCGCTGCAGCATCTCCCGCTCGCTCTCGCCCGCCTTCCGCGGGGAGCTGATGTGGATATGTCTCTGGTACAGCTCGTAGAGGACGATGGCGACGGCATGGGACAGGTTGAGGACCGGATAGTCCTCATGCGCCGGGATGCTCACCAGCACGTCGCACCTGGCAAGCTCCTCCTGGGTGAGCCCGGTGTCCTCCGGCCCGAAGACCAGGGCGACCTTCTCCTCCACGCCCTCCACCCGCTCGGCGAACTCCCTCGGGGAGAGCGGGATGCGGATGTAGTGCTTCTCCCCCGGCGTGACCTTGCCGCTCGTGCCCACCACATGGAAGCAGTCCGCCACCGCCTCCTCGAAGCTCTGGACCACCTGCGCCCCCCTCAGGATGTCGCCGGCGTGCTTGGCCCGCCGGAAGGCCTCCTCCGTGAGCTCGCAGGGCCGCACCATGCACAGCTCGGCGAAACCGAAGTTGGCCATGGACCGGGCAACGGCCCCGACGTTCCCGTCCACGCGCGGTCCGACCAGGACGACCTTAAACTGCGGCATCGCATCCGGGACCGCCGCCCCCATTTATCTATTTGTCCTCCCGCCCTGCAAAGGCCTTTAGCGCTCGTTCCTATATCCCTGCCATGGTCCGCTTGGCGGTCAAGTTCGCGTACGATGGCACCTGCTTCATGGGCTCCCAGCGGCAACCGGGCGAGCGGACCGTGGAGGGCGAGCTCCTTTCGGCCCTCGTCGCGATCGGCGCCATCGGATCGGCGGCCAAGGGCCGCTTCCGGGTGGCCAGCCGCACCGACCGGGGGGTGAGCGCCCTCGGTAATGTCTTCGCGGTGGACACCTCCTTCCGCCCCAAGGAACTCCTCGCCGCCCTGAACGCCAAGTGCAGGGACGTGCACTGCTATGCCCTTGCCGAGGTACCGGCCGCCTTCAGCCCCCGCCGGGCCAAGGACCGCTGGTACAGATACCACCTCCCATACCGGGGCCAGGACATCGCCCTGATGCGGGCGGCGGCCAAGGAGTTCGAGGGCAGGCATGAGTTCCGCCTCTTCTGCAGGCCTGAGGGCAGGGCCACCCTCCGCTCGCTGGGGTCCGTGGAGGTGCGCCCCATGGCCGGGTGCATAGTCATCGACCTCCGGGCCAGGGAGTTCCTGAGGAACATGGTCCGCCGCATCGTCTCCGCCCTCGACCAGGTGGGCCAGGGGAAGGTGTCCCTCGGGGAGCTGAGGGAGGCGCTCCAGGGCAGGGGAAGGGCCATGGGGCTCGCCGATCCCGCCTCGCTCTTCCTGATGGACGTCGACCTAGGGCTGGAATGGACCTATCCCCCCACGGGAAGGATGCCCACCGCCGCGGCCGAAGGGGCGCACCGGGCGCGGGTGCGTCTGCTCTTCGAGGAGGCGCTCGTGGAAATGAGCAAGCTGGCAGAGAAGGCCCCGAACAATAGTATTTAACCGTAACGGTAGCATGCTCCACCCCCCTTCTTATACCGCGGGGCGGTTCAAGAGCATCGCCCTCGAACGGATGGAGAAGGTCCGCGGGCCCGAGGGGGTGGAATGCCCCCTTGGCATCCCTTTTGTATGCGTTATCGGATGGGGTAGCATGCTAGTCGCATTGACCGGCACCCCCGGCACCGGTAAGAGCACCGTGGCCGCGGCGGTGCGGACCAAGGGCTGGAACGTGCTGGAGGTCAATGAGCTGGCCAGGAGGCACGGGCTGTTGAGGGGCAAGGACCCCGCCCGGGACAGCTATGAGGTGGACCCCGAGGAACTCCAGGAGGCCTTGGGAAGGGAAGGCTATGCCGAAGGCATATTGGTAGGCCATCTGGCGCACCTCCTCGATGTGGACATGGTCATCGTCCTGCGCTGCCGCCCCGAAGCGCTGGCGGTCCGGCTCGAGCGAAGGGGATGGCCGGCGGCCAAGATCAGGGAGAACGTCCTCGCGGAGGCGTTGGACATAATCCTCGCCGAGGCCATGGGCTCCGGTGTCCCGGTGTTCGAGGTGGACACCACCGGGCTCGGCCAGGAAGAGACGGCGGAGGCGGTGCTGGCCATACTGGCCGGGGAAAGGGAGAAGTACGCCGCGGGGAATATCGACTGGAGCGAGGAGGCGTTGAGATGGTCCTAGACTCCCACCGCAGCAAGGTCGATTTCATAATGGACCCGGTCGCCAAGGCGATGGTCAAGGTCCCCCCCAATCACATCTCGCTGATCGCGCTTGCCTTGGCAGCCCTTGCCGGGGCGTTGCTCTATCTCTCCCACGCCCATTGGGAACTTCTCCCCGTGGCCGCGGTCGTGGTGCTGGTCAGCGGCTTCTTCGACGGCCTGGACGGAAAGGTGGCCAGGCTGGTAGGCAAGGCCGACCGGACGGGCGATTTCCTTGACCACGTCCTCGACCGCTACGCGGACATGCTCATGATCGGCGGGGTCGCGGTGAGCGCCTGGTGCTCCCCCTACCTCGGGATGATGGCGCTGGTGGGCGTCCTGCTGACCAGCTACATGGGCACCCAGGCCCAGGCCGTGGGCGCCAAGCGCATGTACGCTGGGCTGCTGGGGAGGGCCGACCGCATCGTGCTCTCCTTCCTCGCGCCGCTCGTGCAGCTGGGCATGGTCCTGCTGGGCTCGCCCGAGGTCGCCCTCCTCGGGTACGAGATCAACGCCTTCGAGGCCATGATGCTGTGGTTCGCGGTGGTGGGGAACCTCACCGCAATCCAGAGGGCCGTCCTCACCTATTCCTGGCTCAGGAAGGCCTAGCGCCCTTCCCCTCCCCGTCCTTCTCATGGGAGCGGATGCGGTAGTAGGTCAGCGGATGCCGCACCCTCCGCCCGTTGCACAGCTCGTCCGGCTCGAAGCACAGCCCGTTGGTGCGCATGGTGGCGCACTCCGGGGGCGTGTACCGCTTCCCGGCCCCATCCCCGGTGATGTGCCTGACCTGATACTCGGTCTTGGAGCGGTCGAAGTCCGGGGAGCCGCTGAAAAGGCCGATGATGTCGTCCACCGGCATCCCGATGAAGCTAAGGAAGCTGGTAAGGGCGAAGCGGCCGGCGTGCGGCATGTTCTGCCCGGCCTGCGCCATGGCCACCAGCTTCCGCATGCAGGGCGGGAACTTCAGGATGCTCACCTCCCCGAACCCCTCGTCCCGGTACCGTTCCTTGTAGGCCTCCAGGGCCGCGGCCACCTCGGCCAGGTCCCCCCGCACCGCCTCCAGCAGCTCGTCGTTCACCGGCAGCGGGAGCTCGTCCTCGATCCGCTCGTCCAAGGCCTGTTCGAGCACGCGCACGAACCGTGCCTTCTCCAGGAGGACGTACCCCCTCCGGAGGTCCTGGTTGACCAGCTTCCACTCCGGGCCCCGAAGCCCGGACGTATAGCCGAGAAAATCGGTGAAGTGCATCCGCAGGGAATCCCCGGCAAGCGCCGCCTCCACCCCCAGCTCCCCGGCCAGCATTATGACCGTGCCCATGTCGTCCCTCCGCAGGCGCTCGTTGAAGGCCTTGGCCTCGGCCAGGGCGTAGCGCCGGACCAGCGCCTCATCGCCAATGCATGAGACGAGGAGACGGGCGTACGGATAGCTGAGGACCTCCTGGGCCGCCTCCTCCTCCGAGGTCACCGGGCCGTTCGGCACGGTGAGGTCGCTGAGGGCGGTGAGCACCCGGGCCTTCCCCCTCCTCCTGGCCTCGGCGGCGAAGGTGGAGGAGACGAGGTCCTCCAGCCCGAGCTGGCGCTCCTTGACGAACTGCGTGGCCTCCTTGAGGAAGGGGTAGCGGGCTAGGTCACGGTACTCCATGGGCCGCACTGCATCCGCTTGCTCGCTAATTAGGGTTGGGGACGGTCGAAGCTCAGGAACGGAAGGACGGCATCTGCCACCCGGGGATCGTCCAAGGCCCTCCGCACGGCGTCGGGGCCCTCCAGGGGGCGCGCCCGGAACAGACGGACGGCCCGCTTCCGCCCCAATCCAGGGAGCGCCTCCAGGGCTATGATCGAACAGGAGTTTACGGCCAGGGGAAACTCCACCGCGCTTATGCTGCGGAAGCCGTGCCCGACCACCGCCACATCGTAGAACCTTCCCAGCTCCACCGGGTGGGGGATGCCCACCAGCAGGGGGTACGTCCCTATCTGCCGGCCGAAAGTCACCTTCCCCTCCCGCAGCTCGGTGTACACGGAGCGCAGGACCGTGCCGACAGGCACCAGGCGCTCCAGCATCGGCCTGTCCACCTCCGTCCGGACCCGTTCCTTGAACCTCAGGAACTGGGAGTGGCTCACGGTCCGTTCGAACGCCCTTCGGACCGGAACGACCTGCCGGATATTGATCCGGCGCAGGAGCAGCCCCTCGTCCAGAATGCCCTTGAGAAAGCGGAGGTCCATCTCCAGGGTCTCTGGTCGCTCCCCCTCGAGGCCCACGAGGACGTTTATGCCCGGCAGGAGATGGGGAAGGCCGTTGGCGCCCCTGTGCCCACCGGCCCTGTTGATGGCCCGGACGGCCCAGAGCACCTCCTCCGGGGTAGCGTTCAGATTGTTCGTGGCCACGACCGCGGGGTCCGCCGTCTCCATGCCCAGGGCGAGCACGTTCCCGGGGGTGCAATGGGCCACCAGCGCGCCCAAGGCCCTTTCTGTCTCCTCTGGATGCCTGGCCATCACCGCCGGGTTGGCATTGTCCACATGCAGCACCTGCGGCGAGAGGGCTGCCATGCCGGAGAGGAGTTCCTCCAGGGCCTCCGGGGAGGGCCGGGGGCAGTCGGTGCCGTCCAGCTCCGCCTTGTAGGAGATGATGCAGGTCTGCGCGCCCAGGCGGAAGTTGACCACCCCCCTCTCCCTCAAGGCCCGGGCTTCGGCGATCACGGCCTCCGGCTCCCGGAAGACCGGCCGGCCCTTCAGCGGCTCCACGCAGAAGGAGCATCCCCCGGTCAGGTAGCGCACGCACCCCCTGTAGGTCTCCAGCTCAGCGATCAGGGGCTGGGGGTGGTCCGGATGGTGCAGGACGCAATCCGCCCCCAGCATGGACCACAGGTCCCATTCCTCCATGGTGCGCCAGCGATCCCTTGCCCGCCCGTTGTCCAGCAGGTCGTAGGCGGCCGCGGCGGCGTCCAGGTAGTGCGCGTAGCAGAAGCGCCCCCGGAGTTCCGGGTCCAGGGCCGCGGGCCCCCCCAGCACCGTCTCCTCTCTCTGCCCCTCGATGAGCTGCAGGACCTCCCGGCGGGAGGCGGGCATGCCCCGGAGGTACCTGCCTGGAACGGACATGCCCGCCAGGACTATGAGCATATCGCAGGGCGGCACCGCCCTCCCCGCTCGCCACTCATCCACTGTGATATAATGAGGGACGCCTCCAGCGGCGCGCACCGCCCCGAAGGCCGCCCTCGGAAGCGGGTGGATGTACGGCGGGACGCCCAAGGAGCCTGGCTCGTCCATGTAGCCATCGAAGATCACCACTTCAGGCACGGTAGCTCCATTGAGAAAAGGAAAGGGGGGCCTTGGCAGGCCTTTGAGACCTCAGAGCAGGGTGACCTGCTCGGTCTCGACGTTCTGGATGCCGGCCAGCCCCCGCAGGGCCTCCTCCAGCCTGTCCACCAGCCCGGCGGCGTCCTCCATGACGAAGACCGCCTCCAGCCGCTTGAGCCCGAACGCCATGGGCACGACCTCCGTCTTGGCCACCCTTATGGAGGCCGGGACCACCTTGGGCAGCTCGGCGATCAGGGCCTTAAAGTCGAAATCAATGTCCTCGGGCATGAGAGAATAGGTCGCTGCAACGGTCCCCATCGCTCCCACCTTACGGGCCGACGAATCCGCACTTCTTGCATTCGTACTTGACGCTCTGGTCCCGGCACTGGGCGCAGCGGCCGATCTCCTCGACGCCACAGATCGGGCATTTGAAGAAGGTGGTGCCTTTGCCCACCAGCCGGACACCGCATGAGCTGCAGATCTTTTCATTCGCCATAGGTCATCGCTTTGTGCGAGATTATAGTCCTCCTATAAAAACGTGATTGGGCAGCCCGCATGGCCAATGGGCGCACTGGGGCTATTCCCACGGCCATCCATAAGGGTGATGGGGCCTGAGGGTCCCTGAGGGGTCACGAGGGGAAGATCGAAGATGTGATCGAAGATATATCTCAGATGATGATAATAGAGGAAATAGAGGGGACCATCCACGGCCCTTCCAATGCCGCTCCCGCATCCAGGTGCCGCCAAGGCCTCTAGCCTTTTCCTAAGCGCAAGTTCATATACATTACCCTCAATACCGAAGGAATGGCAGGAACATC
>JAJFUR010000003.1 GCA_021372335.1 Methanobacteriota archaeon
TACAACACCATGGCCAAGGCCAAGCAGGAGTTCCGGCCGATCGAGGACAAAAAGGTCAAGATGTACGTCTGCGGCGTAACGGTCTACGATGACGTGCACATGGGGCACGCCCGCTTCATGGTGGTGTTCGACATGGTGGCCAGGTACCTCCGTTACCGCGGCTACGACGTCACGCTCGTAATCAACTTCACGGACGTGGACGACAAGATCATCGCCCGGGCGAACGAGGAGGGGACGGACCCCCTGGCCATCGCTCAAAGGTACATCGACGCGTACTTCCGGGACTCGGACGCGCTGCGGGTGAGGCGGGCGGACGCCTATCCCAGGGCGAGCGAGACGATCCCGGAGATCATAGCGATGGTCCAGGAGATCGTCGCCGCGGGCTTCGGGTACGTCGCCGCGGACGGCAGCGTCTACTTCGACGTCTCCAAGGCGCCGGAGTACGGGAAGCTGTCGGGGAACAGGCTGGAGGACATGCAGGCAGGGGCGCGGATCGAGGTCGACGCCGCCAAGCGCAATCCCATGGACTTCTGCCTGTGGAAGGCGGCGAAGCCGGGGGAGATCTCCTGGCCCTCGCCCTGGGGCCCCGGCCGCCCCGGATGGCACATCGAGTGCTCCGCCATGGTCCGCAAGCTGCTCGGGGAGACGATCGACATCCATGGCGGGGGCAACGACCTCATCTTCCCGCACCACGAGAACGAGATCCTGCAGTCCGAGGCGGTCACCAGGCGGCCGCTTGCGAACTACTGGATGCACAATGGGATGCTCCAGGTGGCGGACGCCAAGATGTCCAAGTCCCTGAGGAACTTCTTCTCGGTGAGGGACGTCCTGGCGCGCCATCCCCCGGAGGTGGTACGCTTCTATCTCCTCAACACCCACTACCGCGGCCCGCTGGTCTACAGCGAGGCGGCGCTGGAGGAGGCGGCCGCATCCCTGCGGCGCATCCACAACGCCTACGAGGCGCTCCGGACGCACACCCCCCGGGGCGGGTCCGACGCAAGCGAGCTGGTCGCGAAGGTCAGGGAGGGGTTCCTCGCCGAGATGGACGACGACCTCAACTCCCGGGGCGCATTGGCGTACCTGTTCGAGCTCGCCCGGGAGGCGAACCGGGCGATGGACGCGGGGGAGCTGAGCGCCGAGGGCGTGTCGGCCATATTGGGGCTGATGCGGGAGATGGACGCCATCTTCGCCATCCTTCCCGAGGAGAACAGGGGAGAGGAGCACCTGGACGAGGTCATGCGGCTGCTCATCGACATCCGCAGGGAGCTGAGGAAGCGCAAGATGTACGACCTCTCCGACATGCTCCGCGACCGGCTGCTCGAGGCGGGGATCAAGCTCGAGGACACGGCGGAAGGTGCGAAATGGAAGCTGCTCTGAGCCCGGTGGAGAGGAAGGCGGTCCTGATCTGCGGCGGGGCGGTCAAGGTGCCGAGGGACTTCCGCCCCCCGTTCCGGCTGAGCCGCTCCACCGCCGGCCCGGGGGCTGGCTCCGCCTCCCTCGTCCTGGCGTTCAATGGCATGCGCGTCAAGAAGGCGATCTCCCGGGAGGAGGGGGAGTTCGAGCTGCTCGGCGGCCCGGAGGGCTATTCCCTGCTCAGGAACGGCATGCCGTTCATAGACGAGCTCGAGCTAAAGCCGGTGCTCTATCATGCGCCGGAGCAGGCGTTCTTCAACCTGGGGCAGGAGTGCGTGTTCGACTGCCTGTTCTGCACCTCCCGGAGGCTGGGGAAGGATTTCGCGAAGGACCTGGACCTGGACCGCATGGTGGCGATGGTCCTGGAGGCCGACCGCAAGGGCGAGCTTAAGGCGGTGGCGTTCACCTCCGCGGTCGTCGGTTCCGTGGAGCGGACGGTGGAGCGCATGGTGCGCGCCGTCGAAATGGTGCGCAGGGCGCTCCCGCGCGTCCCCATAGGCGTCGAGCCGTATGTGGACGGGTTCGAGGACATCGACCGGCTGCACGAGGCGGGGGCGGACGAGCTCAAGCTGAACATCGAGTCCTATGACGCCCGGATCGTCCGGGCGGTGTGCCCGAAGCTCGAGCTGCCAAGGCAGCTGGAGCTCCTGAGGTACGGGGTCCAGGTGTTCGGCCGCGGAAAGGTCGCCTCGAACATCCTCATCGGGCTCGGGGAATCGGACACCAACGTCCTGGAGGGCGTGGCCGAACTCGCGGGCATGGGCGTGGTGCCGAGCATCCGGGCGCTGAAGGTCAATCCCCTCAACCGCCCCGCCCTGGAGGCGGCGCTCGGGGAGCTGGAGCCGGTGACGCCGGAGCGGCTGCTGCGCCTGAACGCCGAGGCGAAGAAGATCCTCATGCACCACGGCCTGAGCACGATGACCTTCCGCACCATGTGCCATGAGTGCGGGTGCTGCGACCTCGTGCCCTTCAAGGACCTCTGAGGCTTTAGGCTCCCCTTTTCTAAGGGCGTATGGCCAATTTTAGGCCTTAAGAAATCTATAAATACGAATGATTAGGTAGGCCTAAATCATGGTCAGCGAGAACGTCGAGGAGTACCTCGAGTGCCTGTGGGAGCTGACGCAGGACGGGACGCCCGCGCGCACCTCGGACATCGCAAAGAGGATGGACGTATCCCCGGCAAGCGTGACCGAGATGATGCAGCGCCTGGACTCGCAGGGGTACATCTCCTATGAGCGGTACAAGGGGGCGACGCTGACCGAGAAGGGCCTCCGGATAGGGGAGGCGATCAAGCGCAAGCACCGCCTGCTCGAGCGGTTCCTCGTCGACGTCCTTGGCATCGAGAAGGAGAGGAGCCACGAGGAGGCGTGCCGGCTGGAGCACATGCTCTCGGACGAGAGCGAGCGGCGCATCTCGGAGATGATGAACAACCCCAGCACATGCCCGGACGGCGACCCCATTCCCGCGATGGACAGGCTCCGGCCCTCGGGGAATGAGGGAACGATCGTCCTGAGCGAGATGGGGGAGGGGGAGGAGGGGACGATCTCCCATCTCGTGTGCGACGACCCGCAGAAGATCCGGAGGATCATAGCGATGGGCTTCGTTCCCGAACGCCCCCTGATCGTGGAGGACAGGCTGCCGATGGGCGGCCCCGTCCTGGTCAAGGTGGGCGACAGCCGGGTCGCCCTCGCGAAGGAGTACGCCGACCTGGTGCACGTTCGTACCAGGAACCGGGCGCGCCACCGGCACCGCGGTGATAGGTGATGGAGGTCCTCCTCGTCGGCAATCCCAACGTGGGGAAGAGCGTGATCTTCAGCCGCCTCACGGGGGTCGGGGCCATCTCCTCGAACTACCCGGGCACCACCGTCGACTACCTCAAGGCCGACATGATGGTCAACGGGAAGAAGGTCACGTTCATCGACCTGCCCGGGCTCTATTCCCTGACGGGCGGCACGGAGGACCAGCGCGTGGCGGCGCAGATGCTCCGCTCCTCCTCCCCGGACTGCGTGCTGCTGGTCGCGGACGCCACAAGGCTGGAGCCGTCGCTCGTGCTCCTCTTCCAGCTCATCGAGCTCGGCCATCCCGTGCTGGTCGCGATGAACATGATGGACTCCGCCCGCAAGCGCGGGGAGCTGGACATCGCAAGGCTCTCGGCCATCCTCGACGTCCCGATCGTCCCCACCGTGGCGATCACCGGCGAGGGCATGGGGGAGCTGCTGAGGGCCATAGCGGGCGGGCAGGCCAGGCGGTCAACCTTCAGGGTGAGGTACGATCCGCGCATCGAGGCGTACCTGGAGGTGCTGCGCCTCGGCCTCGCCAATTTCAAACTGGAACACCCGGTCCGAGGGGTCGCCATCAAGCTCCTGGAGGGGGACGAGGCGTTCGCGGAGGGCGTGCCGGAGTACATCCTCACGCAGGTCGACCGGCTGAGGGAGGAGTTCCGGAAGGAGCATGGCGAGGACCTCGAGGTGCACATCAACCGGGACCGGTACGGGGAGGCGGGGCGCATCCTCTCGGAGGTCTACCGCCCCAAGGTCCAGCCACGCACCCTCGGGCAGAGGCTCTCCGACCTCACGCTGAGGCCGCGCACCGGGGTCCCGATATTGCTCGCTGTGCTGACGCTCCTCCTCGCGGCGATCATCGGCCTCGGCTCCTGGCTGGAGGAGGCCCTGCTGACCGCGTACGCCTCGGTGACTGGAACCTTCTTCGCCGATCTGGCCGAGATGATCGGAGGGGAGCTGGGGACCGCCCTGGCGTCCGGGCTCGATCTGAGCCTGCAGGCGATCCTGGCGGTGGTCGTCCCCTACATCCTCCTCTTCTACCTGCTCCTGGCGGTGCTCGAGGACTCAGGCTACCTCCCGCGCGTCGTGGTGCTGATGGACGGCGTCATGCACCGTATCGGCCTGCACGGGCAGGCGATCATCCCGATGCTGGTGGGGATGGGGTGCAACGTGCCGGCCATCCTGGCCACCCGCACCGTGGAGTCCAGACGCGAGCGGCTCATCCTAGGGACGATCATAGTGATGGCGGTGCCGTGCTCGGCGCAGATGGCGGTAATCGTGGGCACCGTGGGCAGCTACGGCGGGCCGGTGTACGTGCTCGCCATCCTGGCCATCCTGTTCGGCCTGGTGCTCCTCCTCGGCCGGCTGCTCCACCGCGCGCTCCGCTTCGAGCCGACCGGGCTGATGATCGAGATCCCCGACCTTGCCGTCCCGCGCCCCCGGAACGTGGCGGTGAAGACCTGGATGCGCATCAAGGAGTTCTTCGTCCTCGCCTTCCCGATCCTCCTCGCCGGCAGCATCGCCCTGGAGCTGCTGGTCGCCTACGGGGTCCTGGCCAAGGTGGTCGAGCCCCTGGCCTTCTTCACCGAGGGCTTCCTGGGCCTCCCGGCCATAACGATCATCGCCCTCCTCTTCGGCGTCCTGCGGAAGGAGATGTCCTTCCAGCTGCTCGTCGTCCTCTTCGGCACCGCGGACCTGGCGGCGGTCATGACCGTGCAGCAGCTCTTCGTGTTCGCCCTGGTGATGGCGACCTTCATGCCCTGCCTGTCCGCCTTCGCGGTGATG
>JAJFUR010000028.1 GCA_021372335.1 Methanobacteriota archaeon
ATGGAAAGCGCTCGTTCCCCCCAACCGCAGCTGGACGAAGGCGCCTGCGCAGGGGGCCGTCTCCATCCCGTCCAAAAGCTCGTAGCTGAACGACACGGTGATGTTGAACAGGGAGGCCCCGGCCGAAGCGAGGGTGGCCAGGGATGGCGCCAGCTCCGAGGGTCGAGCAGCGCCCTCGGCCTCGGTCGTCCACAGAGGCCCATGGCCTGGAGCATAGCATGCCTCATCGTTCTCGAGGGGAAGGACGAGCCCCGCCCCGAGCAAAAGGGTAGCTACGACCAGGATCGTCCATCTTCTAGAGGGCATCGGACCGTCAAGGCGGTTACGGATTTAACTACTCGCCCATCCACCGTGCGGACCGGGAGATGAAGCGCATAGCACGCATCGATTAAATAGTTGGATGATATATCCAACTACCCAATGGTGAGGATGTGAAGGCTGCGCTCATGCGCTCCCCCGGCGTGCTGAGCGTCGAGGACGTCGAAGACCCCGCCCTCCCCGAGGGAGGCGTTCTGCTCAGGGTCAAGGCATGTGCGGTCTGCGGAACGGACATCAAGATGCTGGAGGCCGGGCACAGGGACCTCACCTATCCACGGGTTCCGGGGCACGAGGTCACCGGCGAAGTGCTCAATGCAGGCTCCTCAGGTCTCAGAAAGGGGGACCTCTTTCAGGTATGGCCCGGGTCCGCCTGTAAGGCCTGTTCCCTATGCCGTGCGGGCATGGACCATCTGTGCCCTCAGGTCAGGATAATGGGGTTCAACACCGACGGGGGCATGGCCGAACTGCTGGCAGTCGACGATCCATCCCGCCTCGTCCCCATCGGGGACTCGGACCCGGTGCTGCTCACCCTGGCTGAGCCGCTGGCATGCTGCATCAACGCCCAGTCGAAGTTGGGCGTAGGCAACGGGGACAGCGTGCTGATACTGGGGGGAGGGCCGATGGGCTGTCTGAACGCCTTCCTCGCCCGGCACAGGGGGGCCGACACCATCATGCTCAGCGAGCCCAGGACCGAAAGGCTGTGGCCGGTGCCGAAGGGCCTCTTCGATCACGTGTCCGAACCGAAGGGGGATGATGTAAGGGACATGGTGATGCAGGCGACCGCCGGCAGGGGCGCGGACGTGATCATCCCCTGCACACCGAACGTGCGCCTGGACCGCAAGATGTTCGAACTCCTCTCCCCAGGGGGCCGGCTGTGCGTGTTCTCGGGCCCACGGCATGAGGACTCGCCGGTCCCGATCGACGTCAGGGACGTACACTATCGCGAACTTATGGTCGTGGGCAGCTACGGGAACGCGAGCGGTCACGGCAGGGAGGCGGTAGGACTGTTGAGGAAAGGAGCGGACCTCTCCTGGCTCTTCACCGGGAGGTATCCGTTGGACGAGGTCCGCCAGGCCTTCGCCCACGCCTCCGGGCGCACCGGGCAGAAGGCAGTGGTCATATTGTGATGAGGAGCGAATATAATGATGGAGGAGCAGCTTAGGGAGTTCGGCGCGTCCGTCGACGCGCTCATAAGAGGAGAGCACATCGGAAGGCAAAGGACCAGAGACATGTTCCGCGAGGTCCTTCTGAACGAGCAGCCGGACCTGCAACAGGGGGCGTTCCTGGCCGCGCTCACCTCCGCCGGGCCTACCCCGGAGGAGATCGCGGGCAGCTGGGAGGCGATCTTCGAGCTGGACACGGTTAAGGCCAGGCCCGAGGTCGACGGGGTCCTCGTGGAGAACTGCGGCACCGGCATGGACCGCATCAAGACCTTCAACGTCAGCACCCTGGCCTCGGTCGTCGCCGCGGCCGGAGGGGTCCATATGGCCAAGCATGGGGCGCGCGCTATAACCTCGAAGTGCGGGATAGTGGACATGGCGGAGACGCTGGGCGTGGACGTGGAATGCGACGCGTCCGTGGTGAGGAGGAGCGTGGAGGTCGCCGGCATAGGGCTCTTCAACGGAATGAGCGCCAAGGTGCACCCCCAGGCGCTGTCAAGGATCCTTTCCCAGATCAGGTTCGGGACGATCCTCAACATCGCCGGGTCCCTGGCCAATCCCGCCTCCCCCGAGGTGGGGGTAAGGGGCGTCTACGCCAAGGAGCTGGTCCTTCCCCTGGCCCTGACCATGAGGGAGATGGGGTACCAGAGGGGCATCGTGGCCCACGGCCTGGACGCCAGCGGGGAGAGGGGCATGGACGAACTCTCCACCCTGGGAAGGACCATCATCGCCGAGTTCCACGGGGATGGGGAGATCGACAGCTACGAGATCACCCCTCAGGCCATGGGGCTCCCCGTGGCCCAGGAGCGGGAGGTCCTCAGCAGCCTGGACAGGGAGAGGGAGGCGGTGCGCTTCATCAGGGTGCTCATGGGGAAGGAGAAAGGGGCGCGCCGGGACATCGTGGCCTTGAACACCGCCCCCATACTGTACCTCTGTGGCGATGCCAGCTCATTACAGGAGGGCGTCGGGAAGGCGATGGACATCCTGGCGAGCGGCAAGGGTCTGGACAAGCTAAGGGACTGGGTGAGGGTCCAGAACACCGGGGACCCGGGGGAGAAGCTGGAGCGACTGGACCGGATGGCGGAGCTGGTTTAGGCCTCCCTCTTCTGGTCCATCTCTCTCTTCATCTTGTACCATTCGGCCA
Source organism: Methanobacteriota archaeon (assembly GCA_021372335.1). Classification (GTDB taxonomy): domain Archaea; phylum Thermoplasmatota; class Thermoplasmata; order Methanomassiliicoccales; family UBA472; genus UBA472. The sequence continues at coordinate 2,623 of JAJFUR010000028.1, forward strand.
TGCGGACCCGGTGTTCATCCTCCGGCTCCTCGGCGGAGATGATCAGCACCGCCTTCTGCTCCTCCCCGTCCAGGTCCACCATTGGAAATTCGGTGCCCTTGATGATCCGTTGCACGAACCCTCTCAGGAACTCCACGTCGTCCGCCGTGCACGTCCTCGGCAGGTCCATGCGGAACACGTGAAGGGTCTGGTGGATGTCCAGGTAATGGACTATCTCGACCTGCTCGATGAGGTCGAGGAACCGGGCGCGGTCCTTCTTCCGCCTGGACAGATCTATCATCCGCTCCTTCAGGAGCGGTCCGAACTGGACCATGACCGCCTCTTCACCGAAGACCTTCCACATGACGCCCAAAAGCCCACTACTGGCAATTAAAGCTTGCCCCGCCCCTGGAAATGTTTATCGGGCAGGCTTTCATATCGCCTCCGCCATGCAAGTGCTTGACACGGTGCAAGGATGGCGGGGCCAAGCCTCCGACCATCTGTATGAGTGGAGGGAGAGGTCCAGCGTTGCCACGAAGGTCTGTGCCGCCCTCTTCCTGGCGCTGCTCATGGCCTTGGCCGCCCAGGTGCGCATCGTGCTCCCGTTCACCCCGGTGCCCTTCACCGGCCAGGTGCTGGTCGTCCTCCTCGGCGCGGCGGTCCTGGGCAGGTACGGCGCGCTCGGGCAGGGGCTGTACCTCGGAATGGGAGCCGCGTTCGGCATGTTCAGCGGGATGGCCGGGGCTGCGGCCCTCGTGGGGCCCACCGGAGGGTACCTGATAGGGTTCATGCTCGCCTCCTGCATCCTGGGCGAGCTGGTGGAGAGGAGGGAGGGATGGACCCTCCTCCATGTCGCGGGGGCCATGGCCCTCGGCGTCCTGGCGATCTACCTGCCCGGGGCCATACAGCTGGCCTTGGTCCTCGGGCTGGATGTGGGTCAGGCGGTGACGATGGGGGTACTGCCCTTCCTGGTCGGGGACGCCATCAAGGTGCTGCTGGCCTCCGGCATCGGCTCGATGTTCCTGCGGCCTTCGCCCTAAACCCTTATCTCCCCCCTCAACTTTGAGGGTCCGATCGTCATGAGCCTCCTCCCCGAGCATTCCCACTGCCTCTTCTGCGATGCCGCCGTCGAAGTGGGTCAGGACTACTGCTCCGAGGAATGTCGGGCCAAGGCCGAGACCGAGGCCCGGAGGGAGCGTGCCAGAACGATCGCCTTCCTGGGACTGGCGATGGCGGTCCTGATCGCGGTAATGCTCTTTATGGCGCTGGGCTGATCCCCGTCCTCATCGCGCTGACCGCGCTCAAAGTCCTGACGGTCTCCTTGACGTCATGCACCCTGAAAAGCTGGACGCCCTGCCAGCACGCCACCGCCGCCGCGGCGAGGCTCGCCTCCAGGCGGTCCTCGGGACCGCCCCCGGCGATCCTGCCGAGGAACGACTTCCTGGAGGCCCCGATGGCCACCGGCCTTCCCATCGAGCGCAGCTCGTCCAGACGGGACATGATCGCCAGGTTGCCGGCCAGGTCCTTGCCGAAGCCGAGGCCGGGGTCGATGGCCAGCCTCTCCCTTGGCACCCCTGCGCGAACGGCGTCCCTCACCCGGCGCTCCAAGAACGCATAGACGTCCCCCACCACGTCCACATACCCAGTGTCGTTCTGCATGGTGGCCGGCTCGCCGCGCATGTGCATCACTATCGCCGCGGCCCCCTCCTGGCGGACGACGTCCACCATGCCCTCGCGCAGCCCCGACACATCGTTCACGATGACCGCCCCGGCCTGAAGCGCCCTCCGGGCCACCTCCGGCCGGCGGGTATCGACCGAAACGGGCGCGCCGACCTCGGCGCTGACCCTCCTGATCACGTCAGCGATGCGCGCCCATTCCACATCCGGAGGGACCGGCATGGACCGGGGCCGGGTGGACTCCCCGCCCACGTCGATGACGTCCGCCCCCTCCCTCCTCATCTGCCAGGCCCTGGCCACCGCTGCATCGGCATCCAAGTGCCTTCCCCCGTCCGAGAACGAGTCCGGGGTGACGTTCAAGATCCCCAGCACCCTGGGCCTGGAGAGGTCCAGGGACCCGCCCTTCCATTCAAAGGCAGGCGGCTCCCCCGCGTAGCGGTCCCGCACGGCATCCTGGAGCTCACGGAGGAGGACCGACGCCTCCGCCGGCACTAGCGCCCCAAGGGCCAGAGGGGGGATCGCGACCAGGGCGCGAGGCCCATGACAAGGGAGCACCGTTCCCCCGTGAGGGGCCAGCTCCTTCCCAAGCACCTCCATTCCCTCCGGGGGCAGGGAATCCAGGAAGATGAACCGCCCGAGGTCGATCTCGGAAAGGTCAAGGGCGCCCTCCGGAAGCCCGAGGCGGCGCCACTCCTCGCCCGCCTCGGCCCGGCTACGGTAGACGCGCACCCTTGCCATAGGTCCTCACAGCAGTCTGTCCACAAGCTGGACCAGGTCGATTATCTCCGGGGCGGCCCTTCCGGCGGCCCCGGCCTTGAGGTTGGTCACGCAGAACGGGCATGTGGTCACCAGCATGTCAGCGAACGAGGCCTCGTCCACCCTTCGGCCGGCGATCCCCCGGGAAAGCTCGGGGTAGGCGGAGCGCACCCCCCCGCCCCCGCCGCAGCACGCCGCCGTCTCCCGGTTCCGGGCCATCTCCTTGAAGGTGGCCTCAGGGACCATGGACAGCACCTTGCGCGGCGCGTCGTAGACATGGCAGTGCCGGCCCAGGTGGCACGGGTCATGGTAGGTCACGACGCCCTTGTAAGGCCTCAGGGGGAGGTCCCTCTCGGCCAGATATTCGGTGATGTGCTGCACCTCGAACCCCAGGTCCAATCTCTTGGGGTACTCCTCCTTGAACATGCGGTAGCAGCCAGCGCAGGAGAAGATGACCTTCTCCACGCCCAGGGAGCGGATGCCGTCCACGTTCCTCCTCCACAGCTGCTCCACCTCCTCCTCGTCCACCCCGATCCGCTGCAGCACGCTGCCGCAGCATACCTCGTCCAGGAGGGTGTAGTCCTCCCCCAGCTTGTCCAGCACCGATATCGTGGCGTCCGCCAGGGCGCGGTCCCGATAGGCGGCGGTGCAGCCCACGAAGTACCCGACCTTGGCCCTCCTGGGCCTCTTCCCCAATGTATTTGGGACGCCCATCCCCTCGCCATAGGGGTTGCCGGTGGCGGCCACCCTGTCCACCAGGGCCCGGTGCCTCGGCAGCATGTGCCCGGCGGCCACCAGGTCGCGGCGGGCGCTCTCGACCACGTCCACGACCGCGATCTTGGACGGGCATCTCCGTTCGCAGTCCTTGCAGGTCGTGCATTGGTAGAGGTGCTCCAGGACCGACGGGTCGGCCGGGACCTCCTTCTGCAGGAGGCCGTAGGCCAACACCATCCTCCCTCGGGCGACGCTGGGGTCCCAGCCCACCATCTGGAACGTGGGGCACACGCTCTTGCAGAACCCGCAGTAGGTGCAGGTCATGAGTTCCTTCCGAACCCGGCGGAGGCTCTCCGCCTCGATCATCTCACTCATCGGTACGCACCCTCGGCACGGTCACGCTGCCGTCGAGGAGAACAAGGACCTCCGCTTTGGCCTTTTGCCTCAGCAGTTCGTCAACCGCCTCCTGCAGGGAGAGGAAGGGGGCGATGCCCATATCCTCGAGGACCTGCGGCGGAAGGTCCGTCACCGCCCAGAGGTCGGCATGGCACATCACGTCGGCCAGCTTGGCGGCCTTGTGGTACCCCAGGCGGTACCCCGTTCTCATGGCCTCCAACACCGCCCGCTTGTCCCTGGACATGCAGAGCTGGGTGACGAACGTGGTGTCTCCCAGGCCCTCCCTGCACTTGGACACCAGGATGATGACGCCCCCCTCCTTCACCGCCCACTTGGCATTGTCTATGGCCTTCTGCGACTGGTACAGGTCCACGTCCATGGGATAGGGGGCGACGGTGATGACCGCGTCATAGCGCCTCGGGAGCGTGACGGAGAAGACCTGGTCCGCCCATTCCACAGCCTTCTTGAAGGCCAGATGCAGGTCGCCCGCGGCCGCCCGGTAGATGCCGTGATGGCGGTCAAGCACCACTTGGACGGAGAAAATGTCCTTCTTCACTGTGGAGAGCGCGTCCATCATGTCCTCATGGACGGGGTTCCCTTCCAGCACCATGGTCTGGGCCTCCGGCCGCATGGCAAGGCGATGATTCTGCTCGATCGTGCGGAAGGAGGCGACGCCAGGAAGGAACGATTTCCGCCCCCCCGTGTACCCGGCGAAATAGTGCGGCTCGACGCTGGTGATGATGATGAGACGGTCAGCGTTGACCGCGATCTCGTTCACCTCCATGTCCGTGCCGTTGCTCGATCTGCCTATGCGAACGCAGGGGGAGGCGCGCGCATCATGCACGACGATGCGCTCCCGCAGGTCCTCCAGGTGGTCCCCGAATATATATAGGAGCTCCTCTTCCGTCGGCGCGCGGTGCGCTCCAGTGGCGATGAGGTAACGGGCCCGCCTGAGGTCCATCCGCTCCACCAGCGCGTCCAGGACCTTGGCGGTGGGGGTGGGCCGCGTACCATCGTTGACGATGAACACCACGTCCTTGGCGCCTTCCAGAAAGGACTTGAGGGTACGCCCTCCGCAAGGACGGGAGAGGGCCTTCTCTATCTCATCCTGGGAGCAGCTAACCTCGCAGGGACCGACGACATGGACCGGGACGGTGGCTGGGACATCCGCCTCCATCGTCCCCTTCTCGCCATAGGGTAGGAGCAGGTGCATGCGTTCCACCGTTGGCTAACGCACTATTAAAGGATTATCACATGCACCGATCGGTCCGCCGTCCGCCAATGGGAAGCCCGCCTACAGACCTGATGCAGGTCCCCGCGGTTCGATACTTGGGGCCGATCGGTCATAATGGTGCTCGAAACACGTCCCTTCCCCTCCGACCCCGTCGCAGGCGCGCCCCGGTCCTCATGGACCCCCATGACAAGCGTTGGCAGAGGGGGCGACCGGGCCCTCCCGCCCTTTCCATGGAAAGGGTTATTCGCCCCTCTTCCCCTCTCCTCTCCATGGCCCGGCTGAGCGACATAGGCGAGAAGGGGATCGTGCGCTCCCTAGTATCCATGCTGACCGTTTCGGCCAGGCTCGGGCCGGGGGACGACGCCGCGGCGGTGGAGCTGGGCGATCGCTATCTGGTGGCCAGCACCGATATGCTCTGGGAGGGGACCCACTTCCACCCCCGCATGTCCCGGTGGCAGCGGGGATGGATGGCCGCGGCCGTCAACCTCAGCGACATCGCGGCCATGGGCGCCCAACCCCTGGGACTGTTACTGGCCATGGGGCTCCCAGCGGACCTGGATGAAGGAGATGTAAAAGGGATGGTCCAGGGGGCGGCGGACTGCTGCGATGCGTACGGCACGGACTATCTGGGCGGGGACACCAAGGAGTGCCCCCAGCTCGTCCTTGCCGGGGCCTCGCTGGGGCTGGTGGGGAAGGAGGGGCTGCTCACGCGCAAGGGGGCGTCCCGGGGGGACCTCCTGATGATGACGGGGACGGCCGGCATGGCCGCCGCCGGCCTGCTGGCGTTGGAGCTAGGGATCGACGAGAACAGAGCGATCACGGCCCTTTTCGAACCCCAGCCTCGAGTGAAGGAGGGGGCGCTGCTCTCCGCCAGCGGGGTGGTGACATCATGTACGGACATCTCTGACGGCCTTTCCACATCCTTGCAGGAGCTGGCCCTGGCAAGCGGAACGGCCTTCGAGGTGGACCGCCCCTCGGTGCCGATCGGCCCAGACGTGGAGCGGATCGCCCTGAAGGCTGGTAAGGACCCCATTGACCTGGCGCTTCACGGCGGGGGCGACTATCAATTGCTCTTCACCATCCGGCCGGATGGCCTGGACAGGGTGCTCGATGCGCTGGGGAGCGATGCGAGGGTCATCGGCCAGTGCATCGGAGGGAACCGGAACGTCTTGAGGAGCGGGGGCGTCCGCTCGGAACTGGAGCCGAAGGGATATGAGCATTTCAGACGTTGAGCCAAAGGAGGCCGCTTTCTGGGAAAGGGAGGATGGGGCGGTCCGGTGCCTCCTCTGCCCCCATTCATGTCTGGTCCGGGAGGGGCAGAAGGGGATATGCCGGGTGCGGGGCAACATCGGCGGGACCCTGCGGGCATTGAGCTACGGGAAGGTCTCCTCCGTCCACCTGGACCCGATGGAGAAGAAACCCTTGTTCCATTTCCATCCAGGGGAGCCGGTCCTCTCGTTCGGGGGCGTGGGCTGCAACCTGCGGTGCCTGCACTGCCAGAACTATCCCATAGCCCAGGTCGGCCTGGGAGACCTCGAGCTGATGGAGGTGCCTCCGGACGAGGTGCCCGGGATGTGCGTGCGCTCCGGCTCCAATGGCGTCGCCTGGACCTACAACGAGCCGACCATCTGGTACGAGTACATGATGGATGCCAGCCGTGCCTGCAAGGCCGAGGGACTGTTCACCGTCTCGGTCACCAACGGCTACATCCAAGAGGCCCCGATGCGCGCCTTGAAAGGGGTCATCGACGCCGTGAACATAGACGTCAAGGGGTTCACGGAGGAGTTCTACAGGCAGGTGTGCAAAGGATCGCTGGCCCCCGTTCTCCGAACGTGCGAGGTGGCGAAGGAGGTCGGAATGCACGTCGAGCTGACGTACCTGGTGATCCCCGGGAGGAACGACCGGCAGGAGGAGATCGCCTCCTTCTGCCAGTGGGTGCGGGACCGGATGGGGGTGGGCACGCCCGTCCACTTCTCCCGGTTCCATCCGGACTACAGGATGACCGACGTTCCGCCGACCCCCCGTTCCGTCATGGACATGGCGTACAAGGAGGGCGTGGCCCATGGGCTGGAGTACGTCTACGTGGGCAACATGGCCACGGAAAGGGGGGAGAGCACCTACTGTCCAAGGTGCGGGGCCCTGCTCGTCCGCCGGTACGGGTTCTCCGCCGAGCCGGTCGGCGTGACGGACCGAAGGTGCGCCAAATGCGGGCGGGAGACGGACATCATATGGTGAGCGGGGGCCGTCATACGCCCATCAGATAGAGGAGGGGATTGCCCACCAGGAGGGAGAAGGGCACCGCCACCGTGAGCGGGATCAGGAACGGGACCTTGGGGGTGACCCAGGGGCGCTCCACCCCGGCCTCGCGGAGGGCATCCCACCCCTCCTCCTCGTCGGAGCGGGGGAACAGGACCAGCCTCACCGCCCCATCGACCACCCTCTCCATTGACCAGACATGCCTCTGCTCCGCCTCTTCTAGCGCCATGCGGGTCCCGAAAAGCATCACCGGGAAGCGGACGTCCCCTCTTGCAAGGTTGACCACCAGGAAGGCCAGGGGCATCAACAAGGTGAGTATGGCCGCATTGAACAGCACGAGCAGCGGGAAGGGCATCAGCGTCAGGGCGGCCGGTTCACCGAGTTCCAATAGCGGCAGCCCTTCCAGTACCGGGTACTCAGGGAACACCAGGGACAGCGCCATCAGGGCCTTGGCGTCCGCCCCGCCCTTGATCACGTCCAACTGGTAAAGGATGAAGAAGAGGAGCATGAGCAGAGGGATGGTGACGAGGGCCCAATAGGCTCCCTCCCCGAAGTGCTCGACGGTCAGATAGCCGAAGCCGATCGCAGTGAGCGCGTACAGCAGCAATGGGGGCAGGTTCACCCCGTCCTCGAACATGCCCGGGCGATCACGTAGCGTGTCGATGAAGACCAGGGCGATGAGGGCTAGGCAGGCCAGATATGGCCATGGAGCACCCTCCTCCCAGAGCCGGAGGCCGAAGAGCAGCGCCCCGCCCATGCCCATCACGTACCAGTGCGTGTCCGAGGCGGTCCGGCTGCGCCAGTCGGACACCGACGCGATGGCCATGACCACCACGGCCAGCCCGATCCGGGCCCAGGTCAGCTCTTCCATGCCCGGTTCATGCACGAATTACGATTAATTGCTTTGCCATGGCTCAGCAAGAAGCAAGAAATCTAATATAGGATGGAGGTGGTGGCCTGCCGGGGACTAATGGTACGGTCTAGGCAGGCGCTGTTCCATCTGACCGGGCTCATGATGCTCGGCCTCGTCGTGCTCATGGGAGCCCTGGCTCCAGCCGTTTCGGCCGAACCGGTGAACGCCTTCCTAATAGGGGAAGAGCAAAGGGAAACGTCGGCAGGCACGACCGCCAAGTTCGAATGGGTCCTGTACAACAACGACACCTTTGATTACCTCATCATCCCATCCTGCGTTCTTCCAAGCGAGAGTGAGTACTCGATCGAGTTCGACCAATCCTTCATTGAGCTTGAACCAGGGGAATCCAAGTCCTTGATCATGGCCGTCTCGACCGCCCGGGAGATGCAGGCGACCACGCTCTCCTTCGAGGTCGTGTTCGAGATACGCCAGTTGAACGATGGGAATTCCACCTTCTCGCTCGTGCGGTCGGTGCAGCTGGAGGTCACTCCGGTGTTCGGGGCAATGGCGGGGAGCAACAAGGTCCTGGGCATCTGGGAGAACAATATGCCCTGGCCCCTGGACGGCAACGCCGGGGCGTTCCTGGTAAGCGTGGCCATATGGGCGGTGATAGCCCTGTTCATCATCCTGGTCGCCGACCCCCTCCTGCACAGGTTCACCTCCAAGACCGCCACCGAGCTGGACGACCTGGTCCTCAAGATAGTGCGCGGTCCTGTCCTCCTGCTGATGGTCTTGTACGGGGCGGTGAGCTCCCTGGAGATCCTGAACCTCGACAGTGGGCTGATCGCGGACCTGGAGATGGCCTACAGTGTGGCCTTCATCATGGTGATGGCGTGGCTCATCTACAAGATATACGACGGCGTGATCCTCTACTATGGCCATAAGCTCGCCACCAAGACCGATACGGAAGTGGACGACGTCCTCATTCCCATCCTTGAAAAGCTGGGCATAATCATCATCCCCCTCGTCGCCCTCGCGGTCATTCTGAGCCTGTTCGGCTATAACCTGACGGTGATCCTGGCCGGCCTGGGCTTCATGGGGATCGTCATCGGATACGCGGCCCAGGCCACCCTGGCCAACTTCTTCGCCGGGCTACAGATGATGTTCGATCGTCCCTTCAAGATAGGCGACCTGCTGAGGCTCGACAACGGGGACATATGCGAGGTGCGCCATATAGGGATGAGGGCCACCCATCTGTACAACACCTTCACTCATGAGCTCATAGTGGTCCCTAACAACGATATCGCCAACAAGAAGATAGTCAACATGGTCCTCCCTGACAGGAAGCTGAAGATCGCTGTGAAGGTGTCAGCGGCCTACGGCAGCGATGTGGACCTGGTCATGCGGTTGATGAGGGAGGCCGCCCAGGCCCTGCCTGAGGTCTTGGACGATCCGGACCACCAGACGGTCGTCCGCTTCACCGAATTCGCCGATTCCTCCCTCGACTTCACCGCATTCATATGGGTCAAGGACCTGGACCTGCAGTTCAAGGTGGCCTCCGACTACCGCACCGAGATCCTGAGAAGGTTCGCGGACAACAATATCGAGATACCGTTCCCACAGTCAGTGGTCTGGCTCAAGGACCTGAGCAAGGTCGAGCGACCAAAGGTCTGACGAAAAGGAATAATGCCATCCAAGCGCATTTACGATCAACGGAGCTGAGCAGCATGGAGGTAAAGGAGGCCATCAAGGCCAGGAGAAGCATTCGCAGGTACAAGCGCAAGGAACTGCCCTTGGAGGTATTGGACCGCCTCCTCGAGATGGCGAGGGCCGCCCCCTCAGGGGCGAACAGGCAGGCGTGGGAGCTCGTGGTCATTACCGACAGGCTAAGGCTGAAGGGGCTGGTGCCGATATGCAAGGAGCAGGCCTTCATCGGGGACTGCTCCGCGTTCCTGGTGGGGGTAGAGGACCCTCACCAGAAATGGGCAAAGGTGGACCTGGCAATAGCCCTTGACCACCTTTCATTGGCCGCCACCGAGGAGGGGCTGGGTTCCTGCTGGATAGGGGCGTTCGACCCATCCAGGTTGGCCGAGTACATCGGGCTCCCCCCGGACCGCACGATCACCGTCTGCATGGCCCTGGGCTATCCCGATGAGGCCCCCGCCCCCCGGGGTAGGAAGAAGCCGGAGGAGCTCTTCAGCTGGGACCGCTACGGGGTCCGGGAAAGGGAATGATCGACCGGGAGTTCCATCTGGCCGACCACGACCTCTATCTTGCAACGTTCAAGCTGGCCGCCCAGATCCCGAAGGGGATGGTCAGCACCTATGGGGCCATCGCCAGGGCCCTGGGCGACATCGCCGCCTCCCGCGCGGTAGGCCAGATCCTGGCCGCGGACATGGAGCGCCCGTTCCCGGTGCCATGTCATAGGGTCATCTACTCCGATGGGCGCACCGGCTGGTACATGGGGAAGGGCGAGGGGGCGGAAAAGAAGCAGGGGCTGCTGCGCTCCGAAGGCGTGCAGGTGGTCGACGGCCGGGTGCACGACCTGGACCGTGCGCTCTTCACCCAGTTTTCGGGCGAGCCGCTATTGGCGACCATGGCCGATTCCCAGAGGGAGATCGCGGCCCTGGTCGACCAGGAGGGCGACGCCCTCGGCTTCCAACGCATAGCGGGCCTGGACGTTTCATATCGGGGGGACGAGGCCTTCGCCGCCATGGTCGTGGTCGATCGGCGCGGGAAGGTCCTGGAGGAACGGTCGGCCCGCTGCCCCGTTCGCTTTCCATACGTGCCCGGCTACCTGGGGTTCCGGGAGATGAGGCCGTATTCCCGTGTCATCGGGGAGCCCCGGGAGGACACGCTGTATCTCATCGATGGTCATGGCAAGGCCCATCCCCGGAGGGCGGGCATCGCCTGTCAGTTCGGGGTCGTGCACGGGGTGGCCTCGGCAGGGGTAGCGAAGACCATCCTGACAGGGGCGATGAGGGGTAGCTCCCTCTTGCTGGAGGGGGAGGAGGTCGGTCGTCTGGTGAGGACGCCGGGAGGAAGGGCGTACCTCGTTTCCGTGGGCCATCGTGCCAGCCTGGGCTCGGTGTGCCGACTGGTCTCCTCCCTGCCCTCGGACCCATTGACCATGGCGCACCGGCTGGCCAGCGCGGAGAGGAGGGCCGGGGCATGACCGATGAAGGAAACGGGGCGGTTCCCCCCGATGATAGGGCAGGGGAGCTTTCCAACCCCGCCCCGGCGCTCCTCATATCGAAGGGATCGGGAGTAGAGGGCCATGAAAAGAGGTGGGCTTTCCCGGGCATGACAGGGCGCCCCGATGACCGCGCAGCCAACCGGGGAACGGAGCGCACGACCCCCGTCCCGACCCTCCGAGCCGAGGCCATGGCATTGAGCAAGGGCACGCATCAGCGGCATGATCGATGAGATGGAGCACCGATACTGCATGATGCATCTGGACCGCTTTAGGCAGGGGGCGGGCCCCGGGCCAAAAGACCGGAGGACCGCGGTCGCGAGGAAAGGCGTTCATGCCCGAAGGCTCGTTCGGGAAGCGGATCAGGTCCCCATCGAAGCGGGATGCGCCCTCCGCAGGCCGTATCCTTTCAATATTTACGCGCTTTCTAGGAATATATTAATAATATTTTACTATTAACTGAGGTTTGCATACGAAATCGGAAAAAATCACCTGGGAGGATGTTAGATTGATCGACCGGTTGGACGACAGGATAATGGAGATACTGAAGAAGGACTCACGACGTCCCTTCGTGGAGATAGCCAATGAGCTAGAGGTTTCCGAAGGGACCATCCGGTCCCGGGTGAAGAAACTGCTCGACGAGGGAGTGATCCAGGCCTTCACGATAAAGACCAGCAGCAAGAACGTCAAGGCATTGGTGGAGGTGAAGATCGAGGTGAACGTCAACACCTCAGAGATTGCGGACCGGATCGCCGAGTTCGAGGGCGTTTCTGAGGTCTACGAGGTCACCGGGGAAGAGGACATAGTGGTAATAATCGACGTCACCTCGTCCCCTCAGCTGAACGAGATCATCGAGCGCATCCGTCGGTTCGACAACGTGGAATCGACCAGGACGCGGCTGATACTCAAGGAGCATTTCGGAGGTTGATACTATGTTCAAGGGCTGCGCCACCGCGCTGATAACCCCGTTCCGGGAGGATGGGGAGATAGATGAGGAAGGATTGCGAGAGCTGGTGCGCATGCAGGAGAGGGCAGGCGTGGACGCCCTCGTCCCGTGCGGCACGACGGGCGAGTCCGCGACCTTGACGCACAAGGAGCACCTCAAGGTCATCGGCATCGTGCGGGAGGAGGCCAAGAGGGCCCAGGTCATCGCCGGCGCCGGCAGCAATGCCACCCACGAGGCCATCCACCTCTCCAAAGGGGCCAAGGACCTGGGCGTGGACGGCGTCCTGCTCATCTCCCCCTACTACAATAAGCCGAATCAGAAGGGCATCTTCCGCCATTACGAGGCGATCGCCAAGGCGGTGGACATCCCCATCGTGGTGTACAACGTCCCGAGCCGCACCGGTTCAAACATAGCGGCCAGCACGGTCAAGCGGCTCTCCGAGGTGCCCAACATAGTGGCGCTGAAGGAGGCCAGTGGCAACATGGCCCAGATCAACGCCATCCTTGCCAGTGTCCCAGAGGGCTTCAGCGTGCTGTCCGGGGACGACATGTTCACCTATCCAATGATGGCCCTGGGCGCCAAGGGCGTGATCTCCGTGACCTCCAACGTCGTCCCGGAGCTGATGGTGGAGATGACCCATGCCGCCCTCGAAGGGGACTGGGCAAGGGCCAGGGCATTGCACTTCAAGCTACTCCCGCTCTTCAACGACCTGTTCCTGGACACAAATCCCATCCCGGTGAAGACGGCCATGCGGATGCTCAAGCGGCCGGCGGGCGTCTTCCGTCTGCCGCTATGCGACATGGAGCCGGCCACGACCGAGACCCTCAGGAAGACCCTGGTGGCCATGGGGCTGCTTTAAGGCAGGGGGGCTCAGGCATGATCGACGTGGCGGTGGCCGGGGCCACAGGCAAGCTAGGCTCCATGGTGTGTTCCCTTGTCAGGGAACAGGCCGATATGAGGCTGGTCGGAGCGGTCGTATCCGCCGAGGGAGGGAAGGCTGGCACGGAAATATGCCCAGGCGTCAGGGCCGTGGGCCCGGACGGATTGGAGGAGCTGTGCCATCGTTGCACGGTGCTGGTCGACGTGACCAACGCCGCCGCGGCCGAGAGGAACGTCCCGGTGGCGATCAAGGCCGGGGCTAACGTCGTGGTCGGGACCACGGGCCTCTCGCCCGTTCTCCTCGAACGGATAGGCGCGATGGTCAGGGCCCAGGGCACGTCCGCATTGGTCACCCCCAACTTCTCAATCGGGGTGAACGTCTTCTGGAAGGCCTGCCAGACCTTGGCAAGGGCATTGCCGGAGTACGAGGTGGAGATCATAGAGGTCCACCATGACAAGAAGAAGGACGCGCCGTCGGGAACGGCGGTCAAGGCCGCTCAGCTCATTGCCGCGGAGAACGGGGTGGACCGCTTCGTGCATGGGCGGAACGGAATGGTCGGTGCCCGAGGAAGGGAGATAGGCATTCACGCTGTCCGGGCCGGGGACGTGGTCGGGGAGCACACGGTCATATTCGCGGGCAACCGCGAGCGCATCGAGCTGACACACCGGGCGCACTCGCGCATGGCCTTTGCCGAGGGCTGCATAGTCGCCATCCGATGGATAGCCCCCCTGAGGGACGGCAAGGTACATGGGATGGACGAGGTGCTCGGTCTATGAGGAAGGTCATGAAGTTCGGGGGGACCAGCGTAGGCTCCGCCGAGGCGATGGCCCGCACCGCGGACATCGTGCTGAGCTACGATTGTCAGAGGGCCGTCGTCGTTTCGGCCATGGCCGGGGTGACCAATTCCCTCATCGAGGTCATGGGCGAGGGGAGAAGGGAGGTCCAGGAGTACCTGGGCTGGCTCAGGCAGAGGCACCTCGATGTGGCCATGAAAGGGGTGTCCAAGGAGCTGATGCCCGACTACCTTGAGCAGTTGGAGCATCGGCTGTCCGGTCTGGGGCACCTCATCCATCTGTACAGGCAGGACGAGGACCGGATCATGTACCAGGACGCGGTCTCCAGCTGGGGGGAGCGCCTCTCCTCCCTCACCCTGGCCTTCATTCTTCGTAGCCGGGGGGCGGATGCGGTGGCACTCACCTCGGAGGAGGCGGGCATTGCGGCCACCGGCCCCCCTGGCAACGGAAGCGCGGTCCTACCAGCGACCGAAGCGAACTTGAAGCGAACGGTGGTACCGCTGTTGAGGGAGGGCAAGGTCCCGATAATGACCGGCTATTACGGCGTGGACGACCGGGGCCGACCATTGACGTTCGGCCGCGGCGGCTCCGATTACTCAGCGGCCGTGATAGGATACGGGGTGGACGCCGACGCGGTGGAGATATGGACCGACGTGGACGGCTTCATGTCCGCCGACCCCCGGGTGGTGAAGGGCGCCCGGACCATAACGGAGATGGACTACGAGGAGGCGGCCGAGCTGGCGTACTTCGGGGCGAAGGTCCTTCATCCCAGGACGATCGAGCCGGCCAAGCGCAAGGGGGTGGTAGTGACGGTCAAGAACACCTTCAACCCCTCCGGGCAGGGGACGCGCATCCACAGGCTCAGCCGCAGCAGCGACGACCTGCTGCGCAGCGTGGCCCTGAAGACAGGGCTGGCCATAGTGAAGGTATACTCCTCCGAGGTGGTTTACCAGCCGGAACTGGTCGCCAGGGTCCTGGAGGCGATTAGCGCGGACGGCACGACCGTCTACGCCGTTTCCACCTCACTGTCGACCTTGGCCGTGGCCGTGCCCTCCGCTTCGGTGGAGGACGTCTGCGCCAGGCTCAAGGGCTTCCGGGAGCAGGTCGAGGCCATCACCGTCAAGGAGGACGTCGCCCTGATCTGCGCGGTCGGGGACGGGATGCTCGAGAGGTGCGGTGTATCGGCCAAGATATTCGCCGCGGTGGCCGATGTCGGGGCCAACGTGGAGCTTATATCGGAGGGAGCCTCTGACATAGCGCTCAACTTCATGGTCGGGGGCTCCAAGGCCATCGAGGTCGTGAGAAGGCTGCACGAGCTGTACATATCCAAGTAGGTGCTTGAATGAGAGAGTTCCAGAGGAGAAAGGACACCATGCTCATCGGCGGGGTGTCGGCAACCAAGATCGCTGCGCGCTTCGGCACCCCGGTCATGGTCACCGACGAGGACGCCCTAAGGGAGAACTACCGCGCCCTGCACAGGGCGTTCAACGCCGTCTTTCCAACGCGCGTCCATTACGCCTGCAAGGCCAACACGAACCTCAGCATCCTGCGCATACTTGAGCAGGAGGGCTCCTGCATAGACGCCGTATCCATCGGCGAGGTGGACTCGTGCCTTCGGGCGGGCTTCTCCCCCGACCGGATCCTGTACACCGGGGTCGGGGTCTCGGAGGAGGAGATGCGGCAGGTGGTGGAGCGCAAGGTGCCCATCAACGTGGACTCCATAGGGCAGCTCAGGCGCCTGGCGGCCATCGACAGCCATCATCCGATAGCATTGAGGGTGAACCCCGACGTCGGTGCCGGGCACTCCCAAAAGGTGGTCACAGGGACCAAGGGGGCCAAGTTCGGGATCCCCAAGGAAGAGATCGTCCAGGCCTTCGCCGAGGCCCTCAGGCTCGGCTTCTCCCCGAAGGGCCTGCACGCCCACACCGGCTCCGGGGGGAGCGATCCCACCGTGTTCGGCAGGGTCACCGAGGTCCTGGTGGATATATTCGAACGCGTGCGGAGCGAGCTGGGCCTGGACCTTGAGTTCCTGGACATAGGCGGGGGCATCAGCATCCCCTACCGCCCGGAGGAGCTGAGGCCGGACCTGGACGCGATCGCCGCGGAGGTCGCCGGCAAGCTGAAGGGCAGCAGCGTCAGGACGCTCGTCGTGGAGCCTGGAAGGTACATCGTCGCGGACACCACCGTCCTGCTGACAAGGGTGAACGATGTCAAGTCCACCCCGGTGAAGGACTACGTCCTAGTGGACGCCGGCTTCAACACGCTGATCCGCCCTGCGTTCTACGATGCCTATCACCACGTGGCGGTGGCCAACAAATTCGGGCAGCAGGCCCAGCTCAAGTACGATGTGGCCGGCCCCCTCTGCGAGAGCGGGGACTACCTGGCGAAGGAACGTTACCTGCCCAAGGTGGAAGTGGGCGACCTCCTGTGCGTCTATGACGTCGGGGCCTACGGCTTCTCGATGTCCTCCAACTACAACACCAGGCCGCGCTGCGCGGAGGTCCTGGTGTGGGAAGGGAAACCCTTCCTGATCAGGGAGAGGGAGGGGCTCAAGGACCTCCTCCGTCACCAGAAGGTGCCCCCGAGGCTGAGCCAATGAGGTTCTGGAAATATCACGGGCTGGGCAACGACTTCGTGCTGGTGGAGGACCTTGATGGAACAGTGGCCAAGGACCCGGACCTCGTGCGCTCGGTGTGCCATCGGCGTTTCGGCGTCGGGGCGGACGGCGTACTCTATCTGGGGAGGAGCGAGAGGGCCGACTTCGCCATGCGGGTGATGAACGCCGATGGCTCGGAGGCGGAGATGTGCGGCAATGGCATCCGGTGCCTGGCCAAGCACATCTACGATATGGGGTACAAGCGGGAGGAGAGGCTGACGATAGAGACCCTGGCCGGCGTGAAGGAGGTCACCGTGGCCGTGGTCGACGGCAAGGTGGCGACGGCCACGGTGGACATGGGCAGCCCCGTTCTGAACCGTCCCGCCATCCCGATGAGGGGGGAGGGAAGGTTCATCAACCAGGGGATCGAGGTGGCGGGGAAGGTGGTGCATGGTACCGCGGTGTCCATGGGCAACCCTCATCTGGTGATCTTCGACCCGCTCCCGGACGAGGACATCGAAAGGCTCGCCCCCCTCCTCCACGCCCACGAGCTTTTCCCTCGCCGTACCAACGTAGAATTCGTTAAATGGAGGGATGGGATACTGGAGGCGCGCGTGTACGAAAGAGGGGCCGGATGGACCATGGCCTGTGGGACTGGCGCCTGCGCCACCGCGGTGGCCGCCAGCCTGCTGGGGACCATCGAGCTGGGCAGGGAGGTGCAGGTGCGGCTCCCGGGCGGAAGCCTGTGGATAACCGTAGCACAGGACCTCTCGCGGGTGACCATGCGCGGCCCGGCGACCCGGGTGTTCGAAGGGCGGATGTGAGACGCTATGGTGTTCGATTACGCTAACAGGCTGAAGTTGCTGCCTCCCTATCTCTTCGCGGAGATCGAGGAGAAGGTGGAAAGGAAGAGGAAGGAAGGGGTGGACATCATCGATTTCGGCATCGGGGACCCGGACCTGCCGACCCCAAGGCCGATCGTCGAGTTCATCAAGAGGGAGCTGGACGACCCGGGGAACCACCGCTACCCCTCCAGCGCCGGGGAGGCCGACACCCGGAAGGCCATCGCCCAGTGGTACAAGGAGCGCTTCAAGGTGGATGTGGACCCCAACGGGGAGGTGGCCATCCTCATCGGCTCCAAGGAGGGGCTGGCGAACATCTGCCGGGCCTTCGTCAACCCGGGGGAGAAGGTCCTGGCCCCTGACCCGGCCTACCCCGTCTACGCCCAAGGGGGCGCCCTCCTGACGGACGCCGTCCCGGTGCGCTTCCCGCTTCTGCCGGAACGGGGCTTCCTGCCGGACATGGAGTCCCTGCCGACGGACGCCCGCATGGTTTACCTGAACTACCCCAACAATCCCACCGGGGCGGTGTGCGATGAGGAGTTCCTCCTGGGCGCCTCAAGGTGGTGCATCGAGACCGATACGATCCTGTGCTACGACAACGCCTACTCAGAGATGACCTTCGACGATTACATCGCGCCCTCCGCGCTGCAGGTGGCCCAGGGGGACGGGACCATCGAGTTCGGCTCCATGTCGAAGACATTCAACATGACCGGCTACCGCATCGGCTACGCGGTGGGGGACGCCGACCTCATCTCCGGCCTGAAGAAGGTCAAGTCCCAGATCGATTCCGGCGCGCCCAAGTTCCTGCAGAGGGCGGTCACCATGGCCCTGGGGGCGTATGAGGGAGGAGAGAGGCCGCAGATGGTCAAGGACAACATAGCCGTCTACCAAAGGCGCAGGAACGTGCTGGTCACGGGGCTGCGCAGGCTGGGCTTCAAGGTGGACCCCCCCAAGGGGACCTTCTATCTCTGGCTGAAGGTGGACGGTCCTTCCCTGGAGTTCGCGGAGAGGCTGCTGAGCGCCGGCGTGGTCGTCACCCCCGGGATCGGCTTCGGGAGGAACGGTGAGGGCTATGTGCGCATGGCCACCACCCAGCCAGTGGAACGGATCGAGGAGGCCCTGGAAAGGATGGCCAAGGTCCTCTAGGCTACTTCCCCGTCTCCCTTCGGTACGCGGCCTTGAGCCCCTCGACCACGGGCAGGGGCTTGCCCATGATGTAGTTCTCCAGCGCCCCCCCGCCCGTGCTCACATAGGAGAAGCGGTCGCAGCAGTTGAAGCGCTGCGCGGCGCTGACCGTATGCCCGCCCCCGATGACGGAGAAGGCGCCGCTGGCGACCGCCGCCTCCATCAGGGCCTTGGTCCCCACGGAGAACTCCTCCCGCTCGATCACCCCTGCCGGGCCGGAGATGAAGACCGTGCAGGCCTGGGCAATTATGTCCGCGAACCTGGCGGCTGTCGTGCGGCCTATGTCCATGATCTGCAGCTCGGAAGGAAGGGCGCTCACAGGCACCTCCTTCCGGACGCCCCCATCGTCCAGGGCGACGTCCACAGGGATCTCGATGCGCTCCCCGTACCTGTCCATGAGCGCCTTGGCCGCCTCCAGGTTGTCCTCCGTGAGCTCGTTCATCAGGACCTGCTCGCTCTTCGCTCCCAGGTCTATGCCCCTCGCCTTCAGGAAGGCGTTTCCGACCAGCCCGACGAGCAGCACCTTGTCGGCGATGCCGTCCCGGAGCACGCGCTCGACGACCTTGACCGCGTCCGCGAACTTGGCGCCGCCGAGCACGAAGACGCAGGGATGGGAAGGGGAATCGATGACCCGGCGCAAGGCCTCCAATTCCTTCTCCATCAGTCTGCCGGCGGCCGAGGGCAGGACAGCCTGGAAGCCGACAAGGGAGCAATGGGAGCGGTGGGCGGCGGCGAACGCGTCCGAGATATAGAGGTCGGCCAGGGCGGAAAGCTCCCGGACCATGGGAGACTGGCGGTGCTGCTCCATGTCCACCTTGTCCATCTCGCTCTTCTCGTCCCTCGCGTTCCGGAGCATGATGACCTCCCCCGGCCTCATGCTCTTGATCGCCCTCTTCGCCCTCTCCCCGTAAATGTCATCGATATAGGTGACCTCGGTCCCAAGGAGCTCCGAGGCGCGCTTGGCATGGCGTTCAAGGGGGATGTAGTCCCACTCCCCCGGCCGGCTCTGATGGGCCAGGATGACCACCTTGGCCCCGCGGTCCACCAGCTCCCGCAGGGTGGGAAGGATCTCCCGGATGCGATTGTCGTTGGCCAGCTCTAGGGTGTCCCTGTTAAGCGGGCAGTTGATGTCCACGCGATAGATGACGGTCTTCCCCTTTACGTCCAGATCGTCCATGGTGAAGTGGTCCTTCATGGCAAATTCCCCGGCGGCCTCAGACCCTGTCAGCGGCAGCTCCTCAGCACGGGGATGGCGATTGAATAAAAAATGATTTGCCTGGGCGCCCTGGGGCCATCGCCCCCCTTGTCCAGGCACCTCCCCTCCGAGCGGAAAGGGAGAGGTCCCGGCGAACCGTTCGGAGCGCAAGGGAGAAAAATGTGCAGGGGAAAACCTGCCAGGCTACGTGATGGAAGGTTCGGGACCGTGCCTCCCCACGGTCTCCACGATGGAATTCCAGGATCAATGCCCGGTAGTCCCCAAGGCATTAGCGTCGCTTTTGAGGGACCCTGCGTCCATCCCATAGGCAGGCTTGCCCCTTTCTCGGTCCCGATGGACCTCGATCGCCGCGCCGGCAGGGGCTTCCGATCGTCAAATGCCTCGCAGCCCCGACCGGGTTTGCCATGAAGAGGGTGGTGCGCCCGATCGCCTGAAGGGAGACGACCGGACGCCCCTCCCAAGGCCTAGCGAAGCCCTATCGCCCTGTCGGTCCTCTCGATGGAGGCCAGGTTATTCTTTTCCATCTTCATCATGGCCCGGACGCAGTCCACGTTCTCCGGGACCACGTCGCTCTCCTGATGGATGGCCTGTTAATAATAGAGAGTGTTCCCCACCATCTTGATCCCGTCCTTCCAGATGGCAATGTCCATGAGGTCCCCGCGCGGCCGGCCAAGGTCCTTGGCCAGCTCCATGACCTGGCCGGTGTTCTTGATGCCGTCCTTCCCGGAGATGAGCCTCACCCTGGGGGTGGAGGCCCACACGTCCAAGACCTCCTTCTCGCTGGGCCCGCCCTTCAATTCGACGGAGATGCAGTGCAGGTGCATGAGGGTGGTGGGGGTGACCACGGCCATCGTCTGGATGTCCAACCCGTGCATCACCGTCCTTACGTCCGGCCCATGATGGGTCGGCAGCTTCAGCGAAGGCTCGATGGCGTTCAAGGCGGCCCCCTTCTTGTCCGCAGGGTCCGCCCCCCGGCGCACAAGCGATGCGAAGGCCCGCTCGATCCCGAAGGCCTGCTGCAACGGGAAAAGGGTGCGGACAAGGCCAGTGGTGTTGCAGGACACGACCCGCACCGCCGAGGCCCCCCAGGCCTCATGATAGTTGGCAAGGGCGTTGAAGGAAATGCCCGCCAGTTCGTGGGCCTCCCCTCCCTGGAAGATGGCCTTTACCCCCGCCTTGGCATAGAGGTCCTTGTTCCTCTCCCCGGTCCCGCCGGGGGTGCAGTCCACGATCACGTCCACCTTCTTGAGCAGGTCGTCCAGCGTGCCAGCGACCTTGATCCCCGCCCCCTCGAACCCGTCCACGTCCTCAGCCCTGGCAGCGTAGAGCGGATGGCCCTCCCGCAGGGCGGTGGAGGCCTCATACGAAGGGCGGGTCTTGGTCACGCCCACGATCTCCATGTCGTCCTGTTCCTTCACAGCCCAAGCCACCCTTTTCCCTATCGTGCCATAGCCGTTGACGCCGACCTTGACCTTCATATGACCCCTTCCTACGTCATCCAGATGGCCGCGGCCGGTTATCATCGTTTTGGTATGACCACGGACGCGATACGAACAATGAACGCCCAATTGAAAGTAACAGGAAAAAAAGGTCCAAAGGGGTTCGGCGGGCCTATTTGCGCTCTTCTAGGGCCTTCATCTTGCCGTACGCCCTGGAGATGAGGACGATCGCGACCACCGCAACGATAGTGACGATCACGGCGTAGATCAGCAGTCCGAGGGTAGAATCCTCCGCTGTCCCAAGCCAGTCCTCGATCAGCTGCGAGATAGCCCCGTTCCACGCCAGAGCGGCGACGAACCCGAACGCGGCCGTCATCAGGGCCACGATCTTGTCCATTATCTCAATTTTCAAGCTTGCCATTGGGTCCCTCCTTGAAAAAGGTTGGCCAATTATCTCCCTGGCCATTATTTAATGCTTGTTTAGTCCAGGGATGGGCGGGCAAGGGAAGCAACGGTACCCTTGGCGGTCACAATTGAAATAGCGGGGCGGGGATGAAGGGGCATGGGTGTAATGACGGCTATAGGGCAGACCGCCTACTACGGCACCTGGTTCCTGAAGGAGCTGCTTGGCATCAAGCGACCGCTCGCGACCACCATGATAATCACCTATCATTGCAATCTGAGGTGCAAGCATTGCCAGATCGCTGATGGCCTTCCGATGGTGCCGCAGCCTCACAGCATCTCGTACCAGGCGGCGGTGGAGGAGATGCAGGCCTCGTACGAGCGCGGGGCGAGGGTCCTGTTCTTCGAGGGCGGCGAACCGACCTCCTGGCGGGATGGCGAGCGCACCCTGCGGGACCTCATCCTGGCTGGCCGGGAAGTAGGGTTCTTCGTCACTGGCTACACCACCAACGGGACGAACGTCCTGTACCCCGAGAGCGACGTCATCTCCGTGTCCCTCGACGGGCCCAAGGAGGTGCACGACGCCATAAGGTGCGAGGGCGTCTTCGACAAGCTCATGGCCAATCTGCAGACGATCGACCACCCCAACGTCTTCGCCAACATGGTGGTCATGCCGGAGAACCAGCATCTGGTTCGGGAGACCGCGCAGATCGTCAAGGACAACCCGCACATGAACGGGCTGATGCTCAACTTCCTGACCCCCCCTCCGGAGTCCAGGGTGCTCAGCATGGAGGAGAAGCGCAGGGTGGTGGAGGAGGTCATCGCGCTGAAGAAGGAGGGCTACCCCATCCTCAACTCCAATAAGGCCCTCCATGAATTGCTGATGGAGGATTACTCGGAACGATGCCCGTTCTGGGCCTCGGAGTTCGTGCTCCCCGACAGAAGCAAGTGCTACGGCTGCCCTATGCGGGGGGAGGCGTGCAAGCGATGCGGCTTCAACGCGGTGCGCGAGTACTCCCTGATCACCCGGGGCAACATCGCTACCATAATGTCCATGGCAGGGCGCTTTGGACTATCAACGAAATGACGATCAGGACCTCGCTGACAATGACCATCTTGACGATCTGAGGCGCCGGCCTTATAAAGCGCAGCTCGTCCTCCTTGTTATGAAGCCCCTTCATCATCCTCCGGCTCATGGGAACGGTCAGCAGGAGGACCAGGAACACTGGGTGGAAGTAAACCAACGCCAGCTGCATGGCGTGGACGGCCACCAGGATCACGCCTACCACGGTCACCGCCCTCTCCAGGCCCAGGCGTACGCACCAGTCCCTCTCCCCGCCCTTGAGGTGGGCCTCGTACCCCGACATCTGGTCGACGAAGCGCATGAGCATGACGGAGGTCCCCACGAGCAGCGCTATCAGGAACATCTGCCAAGACCACTCAGGCCAGATGACGTAATAGGTGAAGAACGCCATCATGAAGAACGAGACGCCCACGTCCAACTCCCCCAACCCGCGTGCCCCCAGGTTGAGCGGAGGGGCGGTGTAGAAGTAAGCCAGGAAGAGACCGATGGCCCCGAGGACGATCACCAGCGGCCCGCCGTGCCGGATGATGGGCACGGCGGTGATGATGGCCAACGCGAGGATTAGGGCCAGGACCAGCTTGCCGGTCCGCTCGCTCACCTCGCCCCTGTCGAAGATGTTCCCCTCCCAGTATACCCTTTCGTCGTACAGCTCCTTGATGGCCTCCTCGCGCTCCTTTGTAAGGAAATCGAACCGGGTGGCGTCCGTGCCGCTCCTGTGATCGAAATAGTCATTGCTGAGATTGGCGAACAGGGCGAAGAAGAAGATGTCCAGGGGGATCACCGCGGCCAACAGCCATTCGTCGCAGACCGTGAGCGCGAACGCCGCGCCGGTCACAGAGGCCATCACGAACGGGAGAGTATAGCTTATCCTGAGCATGTTCAGCAGTGTGCGGTACAGCCCTCTCTTCTCCATCGGAACACCGTGGCGGAAAGATGGGAAAGGGGATATAACGGTTGCCTCGGCCGGGCCTCGCCCGAACTAGGGGGACTGGGCCCCACGTCCCTGCTCCATCTGTAACGTCCTCCTGCCGCGGGCGTTGGTCCCTCGCGGCCCTCTACACCCTCCTTGTCGATCCCCAGCACGCCTTCTGAGGGGCGGAGGGGATGTCAGATATTCTTAAATATCATCGTCGGCATGAAGTTAATCCGTGTCAAGGACCAACACGGGTGAGAGGACATCACTGCTTTTGCCATCGCTCACTGCGGTTGTCGTCTTGTGACAGAGGAGGCCGTTCAGGCCATCCTCCTCCATCGAATTGAGGGATCAGTGTATGAAAGGCGCAAGGGCTGTTCTGGAACTGCTTGAAGGGCAGGGTGTGGACGTCATGTTCGGTTATCCAGGCGGGGTCACGATCCCGCTGTACGATGAACTTCTGGATTCGAGCATCCATCACGTCCTCGTCCGCCATGAGCAGTGCGCCGCCCACATGGCCGATGGCTACTCCAGGACCACGAACAGGACGGGGGTGTGCCTGGCCACCTCCGGGCCCGGGGCCACCAACCTCGTGACCGGGGTCGCGACGGCCTATGCCGACTCCTCCCCCATGATGGTCCTCACCGGCCAGGTGGCCACCGCCGCCATCGGCAACAACGCCTTCCAGGAGGCGGACATCTTCAGCCTGATGATGCCGATCACCAAGCACAACTACCGGGTGCTCAAACCTGACGACCTTCCGGAGGCGATCAAGCGGGGCATGGGCATCGCCAACAGTGGGCGCAAGGGGCCGGTGCATATCGATCTCCCGGTGGATGTGCTAAGGGGGGATATCGACCCAGCCCGATTGAACGAGAGCTTCCCGGTGCCCGCCCCGTTCGAGGACCTCTCCCAGGTGCTTGACGCGGCCAAGCTCCTCAGGGACGCGGAGAGGCCGGTGCTCCTTGTAGGCGGAGGGGCGAGATGGTCCAACGCATCCAGCGAGGTGCAGAGGCTGGCCGAGATGCTCCCGGCGCCGGTCATCACGACCATAATGGCCAAGGCCATCATCCCTGAGGACCATCCCCTTTCGTTCGGCATGCTGGGCATGCACGGTCGGGAATGTTCGCGCAGGGCCCTGCTGGAGGCGGACGTCATCTTCGCCATAGGGGCCCGCTTCTCCGACCGCACCATCGGCTATGACAGCGATGTGCCCAAGGAGACCAAGGTCATCCACCTGGACATCGATCCCATGGAGGCCGGCAAGAACTACCGCACCAAGGTGCGCCTGGTAGGGGACGCGAAGAAGGGGCTGCAGATGGTCATCAAGGCCCTCGGCCGACCAAAGGGCGAGAGCGCCTGGGGCCGCCGGGTGAAGGAGCTGCACGAGGGCTGCGAGTGCAATATCGACATCGATGAGGAGCCCATAAAGCCTCAGAAGGTCATCTGGGAGCTGCGCAAGGCCATCGCCCCGGACGCCTTCGTCGTCACCGAGGTGGGGCAGAACCAGATGTGGGCGGCGCACTTCATGCGGCTGAGGCATCCCAGTCAGTTCGTGACCTCCGGAGGGATGGGCACGATGGGCTTCGGCTTCCCGGCCTCCATCGGCGTCAAGTACGCCCATCGCGACAAGCAGGTGGTGGACGTCGCCGGGGACGGCAGCTTCCAGATGGTGTTCCAGGAGCTGGCCACGGCCATGAGCGAGGACCTGCCCGTGGTGGTCTGCCTGCTCAACAACGGGTGGCTTGGGATGGTCAAGCAGTGGCAGAAGCTCATGTGGAACAGGCGCTACTGCGGGACGGAGCTGCGCAACAACCCTGACTTCGTCAAGCTGGCCGAGGCCTTCGGAGCGGGGGGCATGACCATCACCCGCCCCAGTGAGCTGGCCGATGGGTTCAGGGCCGCCTTCGCCTCCGACGTGCCGTTCGTGCTCGACATTCGGACCGACCCGGAGGAGGACATGCTGCCGATGGTGCCTGGCGGGGTGAGCAGCATCGATGGGACGATCCGCAACCGCTGCCGCTGGAACCAGGATGCCCGCTAGGTTCGAACATTGTAAATAATGAGGATAAAATGCGGGAACGCTCAATGGTGATCTAATGGCAAGGATATATCACGAATCGGACGCCGATCTAGGCGTTCTGAAGGGCAAGAAGGTCGCGGTCATCGGTTTCGGAAGCCAGGGCAAGGCGCAAGCCCTTTGCCTGCACGACAGCGGACTGGACGTGACCGTCGGCGTCCGCAAGGACGGCAAGTCCTGGACGGATGCCAAGCGGAACGGGCTGAAGGTGGACACCGTGGCCGGCGCCGTCAAGGGCGCGGACGTGGTCATGGTCCTCATCCCTGACGAGGTGCAGGGCGATGTCTTCAAAGCCGAGATAGGACCGAACCTGAAGGAGGGCGCGGCGTTGGAGTTCGCCCACGGGTTCGCGATAACCTTCGGGACCATCAAGCCCCCCAAGACCGTGGACGTCATAATGATGGCGCCGAAGGCGCCTGGCCCCATGGAGAGGAAGGTCTTCCTCGAGGGCTTCGGCGTTCCCGCCCTGATCGCCGTGGAGCAGGACCATACCGGTAAGGCCAAGGCCATCGCCCTGGCGCTCGCCAAGGGGCTCGGCTCCACCAAGGCTGGCGTTCTGGAGACCACCTTCCGCGAGGAGGCCACCTCGGACCTGTTCGGGGAGCAGGCCGTCCTGTGCGGGGGCGTGACCGCCCTCATCAACGCCGGCTTCCAGACGCTGGTCAAGAGGGGCTACCAGCCCGAGATCGCGTACTTCGAGTGCCTCCACGAGGTGAAGCTCATCGTGGACCTCATCTACTCCGGAGGCATGATGAACATGTGGAGGAGCGTCTCCAACACCGCCGAGTACGGCGGCCTGACCGCTCGCGACCAGGTCATCAACGAGCAGAGCAAGGCGGCCATGGAGAGGTTGCTGGACCGCATATGCTCCGGGGAGTTCGCGAAGGAATGGCTCGAGGACGCCCAAAAGGGCATGCCCCGAATGAAGGCCCTGGAGAAGGCCGAGAGCGAGAGCCAGATAGAGAAGGTGGGCGCCGAGATCCGGGCCCTCTTCGAGAGCAAGTAGGCAAACCATTTTCCCTTTTCAACCCTTTCCCTCATCGGGAAAGGGCATGGACAGGATCCTGTTGCGCACCCGCTACGACCGATGGGAGATCGAGCTGAACGACACCCTAGCCGCCTTCAAGCTGTACGAGGCGCTTCCGTTGGAGCGGGAGATCAACGTTTGGGGCGGGGAGATCTACTTCGCCGTCCCGGTGGAGTGTAAGCTCGAGAACGGAAGGAAGATCATGGAGGAGGGTGAGGTGGCCTTCTGGCCGGAAGGGAACGCCCTGTGCATCTTCTTCGGGAGGACCCCCGTGTCCACCACCTCCAGGCCCGAGGCCTACTCGCCTGTGACGCCCGTGGGGCGGGTGCTCGGGGGCCTAGATGCGCTGGCAGCGCTGCCGGACCGCACCCGGGTGACGCTGGAAAGATTGGACTGAGGGCCTTCGTCCGTCAGGCGCCTCCCACTATCTCCAACCCGTCGAACCGTACGGAAGGGACGATGCAATTGCGGTGCACGGCAACGTCGTTCCCCACCGCCCCCACGCTCCTTAGGGCCTGGTAGAAGTTGCCTACGAGCAGGCATTGGTCCACATGGCCCTCGACGGCTCCCCCGCGCACCAGCCGGGCGCTGCGCACCTCCAGGGCGAAGCCTCCGGTGACCCCGTTGACATCGGGGGCCGCCAGCCTCTCCACGACGACCCCTTCCTCGATCTCCGAGGTCATGTCCTCCACGCTCTTGCCCCCCGCCTTCCATGCCAGGTTCACCGGCAGGGTGACGCCCCCGCGGCGGTAGAGGTTCAGGGCATCGGACGGGTCCCTCCGCAGGTAGTTGCCCGTCGGCGCCACATTGCCCATCTGCGCGTGGTAGCTGTCGTACAGCAGGGTCTTGAGCACGCCCCTCTCCACCAGGGGCCTCTCCCTCGTCGGCACCCCCTCGTCGTCGTAGCGGCAGGACAGCGCGGAGCGGGGGTCCCAGGGCAGGTCCTGCAGATTTACAAGCTGGTTCCCGACCTCCTTCCCGACCTGCTCCGCCCAAGGCGAGCGCTTGCGCAGGGCGTTCTCCCCGTCCAGGGAATGGCCGACGGCAGCCAGGAGCATCTCGGCCAATTCCCCAGGCGGCAGGATGACGGAGCCCGTCATCCTGCCCTTGAAATGTGTGGCGCTCTGGGCGTCCTTGGCCTTGCGGCAGAGCCGTTCGCCCATGGCATGGGGGTCGAGCGCCTCCAGTCCCGATGAGTAGTATGATTCGCACCCCTCTCCCGGGTCTGCGCCCTTGGTCATGGAGGTGAAGTGGGCGTAGGCCATCGTGCCGAGTTCCCTGAAGGCGGCCCCGTTGCTGTTCGCCAGGGCCCGTTCGGTCACCGCCACCCTGAGCAGCCCACGGGGAACCTTGACCTCCTCCCCGGCCGCCTTGACGATCCCCTCCACCTTGGCGCGCAGGTCCGCGGTGGTGGCTTCGACGACCTCGGCCTGCCGGACGTCCACATGGCCTATGGGCTGGGAGAATCCCGGGAACCGCTTGAAGAACGGGTCCGGCCGGGACAGCTTGGCCAAGGCCACCGCCTTGGCCCCGCACTCCTCCAGGTCCCTGTTGGTGTACAGGGTGGAGGAGGACTGTCCCATCCTTCCGTTCACCAGCGCCCGCACCGAGATTCCTTGGTCCAGCTTTTCCTCCATGTTCTTGACCCTGTCGTCATCGATGTAGGCGGTGAGCGAGCGGACCCGCACCACATAGGCCTCGGCCTCCTTGGCCCCCTCCTCAAGCGCCTTGTGCGCTGTCCTCTTGGAAATGCGCTCCAGGTCCACTCAATCCCCTCCCAGCACGATCTTGAAGCGGCAATAGGGCCCTCCGGACGATACCGGGACCCAGTCCTCGATCCCCTT
>JAJFUR010000038.1 GCA_021372335.1 Methanobacteriota archaeon
CGCCGCCGTCCGGTCCTATGGATGGCTGACCGCGAAGGAGGCTGAGGGGCTTGCGACCGGGCTGGGAGGGCTGCTGGGAAGATGATGCCGAGGCCGGAGAGGAGGCCCATCGGCCCCGCTGATCGCCCGGGCCCGATTGAAAATCGTAATAACCAGGGAGCGCATCCCCTATCACCCATGTCCGACTGGAGGAGTGAGCTGCCGCAGGGCGCGATCGAGGTGCTGGAGGAGGACGGCATAACGACGCTCTACCCCCCGCAGGAGAGGGCGGTGCCCCTGGCGCTGCAAGGGAAGAGCATCGTGCTCGCCGTGCCCACGGCCTCCGGGAAGTCGCTGGTTGCATACCTTGCCGCGGTGAAGCGCGCGCTGCACGAGGGCGGCAAGGTCCTCTACATCGTCCCGCTGCGCGCCCTGGCGTCCGAGAAGCTCGAGGACCTCAGACGGTTCGAGCGCCTGGGCGTCCGGGTCGGCATGTCCATAGGCGACTACGACGAGGCGGACCGGGAGATCGACCAGCTGGATATCCTGGTCGCCACCTCGGAGAAGGCGGACGCGCTCATGCGCCATCGGCCCGAGTGGGTGCGCTCCCTCGGCCTCGTCATCGCGGACGAGGTGCACCTGATGAACGACCCGGAGCGGGGGCCGACGCTCGAGATCACGCTGACGAAGCTCCGCATGCTCAACCCCGGGCTGCAGGTGATCGCCCTCTCGGCCACCGTCGGCAACAGCAAGGAGATGGCCGAATGGCTGGGGGCGGAGCACATCGCCATGGACTGGCGGCCGGTGAGGCTGAAGGAGGGGGTGCTCCTCGGGGACACCATCGAGTTCACGGACGGCACGGAGCGCACGGTCCGGCCGCTGGACGACCAGGTGTGGTCCCTGGTCAAGGACACGCTGGACGAGGGCGGCCAGGCGCTGGTGTTCGTGAACACCCGGAGGTCCACCGAGACCCTTGCGGCCAAGTTCTCCCGGCTGAGCAAGGGGACGGCCGCCGACATGGGGAAGGAGCTTGACGAGGCCTTCCAGGACGACCACACCTCCCTCGGCTCCGCGCTCAAGGACTGCATCCGGCACGGGATGGCGTTCCACAGCGCCGCGCTGAGCAACGAGCAGCGGCGGACGGTCGAGCGCCTCTTCAAGGCCGGGAAGATAAGGTGCATCGTCGCCACCCCGACCCTGGCCGCGGGGATCAACCTCCCGGCGCGGCGCGTGGTCGTGCGGGACGTGAACCGCTTCGACGACGGGGGCTGGGTGCCGCTGCCGGTGATGGAGGTCAAGCAGATGTGCGGCCGCGCCGGCCGGCCCAGGTACGACCCCTACGGGGAGGCGGTGCTCATCGCCCGCACGGCGGAGCAGAGCCGCATGCTCTTCGAGAACTACCTCCTGAGCGGGCCGGAGGACGTCGAGTCCAAGGTGGGGAACGAACGGGTGCTGCGAGGGCACATCCTGGCGCTGATCGCGACGGGGACGGCGGCCTCGCGCGCCGGGATCATCGCCTTCCTCCGGAGGACGTTCTACTGCCACCAGCGCGGGGAGGGGGGGCTGGAGGAGACGGTCGAGGGCATCGTCCGCTTCCTCTACGAGGAGGGCATGGTCCGCTGCCCGGGGACGGAGCTCCTGGTGGCGGGGCAGGACGCGCCGCTGAGCGCCACGTTCTTCGGGCGGCGCGTCTCCGACCTGTACATCGACCCCGTGTCCGCCGTCCAGCTCAGGGACGCGCTGCTGGCGTACGTCCCCGGCAGGAAGGAGCTGGGCTTCCTCCACGCCGTGTGCTCCACCCCGGACATGCTGACCCTCTATCTCAAGCGGGACGAGCACGGGCCCTTGGCCGAAACGGCGCTCCAGAGGAGGGACGAACTCCTCTTCGCCGTCCCGGAGGAGGGCTCCCCGGACCACGAGTACTTCCTGTCGGAGCTGAAGACCGCGCTCGCCCTGGAGGCCTGGACGCAGGAGGGGGACGAGGAGGAGGTGCTCCGGGCCTTCGGCATCGGCCCGGGGGACCTGCACAACAAGGTGGAGGTGGGGGAATGGCTGCTCTACTCCATGCGGGAGCTGAGCAACATCTTCAACAAGGACTGCTATCCCCTGCTCACGAAGCTGATGGCCCGCATGCGGTACGGCGTCAAAGAGGAGCTGCTGGAGCTTGTGGAGCTGAAGGGGGTCGGCCGGGTCCGCGCCCGCTCCCTCTACAAACGCGGGTACACCTCCTGGGAGAGGCTCAGGGAGGCCCCCGCGCGGGACATCGCGAAGGTCATCGGCATCGGGGACGCCCTGGCGGAGAGGATAAAGCGGCAGGTGGACCCCGCGTTCGTTCCCGAGGAGGGACACCAGGAATGCGCCGAGGAGAGGCCTGAGGGCGCCCCGAGGCAGGGGCAGACCAGCCTGCTCGATTTTTAAGATGGATATCCAACGTCCCGGCCCCTATCGGGTCCCTAGGCCCCGCCATCCGGGCCCGCCCCGGGGCTTCGGAGCACATAGAGGTGGGCGATGCCGAGCGTCAGGGACGCCATCTCGGCCACCTCGAGGCCGGCCTCCGTGAAGAGGGCGAGCATCGACCGGGGGGAGGGGAACCGCTGGATCGAATCGCTCAGGTACTGGTAGGCGGCGCGGTTGCCCGATCGCAGCCCCCCGACGAAGGGCAGGACCCTGGTCAGGTACAGGAGGTAGGCCTGCCGCACCAGGGGATAGGGCGGAAGGGAGAACTCCAGGACCACCAGCGTGCCGTGCGGACGGAGCACGCGCCTCACCTCCCGGAGGAAAGCGGGGATGTCGGCCATGTTCCTTATGCCGAACGCCGTCATGGCCTTGCCGAAGGCGGCGTCCGGGAAGGGCATGCGCAGGGCGTCCCCCTGCACGGCCATATAGGCCGGACCGCACTTCCTCACCGCCTCCCGCAGCATGTTGCCGGAGAGGTCCAGGCCGAGGACCGCGCACCCGGAGGCGGCGTGGGCGAGCAAGGCCATGTCCCCCGTGCCCGAGGCGATGTCCAGGACCATGTCCTCCTTGCGGAGGGAGAGGGAGCGCAACGCCCTCTTCCTCCACCGCACGTCGATGGCCATGGACAGCATGTGGTTCAGCAGGTCGTAGCTGGGGGCGATGGCGTCGAACATGCGCCCGATGGCCCGCGGCGCCTTCTCCAGCTCCGCGGCCGCGCCCTTCGGGACGCCTCCGCCCCCCGCTCCCGCAGGGGTCAGAGGGCCGCGGTCAGGCATATCCCCACGACCACGAGCGCCTGGGTGGCGAGCACCACCAGGACGTTGCTCTGCTGCCCCCGGACGAACGCCTCCCGGCCCTCCGGGCCCTTGAAGGCGGCCGAGGCCGCCCTGTACGCCAGGGGGACGGTCAACAGGCCGAGGACGGAGAGCGCCGGGATCTCCCCGAGCAGGGCGAAGAGGAGGAGGATGCCGTACACGGCCCCGTTGGCCAGGACGTAGAGCCAGGCCGCCCTCCCCGTGCCCAGGGAGAGGACCAGGTTCCTCCGTCCGCCGATGCGGTCCGCCTCCATGTCGGGGAACTCGTTCAGGAGGAGGAGGTTGAAGGTGAGCAGGCCCGCCGCGCTGGCCAGGACCACCGCGCCCGAGGAGAGGGAGACGGTCTGCACCAGGTAGGCCCCCAGGACCGGCAGGACGCCGAGGCCGAGGCCGGCCGAGACCTCCCCGAGCATGTTCCGCGCGAAGAGCTGCGTGTAGAAGAGGGCGAAGCCCATGCCCAGCAGGAGCACCGGGAGCAGGGCCCAGGACACCGTCGCCACGAGGTACATCCCTATCATAAATCCAAGGACGGCGGTGCCGATGGCCATGGCCAACACCTGCCGCCGGCTCACCAGCCCGGCCTGGATCATGCCGGTGCCGCCGTTGAAAGGGCTGCGCATCGTCTGGGCGCGGTCGATCCCGTACACGTCGTCGTAGTAGTCGTTCAGAGTGTTCACGGTGACGTGCAGGAGCACCAGGACCGCCGTGAACATCCCGAAGGTGAGCGCATCGAAGCTGCCGTCGTGGTAGGCGAGCGCGCCGCCGACGAGCGACAGGACCACGGGGAGGAGGAGGTACTGCGCGCGGACCTCCATCGCCCAATGCTTGAGGGCCATCGGCCTCCCGAACGGGCCTCCTGAGAATCAACCTTTCGTTTTCCGGGCTTGTATTGTGTTATCAACCAACATCGTGAAAGGTCCGGAATAATCCCTGGGCTTCCGCTTCCCTACCGTCCCTCAGAAGTCAGTTATCGCCCGAGTGACGTAGAACGTCCCCTCCTTGAAGTAGAAGGAGAAGTAGCTGCTGCTGTGGTCCGTCTCGCGCATCTTGACCACGCGGAGCCGCCGCTGCACCTCGATCTCCCCGACCTCCACCATCCGGAGGTGGATGATGCCGTCCGCCAGGAAGTCCGTGTCCCCGGAGCCGTAGTACTGGTACTGCCCCACGGG
This sequence comes from Methanobacteriota archaeon, assembly GCA_021372335.1. Taxonomy (GTDB): domain Archaea; phylum Thermoplasmatota; class Thermoplasmata; order Methanomassiliicoccales; family UBA472; genus UBA472. The sequence goes on from JAJFUR010000038.1 coordinate 4,421, forward strand.
CATCTCGGCGATCATGAACGTCGTCACCTCCGTGGAGCGCAGCCATTCGAACAGCCGGAAGATCTCCTCGCGCGGCTGCTCGAACTTCGCGATCAGCTCCAGGGCGCCGAGGGAATCGATCACCAGCACGTCGTAGTCGATGCGCTTCTTGCTCTCCTCCACGGCGAAGCGGAAGGTGTCGAACCATCCGCCCGACTGCGCCTGCAGCCGGATCTCGCCGAGGTCCAGGACCTCGACCAGCCCGCCGGGGTCCCCGGGCATGCGGAGGTACTCCATCTGCCGCATCAGGGAGGGCTTGTTCTGCTCCAGGGAGATGTACAGCCCCCTGATGCCCTCCTTCACCGCGTTCATGTGCAGGATGTAGTACGCGAGCGAGGACTTCATCGTCCCGGCGGCGCCGGAGACCATGATGATGTTGCCCTTGGGGATCCCGCCCGACAGGTTCTCGTCCAGGCCGTTGACGAACGTCCTGACCCTGGCTCTCTCCATCTGCCTCCCGTACGCCTATGGCCGTCCGAGCATTTATAGTGATGGCACCGGCCCCTGGGAGATGGCCTTCCGCACCGCCTCCGCCGTCGCCTCCGTCGCGATCGGCCTCCCGCATTGCGCCATAACGGCATCGGGGTCCTTGAGCACGTGCCCGGTGCACACGCAGACGACCCTTTCCCGCCGGGACACCTTCCCCTCGTCCAGCAGCCTCCTCAGCCCGGCCACGGCGGCGGCCGAGGCCGGCTCCGCGCCTATGCCCTCGCGCCGGCCGAGCAGGAGCTGGGCATCGATGATCTCCCGGTCCGAGACGGCGGTCATGCAGCCGCCCGTGTCATACACCGCCCGGAGCGCCTTCCTGCCGGAGGCGGGGTTGCCGATGCGGATCGCGGTGGCGATCGTCTCCGGCCCCTCCACCGGGACGAAGTTGTCGCTCCCCCGGTTGAAGGCCATGACCAGCGGCGCCGAGCCCCCGGCCTGCACGCCGGTGAGCATCGGGAGCTCGTCTATCCAGCCCAGGGACTGCCACTCCTTGAGCGCCTTGTACGCCGCCCAGATGTTCGCCGCGTTGCCCACCGGGTAGATGATCCTGTCCGGCAGCCGGAGGTCCAGCTGGTCCAGGACCTCGAAGGCCAGGGTCTTCTGCCCCTCGGGGCGGAAGGGGTTGACGGAGTTCAGCATGTACAGGTCCCCGGCATGCGCCAGCTCGCGGACCACCCGGAGGGCGTCGTCGAAGTTGCCGTCGACCGTGACGACCTTGGCGCCGAAGAACATGGCCTGGGCAAGTTTGCCCAGCGCCACCTTCCCCGACGGGAGGACGACCACGCATCCCAGCCCGGCCTTGGCCGCGTAGGCCGCCAGGGAGGCCGAGGTGTTCCCGGTGGACGCGCACCCGACGACCCTGCAGCCCAGCTCCAGCGCCCTGGTGACGCCGACGGTCATCCCGCGGTCCTTGAACGAGCCGGTCGGGTTCGCCCCCTCGAACTTGACGCGCACCTCGCGCACCCCGAGCTCATCGGCGAGCCTCCCGCAGTCGTACAGCGGCGTGCCGCCCTCCTGCAGCGTGACCGGCTCGCTCTGGACGGGGAGGAAGTGCCCGTACCGCCAGACCCCCAGGGGCCGGGACCTCAGGTCCCGGAGGGAGGTGCCCTCCAGGGAGGAGAGGTCCATGTCCACGGTCAGCGCGCCCTGGCAGGCAGGGCAGGCGTCCAGGAAGGGGTCCTCGACCTCGCGCCCGCACTCCCAGCACCGGACGGCGTACCTCATTCCTGCACCCTCTCGCACCCCGTGCCCCAGGTGGTGACCCAGCAGAAGCACTCGACGCCGTGGGCCCCATAGAAGTCCTGCACCGCCCGCGCGATCCCGAGGCCGTCGACCTTATCGCGGTCGTAGAAGGCGGCGACGCACGGCCCGGAGCCGCCGAGGAAGGAGGCGAGGGCGCCCGCGTCCACCGCCGCGCGCTCCGCCTCCCTCAGGAAGGGGACGAGCGGGGCCCTCGCCGGCTCCACGATGACGTCGTCGATCGCCCGTGCGATGAGGGAGAGGTCCCCGAGGGCCATCCCGGCCACCAGCGCGGAGGCGTGCCCGACCTGGTGCACCACGTCCGTCATCGGCACCTTCTGCGGGACCTTCTTGCGCGCCTCCCGCGTCGGCACGGCGAACTCCGGGAGGCATGCCACTATGCCCAGGGCCTTCGGCGGCTCCAGGCGCACGACGTCCATCGGCTCGTAGGAGCGGATGATGGTGAAGCCGCCCAGCAGCGCCGGGGCGGCGTTGTCCGCGTGCCTGCTGCCGGAGGACGCCTCCTCGCCGAAGGAGGCGCAGCAGATAAGCTGGTTCATGTTCAATTGGTTTTCAAGCAGAAGGTTGGCGGCGAAGGCCCCCCCGGCCGCGGAGGCGCCCGAGGAGCCCATGCCGGAGGCGGGGCGGATGCCCTTGTCTATCCGCATCGCGAGCCCGAAGTCCGCTTCCGCCATCTCCAGCACCTTGCCCGCCGCGACGGCCGCGGTGTTCTTGGTGTTGTCCAGGGTGACCGCGTACGCCCCGACGCCGGTGATCGCCTCCACGCGGACCCCCGGCTCGTCGGTCCTGCGGACCTCGATGCGGTCGCTCGGCTCCGCGAGGGCGATCCCGAAGACGTCGAACCCGGGGCCGACGTTGGCTATGGTGGAGGGCGCTCGTACGATCACGTGGTCAGGGGACATTGTAACGCTCCTTTCAAAGGCTGGTCGACACCCCATGGCCTGCCCTCGTTTAAAGGTTTTCAGCGCCACGCCCCTTTCGCTCGATGCGCCCGCCGGGAGAATGTTTTATTTCCCTTTCCTCATTGGAGGGGGCATGAAGGTCCGATGCGCCGGGGCTAGGCTGAAGGAGGGCGGGGGCGCCCCGCTCCTCGAACGGGCCTCGGCCCTGGGGGCGGACGTGGTCCTGATGGACGCCGACAAGGTGTGCGGCGTGGACCATCTTCTCTCCGCCGCGTTCCATGCGAGGCGCGCGTTCGAGCGGGGGACCGCCTCCTGCAACACATTGGGGATGGAGGTCATTTTGTACGCCTCCGGGGAGCGGCAGATCACCAAGGCGAAGAGGAAGATGGGGCTGGGCCCGGGGACGGAGCGGGTGGCGCTCGTGCTCCTGGACGAGGAGGGGGACATGGACCGATTGATCAAGGCCATGGGGCTGGAGCGGGACGACGCGCTCCTCGCCTGCACCCGGGCGAAGGGGGAGGCGTTCGGCATCTCCCCGCGGGAGCTGGAGACCGTGGGCGAGGGGCGGCTGCAGGACCTTGTCCTGGAGAAGGTGGCGTTCGTGGACCTCCTGAAGCGGTGAGGGGCGGGCAAACAATTTAACCCTGGCCATCCCATATTCCCTGGTCAGGGCCGAAGGGAGAATGGACGCGTGCAGGGCGATTTCGTAAGGCAGCTTCAATTGGCCAAGCAGCTGGAGCAGATGGCCAAGGAGGCGGCCCGGGGGCGCGAGGCGGCGGAAACGAAGATAGCGGAGGCGACCGCCCTCCTGGCCAAGGTCAAGGGGATGGACGCCGCCGCCGCGGAGACGGAGAGGCTCCTGACCCTGGCGGACCAGAGCTATAAGGAAAAGGAGTACAAGGAGGCGCTGGCGTACGCCACGAAGAGCGTGGAGGCGTCCGTCCGGGCCCGGAGGGAGCGGCTGCAGGGGATGCTGCGCGAGGCCTCCGCGCTCCTGGAGCGCGTGGCCCCGCTGGGGAGGGCGGATGAGGGGACGCTCAGGGCGATCGCGGGGGCGGCGGAGGCCATCGATGCGGGGGACCTCGACCGCGCGCTCGAGCTGAGCAGGGAGGCCTGGGACGCGGCGGAGCGCGCCGCGAACCGCGTGCTCTCGGACGCCTTCGGGCGGGTGCAGTCCTCTCTGCTCTTCGCCGAGGGGCTGGAGCTCAAGGTGGAAAAGCAGCGGGCCGCCCTGCGCGGGTGCCGCGAGGCCCTCGAGGCGGGGAACGTGGCCAAGACGGTCGACCTCATCCTCTCCCTGACCGAGGCGCTGAGGGCGCTTGCCCTGGGCAGGTTCGCGGAGCGGGCGGGGAGGACGGAGGCGGCGTTCGCCCTCGGGGACAGGTTCCCGATGGAGCTCGCGGAGGCGAAGGAGCGCCTCGCCAAGGGGAGGGAGCTCATGGCCTCGGGGAGCGTGGAGGAGGCGTTCGCCGCCCTGGACGCGGCGGAGGGCGCGTTCTCCAGCGCGTTCAGCAAGGCCGTTGGAAGAAGGGCGAGGGAGCTGAGGGAGCGGGCCGAGCGGGTTTCCTGGCTCCGGAAGGTGGACCTGGGCGACCTCGAGGGGAGGGCGAGGCGGCTGGAGCTGGAGGAAAGCTATCCCGAGGCGGTCGCGGTGCTGGAGGAGGGGCGGGAGAAGGTCCGGGCGGTGGAGCGGGAGGTCCTCCTGCGCCGCTTGGCCGCCTTGCAGCCCCGGCTCAGGCTGGCGCACATGACGCGCCGGGACGTCTCCGCGGCGCTGCGGCGCATGGAGGAGGCGCGGGAGGCCCTGCGGAGGGACGAGCCCGAGGCCGCGTTCGCGCTGGTGGAGGAGGCGTCCGCCCTGGTGGAGGAAGGGCTGCAGGGCTACGCCGAGGTGGAGGCGGAGCTCCTGAGCGTCCAGGAGCTCCGTTCGCGGTGCGACGGCCTCGGCCTCGCCTGCGCCGAGGGGGACAAGCTTATGACGTCCGCGAAGCGTCTCGTCCTTCGCGGGGAGTTCGCCCAGGCGGCGGAGGCGCTGCGGGGGGCGCAGCGCGCGCACCGCCTCTCCCTGGAGACGCACTTCGCCACCGGCATCATGCGGCTGGAGATGCAACTGGCCACTGCGATCCGGCTGGGGGCGGAGGTGGCGGCGGAGAGCGCCGCCCTGGAGGCGCTGACGGCTAAGGTCAGGAAGGGGGACTTCGAGCTCGTCCACGGCTCCCTGGTGACCATCGCCGAGGCGGTGGAGGAGCGGACGCGGGCGGCGGTGGGCGAGCGCCTCGCCGAGGCGGAGGCGTTCATAGCCCGGTGCGCCCCCGGGCCCGGGACCGACAGGGCGAGGGCGGCCCTGGCGGAGGCGAGGGGACGCCTGGCGCGGAAGGAGTACGAAGGGGCGCACGCCCTCGCCGGGGAGCTGATGGAAAGGCTGATGGCCGAGCGCCGGGAGGGCCTTGACCGCTCGCTCGGCGAAGGGAGGGAGCTCCTGGAGATGGCCAAGCGGCTGGGGGCGGACAGCGTCATCCTCCGGGACAAGCTGCAGCGCGCCGAGGAGCTCAGGGCCCTGGGCCGGACGGACGAGGCCGCGGCGCTCGCGGAGGAGGTGCGCGGCTACGGCCGCGGGATCGTCTCCTCGGAGATCGATCAGAGGCTGACCGGGATCGTGCGGCGGATGGCGCTTGCGCGCAGGGAGGGCGTGGAGGTCGGGGGCCCGGAGCGCATGGCCGAGCAGGCCTCGGGCGCCCTGCAGCACGGGGACCTGGGGCAGGCGTTCGAGCTCGCCCTCGCCGCGAAGAACGCGCTGGACGAGGTCGTCGGGACGCACAGGCGGCTGAGGGCGCGCCTGGAGGAGGGGAAGCGGGTCCTGGCCGAGGGCAGGCGGGCGGGCGTGGACATGGCCGAGGCCAGGGGGATGATGGAGAGGGCGGAGGCGCTCCTCGGCGCCGGGGACCTCAAGGGGGCGACGGAGGAGCTGGACCGGGCCAGCGTTTTAGTCCGAACGAAGGCTCCGGACCTCCTCCTCGAGTACAGGCTCAGGGAGATGACTGAGCTCGCCCGCCTGCGGGAGCGGCTGGGGCGGAAGGGGGGCGAGGCCGAGCTGGCGGGGCTCGGCCCCCTCGACGCCGCGCACCTGCAGGGGTCCCTGGAGGCGCTTGCCCGGCTCAGGGAGGAATGGAGGCGGGAGGTCGCCGAGGCCCTGCGCGCCGCGCTCGACGATCGCCAGCGGGAGGTGGAGCGGGCGACGGCGAGGGGGTACGGCGTCGGGCCCGCGCAGCAGATGGTGCTGCAGGGCAGGGCGGCGCTCGACGAGGGGCGCCTCGAGGAGGCGGCGCGCGCCCTGGACGTGGTCCGGACGGAGCTTGACGAGGGGCTGCAGGCCGACCGGCGGCTGAGCGAGGCGCTCGCGGCCCTGGAGGACGCGGTCGGGCAGCTGACCGAGCTCAAGGCGGACGCGAGGGACGCGACGGCCCTGCTGGAGCAGGCCAAGGCCCTGCGGAGGGGCGGGGACGTGGCGCGCGCGGAGGAGCATGCCCGGAGGGGGCTGGAGCGCGCGGATGGCATCGCCGCCCTGCTGGTGGGGCAGCTCACGGCCTTCGCCGGCGGCCTGACGCCGGAGAGGGAGGAATGGGAGGACCTGCGCCCCGCCCGCAAGCTGCATGAGGACATGGAGGCGGCGCTCCGCGCCCGGCGCTACCGGCACGCGCACCTCCTGGCGCGGTCGTTCCGCGAGGAGCTGGAGCGGACGCTGCAGGACAAGGCGCAGGCCGAGGACGCGGTCCGCGAGTTCGAGGCGCGCCTGGAGGAGGAGGCGAAGGCGGGGCTGAGGCCTCCGGCGCTGGAGAGGACGCTGGAGCGCGCCAAGGCGCTCCTGGCGCAGGGGCGCTTCGTCCAGGCGATGGGAACGGTGGCGGCCGCCGGGGACGAGCTCCGGGCGCTCTCGGAGATGTACGAGGCCCGGCTGAAGGAGTACAACGAACTGAGGGAGGCGCTCAACTTCCTGGAGGTGCTCGACGCGCGGAAGGACCACATCGAGGGGCTGCTCGAGCAGGGCCTTTCGTCCCTGAGGGAGCTGCGGTTCGACTCGGCCTCCCTGTTCCTCCGGAGGGCGCGAACCGCGCTGAACGAGTTCCTGGCCACCAGGACGAACGAGCTGCTCTGGGAGTTCACCCCGCTGCACGACCTGATGAAACGGTTCAAGGCGGAGAGGCGGTTCGCGGCGGAGGTCGCGGAGATCGAGCGGACGACGGTGGACGGCATCGACCCGCGCGCCCTGAACCGGCTGAGCAGGAACGTGGAGCTGGTGAGGGCCGGGCTGGGGGACATCTTCCAGGAGCAGAGGGAGAAGGCCAGGCGGGCGATCGAGCGGGCCGCCCGCGCGGGGAAGGAGGCCGGACGGGCATGGGAGGTCTGGGCGGAGGCGGAGGCGCAGGCCGGGAAGGGGGACCTCTGGGGCGCGTTCACCTCCCTGGAGGCGGCGGTGAACGCCATCGGGAGGAAGGCGGGGGAGGCCCCGGAGCAGCTCTCCAAGCAGGTGGCCGAGGTGCTCGAGCGGGCGGGCCGGGAGCGGGTCCGGCTCCCGGAGACGGAGCGGGCGTACGCGGAGGCGCTGCAGGCGGGGCGGGACGGCGGGGCCGACGCGGAGCTCCTGAGGAGGGCGCTCGAGACCTCGAGGAACGAGGTGAGGGCGACCTGTCCCCGCATCGCCGTCGACGCGGAGCTTGCGGGGGACGCGAAGGAGGGGAGGCCGATGGACGTCCTCCTCCGCGTGACGAATACGGGGGAGTACGCGGCGCGGGCGGTCCGCGCGTTCCTCTTCGGGGACGCGGAGGTGCGCGGGATGCTCGAGGCGGAGGCGCTCGCGCCCGGGGAGAGCGCGGAGGGGCGCATCACCGTCATCCCGAACCGCGTCGGCATTCTATCCTTGGGGATATCAGTTAAATGCAGGCCCCTGCTGACGGACGAGGACATACTCTACGACAGCAAGCTCGACCTGGACGTGAAGTGATCCTAAAGATCATCTCTCATTGAAGCGGTTCTTTGGCCGTGGTATGTTCCTTCACGAAAATTAGGAAACTTTCAAAGTCCGCCGAACCCTTCGCTACCTCCACCATGACATGAACCGCCGTCCGCGATGGTACGATCAATGAATATCCGTTCATTTCCAGAAAGATGGAGAGCGCCGATAGGGCGGTCCTCTTATTGCCGTCGACAAACGGGTGCAGACAGACGATCTCGAACGCCAGCTTGGCGCCTTTTTTAATCAGATCATCATACGGCTCGATGCCGAACATCCTGTGGTTCGGAGATTTGACGCACATGTCCAGATTCTGAGGGGACAACAGACCGCGAGTGTTCTCCTCTTGATCCTTCATCAACCTTTCATGGATCGCCAGTATGTCCTCGGAATCAAGAAAGAAAAGGATTTGGGCGGGTGCCAAGAGAACACCTAGAGCTTTCCGAGCTCGTCCAAGGCGACCTTGTTCCTGGACAGTGTTACCCCGATGGCATCCTCGAAGATCTCTCTTCGAGATCTGATGATGGCCGGGGTAGCGGAGTGGAACACCACAGGCACCGATTGGACGGGGGTTACATCGAGGACCGCAGGTGTAACGGAGCTTGAGCTGTCGACCAGTTGGCTCCCGTTAGCCAAACCGGAACTGCTCTCCTTCCAAACGCTCAATGGCCTGTCCATGAAAGCCCCTCCGAATTTCCATAATGCATGGATGACTTATAAGTTTTCATCGACCACCCACCTATCAGGATGAGATTCCTCGGCATAGCCCATGGTTGACATGGGAACACCTGGCTGCTGGGCGTACATTCTTTTGATCGTCCTCTCGGTCCGGAAGACGTTGGTGCGCACCGTGCTTTCGATGATCGCCCTGTTGAACACCGCCCTGACCTCCTCCTTTCCATTGAGAGCCTGTTCCGGATGATAGGGGATGTTCAATGCCATCACTTCCTGGTATTGCCTGAACAGATCGATGATCTTATCTTCCAACGAAGGACCGATATCAATGACGTTCAGACCAATGACGTCCCTGGCCTCCCTCCTGTTGATGATATAATCGTGGGAATACCGCCCCCTTATCAGGGTCTCCACGATCTTTCTGTTCTTTTCTTGGTCGGAGGAATGTCCATTGAGCAGGGTGAGCCCGAGGAACTCTATCTGTTCCCTTACCCTGTTAACAGCGCCAAGAGCGAGCGGATTGATCGTTTGGCTCAATCTATCGAAGACCTTGATCATCCCTTCCTGATCTTTGATCCCGAACTCGCGCTTTGCCAAGTTGATGTAACTGTTGACGTCCTCAACACTGATCGGGATCCAATCAGGAGCGGGTTTTCCAGGCAACATTACCTGTGGTCCGTGAGGAGTGGTTATCGTTGGATCGATCGGCGATAGCTGACCCATCCTGGTCATGACTATTTCGTCCGCCCCAAGAGCCATCAAAGTACCGCTCGACAAAGCTTTGAAAGGTATGATTATTCCAAAATGATCGCAATATTCTTTGATCATGTTGACCAATGCATAGGCGGAATTGGTCAGCCCTCCGGTGGTGTATAGGAACAGGTCGATCCGGTCCTGACGCCCAATCGCATTAAGGTGGTCGTAGAACAAAGGATGAACATCAGAAGCCACCTTGGTCTCCATTCCGGGACGGTCGCCGGCTAGATATGCTATCACTTTACTCTTCCGTTTCTTCTCCAATGAACGTAACAATGCCAGTCTTTGAGCCCTTCCCATGAGACCACCTTAGATGTTCATAGATTATTGCAGATTAAAGGATTCCATTACAAATAGTTCGGCGATCGGATATTAACATCGGAAATGCAGGGGGTCGATGTTCAAAGGAAGCCCGGCTTGAACCCAATGCTCAATATATACACTGATGCCCAAACCAGGCACCTCGGCCATTTCCCTCGATATCGCCGAGGCGTCGGCTCCTGAGTCAAGGAGGGCGAGCGTCTCGAAGGAGACATCACCGTTGGACAGCGTGATAGGAACCATTGGCCTTTTATTGATACATTCGGGATTGGCCACTTACTTGTTTTTGAAGCTCAGCACCATTGGATCACAGGATCATGGTGTCGGGGGTGGGAACCATAGCGATTAAAGGCTCTGACCGGCCACACCGGCTCTTCGCCAGCTGATACACGTCCTTGAAAGATGAGGAATGGGCAATGACCCTTTCATCACATATGGCGACCCATTGTCCCGCGTATGGGGTGACATCCATGCTCATGAAGTGATCGTAGTTGGTGGTCACGTTCTTCCCGAGATGGGATTCGCTATGTCAGGTAATAAACATCATCGCTAATTGTAATGGGTCAATTGGCATAGATTCGGCGATCTTATCCCAGTTATCCAATGATCACCTGGTCATCGAGAGATCATTGTTCATTGATGATAGTGACCGAGGAGTGTGTCGACGGCAAGAACTTCGACCTGGACGTGAAGTGATCAGGTCCGATAGATGATCGCTCACGGCTCAGCAGGTCGCTTGAGCGTTCTAGCATACTTCTCCGCGATCCGTTTCGATGCGGTCTCGATCGCTGTTCGGTGTTGGGTATGAGACCCCTCTTGCGGCGGAGATATCGCGGATCTGTCCTCAACGCTTTCCATAGCGGCCCTGACCTCGGGAAACATCTGCATTATCAGTGAATCGTTGAAGGCGTTGATCGAGACGACCAGCGGTTCATCCGAGTTCAACCTGTAGAAGTCCATCTTGCCCTTGGTGGTGCGCACGAGAACGTTCCACCCGACGAACTTGTTGATCACCTTGGAAGCGCTGTCCCGGTGAACCCCGGTCATGCTGCTGAGTTCCGCTACGTTGAACTCCGCATCGGGAGAGGCGATGAGCCTTTCCAGTATCCTCAGCTCCACGGTGTTGCCTAGTATCCCTTCGAACGGCCTGTCATTCGTCTTCATGCATCTCCCCTCGACGACCGTATACAGATGCCTATGACATAAATATGTCGGATATAATCAGCATTTATGTCGTATAAAATCATATCTTGCCCCTCCCTCCCCTCCAGATCTGCACGCCGTGGGCCGAGATGGCCTTGATGGTCGGCGAGGGACCGGCATAATAGTTCTTCGACCTCTTCTTCTTGCACCCCAGATAGCGTTTGGCCACGAGAACGTCCAGCTTGTTCTCCAGATCTGTTATATGATGGCCTAGGTCGCGTTCGATGGCCTTCAGACTGATGGAGTGATCTGGGCTAAGGCAGCGGCCCTTGTAAAGATAGGTCAGAATGTCAAGCTCGTCTTTGCTGAGTCCACAGGTCATCAAAGGCACCTGCTTTCCTGATAATGATGGTGCATTGTCCCGGGAGTATAGATCACGATAGTGTGACAGAAGAGCTGATGGTGTAATATCTATGATTACAGATATATTAACTCAAAAAGATGAAAAATGAAAACGGTCACGAGAGGGATCACCCTTCGTAAAAAAAAATGAATAAGCTGTACTTGGGTCACTACTGCGGACAGAACATCATGATGTCCCATGCGACAGCAAGTTCGACCTGGACGTGAAGTGAGGTTGGCCGATTTATTGAAAATCGTCCTGAATGCGGACGGAAATGGTTTATTACCGGCCTATTCCAGGACGATTTGAGGAATAATCTGAGAGATTCACCTGATGAGCTTGCCCCGGTTCATGTACAGGATGAACACCACGATGACCGCTATCACCACCGTCACGGCGATGAGAACGTCGAACAATGCCCCCTGGCCGAACTCCGGTTCGATCCAAACTTCCGTCAACGGCCCGACGTACTCCTCTCCGTCCGGGGTCAAGACGCTCATCCGGTACTGATAGGTGTGACGCCAGCTGTCCTCGTTCAACGTGTCGTCCACGAAGCTGTTCGTTCCGTTCTGCTGAACGAACGATGCGCCGCCGCTGCGGTAGATGACACAGCTTCCAGAGAACACGGTGCTCATCGGTTCCCAATATATGTTCACCTCCAGTTCGTCCTGCTTCAGATTGAGGGTGGGCGGGACGAGTTCCATTTGAGCGCCCGGCTGCGCCACGGCTATGCTCTGCGTGAGGCTGTCGAAGTAAAGAAGAACGAGATGGTCCCAGGGGCCGGCGGCGAACTCTTTGATAGCGAGCGACATTCCGTCCGGTATCCACAGGGGCTCTTCGATCCAGTTGTTCGCGTAATATTCCAGACGGTTGAGGCAGCTTCCCCTCTGGTACAGCATTCTTTCTTCATCTCCGTCCATTATGAGCTTGCAGAACGGGGTGCCGTCCTCGTCGTAGGGTTTGTAAGACCAGCCGAAGTCGTACCTTATCGCCAATCGCACCTTGCCGCCGGAGCTCCACAACTGGTCGCTCTGCTGGTACATGACGCTCTCGAAACCGTCCGTGTCCACCCCGAAGGAGAAGCGGTTGAGGGTGCCGACGTTGAGCACCTGGCGGTCGCCCCATTCTCCGTCATCCAGCGTCACGAACTCGATGGAGTGGTTCCCGGAATACCAGTCCTCGATGACGTAATCGGTCACATTGAGATAGGCCATGTGCAATCTACCTTGGCTGTCCATGGCCAGCTGCGGCGGGTTCGTCCACACGGCGCGGGAGGAGCGGACGGTCGCCAGCTCGTCCGACGTCCAGTTGCCCCCGGCGTTGGTCATGTGCACGTGGGTTTTAAAAGTGAAGTCGCTTTCCAAGGCGGCCGAGAAGGCCAGGTGAACGCTGTCGTTGGAGTCCACCAGCGTGTTGATGCCGGTAACGCCCATGTGGCCGAAGGTGCGCACCGTTTCGGAGGTCCATGTATCGTTCGTCCTATACCAGTGCACCAGCTCCCAAGTGGTGAGATTGGCTCCCTGCAGGCACACGATGTGCGGCTGACCGTGGTTACCTACGGCCACCGTCACGCTCTGGATCCATTCTTCCTCGCCCAGGTCCGAGAAGCTCCAGGTCCTGTTCGTCAGCGTTGCGTAACGAAGCAGGACGGAGTACCTGTGCAATCCTGTATCCTGGTAATCGTCTCCAGGTGTCGGGTCATACGTATAAGCCAGGTGGATCGAGCCGTTGAGGTCCACGGCCATGCTCGGCTCGACGAACGTGCTGTAATCACCGGGACGGAACACCGGCCAGTTCTCCGTGAACGAAAATTCGTCGCCGCTCACCGTCCCCGGCACGCTGGTCGATATCATCGCCAAGGCCAGGAATGCCACCGTGACCATCGCCATCAACGATCTCATCTACCATCCCTCGATCGGGTTCGCGACCGTGAGCGGCGATGCGACCGCCATTCCGGATATCGCCTTCCGTCCCACTCCCGCTTCCCCGGTGATGCAGGATTCGGTCTGACCATAAATCCATCGACGCCTCTTCCTGAAGCGATAAACGGCGGCATCGGGTCCTATCGTGATCGTGGACGATCACCTCTTTTTCCGGATCAACAGCCACACTGCGGTGGTGAAGGAGACCGAGAGTGTCACGGCCGCGGCGACCATCAGCCAGAGGTCGCGCGTATCCAGCCCCTCGTCCCATCCGTCGCCGAAGTGGACCGTTCCCATCTCCCCGATGTACTCCCCCTCATCGGTGATGACGCTGACGCGGTATTGCAGCAGGGTCCAGACCTGGATGGCGCCTATGCTGGCATCGGTCATGCCGGTCACATCGGCCGGAAATACGAACGGCAGGCCGGAATCGACGGTTATGGGGGTGGATTCGCCCCAGAGGGCCGTTCGATAGATCCGAACCTCGGTCACGCTCTGGTCGCTCGGCTCCCACTCAAGGTGGACCTCCGTACTGGTGCTGTCGATCTTCGTGATCTCGGGGTATAATGACATGCTTCCAGGCATGTAAAGGAGCAGCTCCTCGCTCATGGAGTCGAACAGAAGTATTACCGTACCGTCGTCGGTCATATCGCCGGGATCGCGGGAGGCCGGGTAGGTTCCGGCCGGTAAGCGCAGGTAGCGGTCGCTATCGTCGCCATTGTTGCCGACGAAGAAATGATCGTCCTCGTGCATGAAGATGAAACGCTCGCTTCCACCCTCGTCCAAATGAAGTTCGCATAGCCAGGTCCCCTCGGC
>JAJFUR010000010.1 GCA_021372335.1 Methanobacteriota archaeon
TCCGCCTCCCGGAGCGCGGAAAGATCGCCGTTGAGGGCGATGGAAAGACCGCCGCTCCTCCTCACCACCTGCAGCACCCTGGCGTCCGTCTGCCCGTCGCCTATGTACATGCAATCCTCCAGAGGGACGCTCATGCGCTTGCATATCTCGACCACCGAGGTCGCCTTCTCATCTCCGCCCACCGGGTTGACCTGGCTTATCAGCTGATACGAGGAAAGGTCGGTCATCTCGGTCCAGAATATCTCGTCCAGGCGGCGTAGCACCAGCCGGTCGTCCGAGCTCAGGTCCCTGATGCTGCTGGCGCCTTCCGGGACCTCCAGGAGCGGAAGCCGCACGATCTCCTGGACCAGGTTGCGCAACGTTTCCGTCTCCCAGTCCTCGAGGTCCAGCATGTCCATGCTCAGGCGGGTGCAGAAGGTGCTCTCGAACGGGAAGCCGATCTGATCGCAGGCCACTCCCACGTAATGCTCGAAGCTTGTACTTAAGATGAAACTGGACATGAGCTCCTGCACGTACCGCATGGCCTTGTCCGCCCCGGGAACGATGCGCAGCCGCTGCTTTGACAGGCGCAGCAGCAGGGAATCGGTTGCGCCGTAGGCCTTCAGGAAGGGGAGGACGAGCCGCACGGAGTCCCCGCTCTTCACGCCCTCCTTCCTGAGGACATTGGCCAGGACCCATTCGTACCGCCGGATGACCTCGAAGAGCTGGTCGCCGTCCTCCACGACCTCGGCCGTGAGCTCCCGGGCGATGTCGTTCGCGGTTACCGGCCCCTGCAGGGCGGAAACGAACACCTTCCCTTCGAAGGGGAACGCCTCATCCATCATGTCGAACTCCGTTCAGGCCCCCTCCCGTCGCATGTTGGTGCCATAAGGGGGGTTCCCCTTATTTAGCTAACGATTCGGGGTCAGATATCGAAGACGACCCGCACGGAGGGCCTAACCGGGTCAACGGCCAACATATGGTAGGTTATGGCCTTGACCTCCTTCTTCGGCCGGTGCCGCTCCGCATCGAACCGCTCGCCCCTTGCCAGGCAACGCACCTCCCCATCGGAGAAGGTGACCGAGAACTCGGAGAACACCATGCCGGTGGCGTCGAACACGAAGAGCACCTCGGAGAGGAAGTTGTACAACATGGACTCGTGGTCGTGCCCCTCCGCCACGATCTCCCTCTCCTCCCTGGGAAGCACCGTGCGGACGTCCACGATCTGGTCGGTCAGGGCGTAGGCGGCATTGGCGAAGCATTCCTCCAAGGAGCCCCCGAACGCCTCCACCATCACGTCCGCCGTGTGGTCCAAGGTGCGATACCTCATCGCTCCGTCATCACCGGCCAGGCTTAAAACCCCATGCCCGCCCGAAGCGGTAGGGGGCGCTGGGAGGGGGCACAAGGTTATATCGGGGTTATGTGATTAGTCGCCCGATGCGACTCCTCATCATCGGCTGCGGGGCCATCGGCGCAACCCTGGCTGAGGCGATCCAGGGAATGGAAGAGTTCGATATCTTCTATATCACTGACAAGAACGAGGACCGGGCAAGGAAGATCGTCTCCAAATGCCCGAAGGCCAAGTTCATCTCCCCGACCGACGAGAGCATCAAGGCCCGCCTCAAGAACGTCGACCTGGTCGTGGAGGCCGCCTCGCAGGAGGCGGTGCGGCACTATGTGCCCATCGTACTGGGGATGGGGGTGGACGTCCTGGTCATGAGCGTCGGCGCCTTCGCCGATGACGATACCAGGGAAAGGTGCTTCAATGTCGCCAAGCGCAAGGGCGGTCGATTGTACGTCCCTTCTGGCGCCATCTGCGGCACGGATGGGCTGCACTCCGCATCGGCCGATGTGATCCAGAGCGTTGAGCTCATGTCCATCAAGGGGCCCAAGAGCTTTCAGGAGAACGAGTACCTGCTAGCAAAGGGCGTGGACGTCAATGCCTTGAAGGAGAGGACCATCCTCTTCGAGGGACCCGCCAGGGAGGCCATTCAGCATTTCCCTAAGAACGTCAACGTATCCGTAACGATATCCCTCATCGGCATCGGGCTGGACAAGACCATGGTCAAGCTTGTGTGCGATCCGATGAGCGACTGTAACACCCATCGCCTGGAGGTTTGGGGCGCGTTCGGGCATATCGTGTGCGAGACGGACAACCTGCCCTTCCCGTCCAACCCTGCGACCAGCTATCTGGCGGCGCTGTCGGCGATCGCGGCCATCAAACGCATAGCTGGCAACGTGTGGATAGGGATCTAGGGATTCCCTTTATACCGCCAACCCCCTTCGGGCCCACGTGAGCGGGATGAAGGAGCGCGTGCGGTGGATATTCTCGAACTGCCCTAAGGACATCGACGCCATCGTGGTGATGAATGGCGAGGAACCGCTTCTGGACGTCGCATTCCCCTATGTCACCGGCACCAGGGCCGGGCTCTTCGAGGGATGCCTCGGTGTGATAACGCCGGACGGGCGGTCCGTCATCATCACCTCCGCCCTGGAGGAGACCTCTGCCCGGGGAGGGAAGGCCGAGGTGCTTACCTATAGTACCGCCCAGGACCGGAGGGCGATCGCCACCGACCTCCTGAGAGGGTTCCGAAGGATAGGCATCAACGGGCCCGGGATAGTGCACACTAACTATCTGGAGGTCCAGCGGCTTGCCCCCTCCGCGGAGCTGGTGGACGTCGGCGAAGGGCTGGAGGCCGCCCGGATGATCAAGGACCGGGAGGAGGTGGGGCGCATCCGAAGGGCCTGCCGCATCGCCTCGAGGGTGGCCGACGAGATCCCTGGGATGCTGAGAAGGGGTATGAAGGAGTACGAGGCCGCGGCCGAGCTCGACTATCGCATGATGAGGATGGGGGCCTCTGGGGCGGCCTTCGGGACGAACGCCTCCTTCGGGGCAAGTTCCGCGGAGCCGCATCATGGGGCGGAGGACATCGCGCTGAGGGAGGGCGACACTGCCCTCTTCGACTTCGGATGCAAGGTGGAGGGGTATTGCTCGGACATCACCCGGACCTTCTTCCTCGGGGAGCCTGAGGACTGGCAGAGGCGAATGTACCAGGTGGTGGCGGAGGCCCAGCGGGCGGCCCTGGGGACGATCAGGGCGGGGGCGAACGGCAGGGACGTGGACGCCGCGGCCCGGGCCGTCATAGACGCGAGCGAGTTCAAGGGGCTCATGGTGCACTCCACCGGGCATGGGCTTGGCCTGTCCGTGCACGACGGCGGGAGGATGGCGCCGAACCACGACCTCCCCCTGAGGCCGGGGATGGTCCTTACGGTGGAGCCAGGCGTGTACGTCCGCGGGAAGGGCGGGGTGCGGATAGAGGATGATGTCCTGATAACCGAGGAGGGATATGAGATGCTGACCGACGCGGACCGGACGATGAGGGCGATCCCATGATGGACGAGCTGGCCTTGGCGGTGGAGCGCATGAGGGCGGAGGGCGCGGACTTCTGCGACGCCCGCTATCAGACCCTGGTCACCAATGGCATCGTCGTGGTGGACGCGGCGGTGCGCCGCCTGTCGGAGGACAGGGGCAGGGGCGTGTGCCTCCGGGCCAGGAAAAGGGGGTCCTGGGGGTACGCCACCACTGTGGACATCTCCAAGGAGGCGGTCCTCGAGGCGGCGGCGAAGGCGGCCCTGAACGCCAAGGCCGGCACCGCCCTTGGGAGGCCGATCCCGGACACGGGCGATGCCCGGGCGGCCCTCAAGGCCGACGTCAAGCTGCACCCGGCCAAGGTGGGCATGGACGAAAAGGTCCAGGCGGTGCTGGACATGGACCGGGCCCAGCGGGTCGATCGGCGGATAGTCAACACCAGCTCTGTGCTTCGGGAGGAGGTCAGGCAGAACATGCTGGTGAACAGTCATGGGCGCCAGCTGAGCTGGGAGGAGGTACGCACCACCATAATGGTGCAGGCGGTGGCCTCGGAGGCCGGCCGCACCGAGTTCTTCTACGATATAAAGGGAGGGACGACGGGGTACGAGGTGGTCAAGGGGACCGATCTGGAGGCGTTCGGCAGGGAGGTCGGGAAGGAGGCCCTCAATATGCTGAGGGCCGAGAAGGCCCCCTCCGGGCTGGTGACGTGCATTACGGACCCGAGCATCTCCGGCCTCCTGGCCCACGAGGTCATGGGGCATGCTTCGGAGGCGGACGAGATAGTGAAGCGGCGCTCCTTCCTGACGGACATGGTCGGGAGGCAGGTGGCCTCTCCGCTCATCACGATGGTGGACGATGGCACCGTGCCCGGGGCGAGGGGGAGCATCCCGTTCGACGACGAGGGCACCCCAGCCTCGCGCACGGTCATCATAGAGGACGGGGGCTATAAGGGGTACATGCAGTCCCTGGAGACCGCCGCGGAGATGGGGGCGCGGCCTACGGGCAATGGCCGGGCGCAGAGCTATGACCGGCGGGTGTGGGTGCGCATGACCAACACCTTCTTCGAGAAGGGCGACCAGGGCTTGGACGAGATGCTCTCCGACGTGCGGTTCGGGGTGCTCACGGACCGCATGATCAGCGGGATGGAGGACCCGGTGGGCGGGGGGTTCGAGGCGAAGGCCCTGCGCGGGTTCCTCGTGGAGAACGGGAGGGTCACCCGGCCACTGCGCTCCTTCACCCTCACCGGCAATGCCCTGGAGATCCTGGGGACAGCGGACGCCGTGGGCGACGAGGTGAGGCTGGACGGGGGGTCCTGCGGGAAGGGGATCGAGGACTGGGTCCCGGTATCGTCCGGAGGGCCCTATTGCCGCTTCAAGATCGTGCTGGGAGGGGATTGAGTGGACCTGGAGCGCATTTCCAAGAGGACAGCGCACAAGGCGCTTGAGGAGGGGGCCAAGGAG
>JAJFUR010000017.1 GCA_021372335.1 Methanobacteriota archaeon
TGGTCAACCCCGCGCTGTACAGCCTTCCCGCGGCCATAATCGCCGGGGTGGCGGTGAGCTACCTGACCAAGGACGTGGGGGACGTGGAGAACTTCATGCGCAAGGCCCACAGCAGGACCGAATGAAACCTCTTATCCCAACTTTTTTCCTTGTTTTTATTTCATATATTTATATTTATCTCACTATGAATGATCGCGGGCGAGGATGGTCAAAGAAGGACAGGGGAACAGGAGGGCGGGGACCGGGGCTAGAGCTCCAGTCCCTCGTCCCATCGTTTGGGCGGCTTGATGTCCAGCCAGGGCATCTCCAGCCGTTTCGGGGATACCACGGTGCGCGGATCGACTGGGTTCGGCCCCAGCGCCCGGACCTTATCGACGTACTCGTTGACCGTGCGGACGTACGCCTCGGCCTCCTCTGAGTCCACGTAGGCGATGCGGAAGCGGTCGGGATCGAAGCCCATCTGGTCCAGGTAGTTGTGCAGCAGCGCCATCCTCTTCCGCGTGCGCAGGTTGCCGATCTCGTAATGGCACCGGCCGGGGTGGCCGGCGAGGACCAGCACGCCGTCCGCGCCCTTGGACAGCGCCTTGAGGACCCATTCCGGGTCCACACGGGCGGAGCACATGGTGCGCAGCGCGCAGAAGTGGGGGTCCATTGCCATCCGCTTGAGCCCGGCCGTATCCGCTGCCGCGTAGGAGCACCAATTGCACGAGAAGACGAGGACCTTGGGGAAGGCCATCCTCCCGTCCCTCAGGAACATCTCGATCTGGGAGACCATCTGCTGGTTCGAGAAGCATGCTTGGTCCAGGGCGGCCGTAGGGCACGCCGCCACGCACGCCCCGCAGCCCTCGCAGGCATTGATGTTGACATTGGCCTTCCTCAGGCCGTTGAACTCCTTGTCCGGGGAGACGTGGATGGCGTTGAAGTTGCACACCGATTCGCAGATCCCGCAGCCGGTGCAGCGGAGCTTGTTGACCCTGGAGACGTTGGCCTTCTCCGTCCATGTTTGGTCCTGCAGGCGGGCGTGGGACATCCGCAGCATGTCCTCGGCTTTGGCGGTGGCCGCCTCCCGGTCATCGAAGTGGACCCAGGCGCATTGCTCCCGGATGTTGCACATCTCCACCATGCATCCATTGCGGTCGGCCCCCTCGAGCGTCTGCTGGAACTCCCTCAGGTAGAGCCTCGGGGAGCAGGCGGCGACCAGCACCCGGTCCAACCCGTGCTCCTTGACATCATTGGCGATCGCCGCGCGCGCCGCCGGAGAGCAGGCGAAATCCACCGTGGAGACGCGCGCCACCTTGGGTAGCCCCTTCGCCATCTCGGCCAACCTTTCAGTGTCCAGGCTGTTGTCGATGCCTCCTCCGCATCTGCATATGTAGACGCCCATCCTCTGCGAACCCTTGCTCATCCTACGTCCTCCAGCTCGGAGCTACGAGGGAGGATGAGGCAGGCTCTAGCGCTAAATAGCTTTCCCCGGAACCTTCGTGCCTCGAGGACAGGAGGGCGAACGGCCCGAAAGCGCGCCGGTGGCATTCCGCGCCCACGGGCTCGGGGCGTTCAAGGGGTGCATGGCCGCCCTTTCTGGGCTTTGGCACCCTTTCCTTCTTACGCCTTCTTACGCCTTAGGGCTCGACCCCTTTGTCTTCCTAAGGCACCGGCCGATGCCCTATCTGGACCTTTGATCCCTGGCAGGCGGGGCCCTGGTGCGCACCTCCGAGCCCCATCGCTTCCGCACGCCGCTTTCCCGAACGCTCATCGTATTTCATTGTTTCCATTGCCTTCCTCTTCCTGGTCCATATCAGGCATGAAAACCCCTTCGATTCTTGCGTCGATGGGCCGGGACCGGATTATCCTTATAGCCCATCGCCTCGATGCTCTAGGCAATGATCATCATCCAAGTGGCGGGGTTCCTGGGGAGCGGGAAGACCACACTCATGATAAGGCTGGGCAAGGCCCTCGCTGAACAGGGGAGAAGGGCGGTGATCATCGTCAACGAGGTGGGGGAGGTGGGGGTCGACGGGGACCTCCTCGCCTCCCAAGGCCTGCAGGCCCTTGAGCTCACCGAGGGCTGTATCTGCTGCTCCCTCTCCGGCACCCTGCAGAACACCCTGCGCATGGTCAAGACAGAGCTGTCCCCGGATTTCGTGCTCATCGAGCCGACCGGCCTGGCCCTTCCTGGGCGGATCAACGGCATCATCCGAACATCGTTGGTGGAACCGGAGAGGGTGGTCACGGTAGCCCTGGTCGATGCCTTCCGGGCGGAGGACCTGGCGAGGGAGACCCGCACCTTCTTCCTGCGCCAGATGGAGAGCGCGGATCTGGTGGCCCTTAACAAAGTGGACCTGGTGCAGGGGGAGGCCCTGGACAGGGCGGAGGCCTTGGTGCGGGAGCTTTGCCCCGACGCCCGGGTGGTCCGCCTGTCGGCACGGACCGGGGAGGGGATGAACGAGCTGGCGGGGCTCATGGGGTTGCCATGATGGAGGACAGCAAGCGGTTGGCGGAGGCGGGGTCCTCCGGAATGGCATGGGATGTGCGCTTTGCCGCCGCTATGGAGGAAAAGGAGCTTCAGGACACCCTAACGGCCTGGATGGGGGAGATGGTGAGGGGCATGGGGAAGGAGCACATCCTGGGGCACATCAAGGCGGTGTTCCGGTGCCCGCAGGGGTGGGTGCGCCTGAACTTCGTCGACCCCCGGCTGCCCATCGACGTTCAGTCGGCCCTCTCCGGCCCGGTCGCCTCGGGCAGGATGAAGGCCATGGCCGCGCTCGTGGGGTTCGAGGACCATGAGGTCCGCAGGGGATTGGAGGAGGGCACCGCGGCGTTCCAGTCGAAGGCGGCCGACAGGGTTAGGTTGAGCTCAGTGCGCCGCGCAGAGGAGATATTGTCTTTGGAGGGTGGGGAATGAGGTACGGGATTTCGATAGATGTGGGGACCAGCGGGACCAGGATGCATGCCCTGGACCTGAGCGACGGAAGGATCCTTGGGACGGCCATCACGGTGCGCCATCCCATCCCGGGGTCGAACGTGATGGACCATCTGACCTTCTGCATCGAGGTGGGGACGGACCTCGCGCATCGGTTGATCATCGACACCGCCAACCGGCTGATCGACCTCCTGCGGATCGACCGGGGGAAGGTGGAGAGGGTGGCCATCTGCGGCAACCCGATCCAGCTGTCCATCTTCCAGAACATGGAGATCCGGGACCTGGCATTCGCCGGGGAGAGGGCCCTGAAGGTGCGCGGGGTGGAGCCGCAGAGGCGGGACGCCAAGGTCATCAAGGCGGTGGAGGTCGGGCTGGACGTGTCCCCGGAAGCGGACCTGTACGTGCCTCCGGCCATCAAGCACGAGATCGGCGCCGACGCATTGGCCATGATGCTCAAGAGCGGGCTGCTCGATCGGAAGGAGAACTGTTTGGTGACGGACTACGGCACCAACGCTGAGATGGCCTTGAAGGTGGGGGACATGATCTACACGGGCAGCGCTGCGGCCGGCCCGGCCATCGAGGGGCAGCACATCAAGATGGGCATGCTGGCGGCCCCGGGGGCCATCTCCGACCTGGA
This sequence comes from Methanobacteriota archaeon, assembly GCA_021372335.1. Taxonomy (GTDB): domain Archaea; phylum Thermoplasmatota; class Thermoplasmata; order Methanomassiliicoccales; family UBA472; genus UBA472. The sequence goes on from JAJFUR010000017.1 coordinate 3,558, forward strand.
GTACGACTTCAGCTGGAGGTGCAAGGTGCTGGACGATGCCATCCTGCCCCAGGACGGGGACCTGGTGGACCTCAACACCGGGGCTGTGAACGAGGAGGGGCCGATGCACGGGAAGGCCCGGGGGGTCACCGGGACGGGTGTCATCGCGGCGATCGCCGCGGGCATGGAGACCAACCTGGTGCGGCCTCCGAAGATAACGACCACGGACCACCTGCTGCACCTTCAGGACGGGATCACGATAACGGAGCACGACGTGCTGGAGGCGACCAAGACCTTCGGGGCAATGCGGGCCGGCCACTTCACGCTGCTGGAGCATGCCGGCATCAGGTTCGATGAGCTGGACAGCATGTACATGAGCGGGGCCAGCGGGACCTACGTCGATGCCCTCAAGGCGCAGAAGGTGGGGCTGGTGCCTCCCACGCCGCACACGATCTACCAGGTGGGGAACACCTCCTTGGCCATGGCCACGGACATGGTCCGGGACCCGGAGTGGATCGACCGGCTGCAGGACATAGCCAAGGGCATCCGCTCCAATCATGTGATGTTCGCCACGGACAGTGTGTTCGAGAGCATCTTCATCCAGGAACTGGCATACTGGCAGGAGGGCATGCCCCTGGAGGCCTACAACATGATGCTGGGGACGATGGGCATCCAGGAACTCCCCAAGGGCTTCCGGAAGGCGACGGTGCGCAAGCTGGTGCAGCGGGACATCCCCGTGCTGGGGGACCAGGGGCTGAGCATCCTGCGGGACATCGGGATCATCCTCCACGGCAGGTTCGAGGGCTGCACCGGCTGCCACAAGTGCCTGAAGGACTGTCCGGAGAGGGCCATCACCATCGAGAAGGGGGCGGCCGGGTTCGAGATCAGCGTGGCCTCCGACCTGTGCAACGGCACGGCGTGCCTGCGATGCGAGCGCATCTGCCCGGATAAGGTCTTCAACTTCCGCAAGCTCCAGCTGGGAAACTGAGCGCCCGGGAAGCCCTTTCTCCCTTCCTTTCCCCTTCGATCCCGTTCAGGAAGAAAGGAGGTGTGGAATCACCAAATCGAGACCGAATGCTGTCCCATCGGTCTTCGATCGGTCCGCTCATGGCGCCGATGCCCCCTTCCATTGAGACCCCTCAGAGGCTTGGGCATGTCCGCCTCTGAAGCGGCCCTCGATCGCTCGTACCGAGCGGGGGAGCGAGCTTAAAAAACCGCATGGATGCCAGGGTATGCGTTCCTATGCGTTCCCAACCTTCGAAAATAAAAGAAAGGGAAAAGGGTTGGAAGGGGTTTATGGCAAACAAGGGTACTTACAGGCCGTAGTTCTTCGGGTTGAACATCGGGACCTTCTTGTACTCCTTGAGAGCCCATTCCACGAACTTACCCTCGCTGTCCGGCAGGGAGTTCAGGTCCCTGATAATACCGTTCAGGGTGTCCGCCTCCATCTTGCTCAGCCGGAGGCCGTTCTTCTTGGACGCCTCTTCCTGGATCAGGGTCGCCGCCGTCAGCGCCGCCGCCTTAGCCCTATCATAATAGCTCTTGCTGTTGGCTACGATGGCCTCGCCGATCTTGTAGGCGTTGTCGTAGGCCAGGATGAAGGCCTCGGGGCTCCGGTAGCGGTCGGTGTTCATGTACAGGTCCCGGAGGATCTTGTCCTGCTTCAGCTGCTTGGCGGTGTTCATCAGGGCGACCTCATAGCCGAGGGAGCCGAGCCAGCACTGTACGGAGGACCCGCCGAACTCGGCGTGGTATTCCACGGACTCGTTGCTCCACAGGTCGCAGACCTGGGCGATGAGGTTGCCCATCAGGTCGTTGTGGGCGCAGGTGCAGTTCTTCCCCTCCTGGGCGGTGGGCCTCCCGGCGATGGCCTTCAGGATCGGGCCCTCGTAGCCGCAGTCCTTGTCCGGCCCCGTGGCTCCAGCCTCCCAGGCGATCAGGGTCCTGGTGGACGCGATGGCCCTGGTGACCGCGGCGAAGGTCCTCGCCACATCCTTGTCCAGGTATCCGCCGGCCATGAACATGCTGGTGTTCGCGCCCGCGCAGTTGGTGTCGCCCCCGGCGATGACCTTGTTGCGCTTGCAGATGTCCACCAGCTGGGGCCACAGCCATTCCATGTCCAATGCCCCCAGGTAGCCGATCCCGAACAGCCAGGCCCTGATGTCGCCGTTCATTATTGCGTAGTCGGCGACCTCCTTGCCGCCCATGCTCTCGATGGACAGGACATCGGCGCCGTTCTCGCACGCGACCTCCGCGGCCTCGATCACCTTCTCAGGGTAGGAGTGCTCCTTGTCCATGCCCGGCCTCAGCCCCTTCTCGCACAGGCGCGGGTCGGCGATGGTGTGCCGTATGGAGAGCGCGATCCCGTATTCGTTGTGGTACTTCTCCATCAGCGCCTTCTGCCCTTCGACCACTGGCTTCTCGAACCGCTTGGGGTCGTTGACCATCTGCCAGATGTGCTCGTTCTCCAGCTGCACGGCGGGCAGTCCGATGTTGACCGCACGCTCCAGGATGTCCTTGGTTATGTAGTCGACGTACTCCCTGCGCAGCGTTTCCGGGTTCTTTCCCGCGTCGGGCCTGGGCGCGAAGTTGATCTCGGGCACGACGTGCCCCGCTCCGATCTTCTGCCCCAACCCATAGGAGAGCGGATACTTCGCCTCCCCAAAGACCATCTCATCCGGGTTCTTGTACTCCATCTTGGTGAATCTCTTAATGGCCATTTCCATCACCTCATGCCTTCCCGCTCATGAGCTCGTCCCACTTGCTCCTGATCTTCTTGTAGTCCCAGCCCTCGACCGCCTTGGCCGCCAGGGTCGGTCCCTGCATGGCCTTCTCGGCGAAGACGCCCAAGGGGAACGACTCCACGTAGGCTCTGTTCACCGCGCCTCCGGCGCAGACGAACGGGAGCTCTACCCCCTTCTCCAGCAACCTTTCCGCGATCTTCGGGAAAGCGGCCATGGTCGTGGTCATAAGGGCGGTTCCGGTGACCATGTGCGGGCTGGTCTCCACGACCTTGTTCACCACATCGTCAACGGGCACATCCCTGCCCATGTCCACGACGCTGTATCCGTTGGACCTCAGAAGCACGGCGGCGATGTTCTTCCCGATGTCGTGCGGGTCTCCCTCGGCCACGTGCATGACCACCGTTCCCTTGGTGACCATTGCCGTGGTCATCTTCTTTTCCGCCTCCTTCACCCCAAGCTCCATTGCCTTGGCCGCCAGCATGACATGGGGGAGATAATAGATCCCACGGCCATACAGTTCGCCGACCACGTCCATGCCCTTGACCAGGCCTTTGTCGATCACTTCCTCCGGCTTATACTTCGCCAAAGCCTCCTTCACGCTGGCCTCGATGTCCTTCCACTTCATGTAGAGGACGTCCTCGGCCACCTTCTTCAATAAGGGGTCCTTCGGCAGCATCTTCGCCGCGATCGTCTCGGGCTTCTCCTTTGACTCCGACACGATGTCGTATCGTACGAAGATCTCGTCGTAGTTCACATTGCTTGTGTCTAGCATTCACTCACCTCACGCGGGCCTTTCTCTCGGTCCTTGTTTCCCCGCGAATTTTCTATTGTCAATACCCTTTTTAAAAGTTTGCCTTTCACTGGATGGTTTGATTTTTTATTATATATAATGATAGATATTGTCCAGCATGGAAATCATTAACGGGGTATGGATGTATTAATTAGTGTTAAATAGACTACCCCCTTCATAGCCAGGCATATACCATCTGATCGGACGCAGCATAGCCAGTATGGCTGATGTCGAACGGGTCCGAGAATAATTATTCATGAAAATGGAATAACAGAGGAAAGTTCATAAGGTGAATGCATATTTTCAAGGAACTCCTCAAATGAGGGGATCGAACCTTTTTTTGGAAGGGCGTAGGGGGAAACGTTCAAAGGCGGGAAGGGCGATGGAGCCATCTGGCGTCCGCTAGGGCGCCTGCGAGGGTGCCGATGACCGCCAAGGCGAACTTTGATGCGATGGATGTGGTGGAGCAGGCGCTCTTCATCATCGACAACTACGCGGACATCTTCCTGGACAACCTCGGGCTGGGCTTGAACCGCAGGCGCATCCTGAGCATCATGTATGAGGCGCGCACGCGCCTCATGCAGGAATGGCGCTTCCCCGAGCTTGTCAAGATCCTCACCTTCCTTCAGGAGACGTTCCACCAGGACCTGCAGGTGGAGATAGACGCCTTCAGGTCCCTGATGCCGTTGAGCAGGGAGGAGGTCGGGAACGTCATCGCCCTGAGGGCGGATCAGTACTTCGAGATGGGGAACTACCGCGCGGCGCTGGTGCACTACCAGCTGCTGGAGGCCGTGGCCAAGGGAGGCCTCCCGTCCGAAAGGGCGCAGGAGTGTCTGGCCCGGATCGACGGCGCGTAACGCTACGGCCTCGCAGCCCTCATGAGCGCCAGGCCGTCCCTGAGGGAGGTCATCGGATGCCCGAGTTCCGCCTCGGCCATGTCCACCGCCAGGCACGAGCGGGGCGGGCGCACGGCCAGCTGGGGCATCCCCTCGGTGGTTACCGGCCGGACCAGGGAGGGGTCGAGCCCGAAGGCCTCGGCCACCCTCAGCCCGATCTCATGCCGGCTGAGGCAGTCCGGACCGCTGGTGTGGTAGATCCCCCTCGCCCCCCTCAGCCCCAGCTCCAGGATGTCCCTCGCCGCCGCGGGGGCGTAGGTCGGGGAAACGTACTGGTCCGTGTACAGGGGTACAGGGACGCCTCGCCCAAGCGAGTCGATCACCCAGGTGATGAAGTTGCTCTTTCCGTTGAGCGCGTTCCACCCGTACAGTACCGACACCCGGCATACAAGGTTGCCAGGGTCGGCGTCCAAGGTCACCCGTTCCCCCTCCAGCTTGCTCTTCGCGTACACGCTCTGGGGGTCCGGGACATCGAACTCATGGTACCTCGTCCCCTTGAGGCCGTTGAAGACGTAGTCAGTGGATACGTAGACCATCCTGACCGCGGCGTCCTTGCATTCGGAGGCCACGTTGAACGCCCCTTCCATGTTCACCGAGTACGCCCGGTCGGGCTCCCGCTCGCACTGGTCAACGTTGGTAAGGGCTGCGGCGAGCACGACGAGCTCCGGGCAGGCGGCGAGGAAGCCCCTGGCCACGGAATCGGGGTCGGAGATGTCCATTTTGAGCGTGCCTGCGCTCTCCCCTGGCAGAGTCTCGTTGTAGGTGCCGACCATCGCCAGCCCCATCCCCTCCCCGGCGCGCATCAGGTACTGCCCGAGCAGGCCGGCCGCCCCGACCACCATCACCCTGTGCATGGGGCCCCTATCCCTTTGGAGTGATTTATGTTTTGACAGGAAGATCGGAACGGTGAATGATCCACGGTATGATCATTCCCTTTCCCGAGTGATTTATGTTTTGATAGGGTGGAGGGATCGGGGACGGACGGTCGAGGGCGAGGCCGGCACTGCCTTCGCCCCCGGGGCTGGGGCAAGGATTATGTCTGGGGTCCCCCATGCACGTGGGAGGCTAGCATGAGGATAGCGTTCGTGAACGGGAGCCCCCGCCCGGACGGCAACACCGGGAGCATGCTCAAGCTCCTAGCGAGGGAGGCGGGGGCGCGCGGGGCGGAGGTCGCCTACTTCGAGATCGTTGGTAAGGACATCGAGGACTGCGACGGCTGCTATCGGTGTGACGTCGAGGACCGGTGCAGCAAGGGCGACGACATGACCGCCGCCTATGCCCTCATCCAAGCATCGGACGTCCTGGTCATCGGCTCCCCGATCTACATGGGCGCGGAGACCGGGTTGACCAAGTGCTTCGTGGACCGCCTTTACTACCTGATGGCGAAGCAACGCCTTCCGGCCGGGAAGAGGGCCGCCGCGCTCTTCACCTGCGGCCTGGTCGACGGGCACGTCATCTACGGGTACATGCACACCCGCTACGACAAGCTGCTGCGGCACGACCTGGGGTTCGAGGAGGCGAAGACCTTCATCGTCCCGGGGACGAAGCACAGGGTGGACCTGGAGGGGAACTACTACGCGCAGGAGACGCTCAAGGAGATGGCAGGGTTCCTCTTCCAGGAGTGAGGCCCCTGGGACCGTGATGGGCTGTCAGCACTGCGGCTCCCGGCGGCTGGTGCCCAAGGTGCTCGTGGGCGGCCCTATGGCCGGGCTCGACAACAAGGACGGGAGGTACGTCTGCCTGGACTGCGGCCGGGAGCTGGTCCCCCTGGGCTTCGAGGACGAGGCGGAGCGGAAGGACTTCACCCTGGGCAAGGAGGATGGGGGGAAGGGCATGCTGCACATTCCCATCGTCCCCGTGGACACCTGGCCCCTGTTCAGCGTTCCGGTCCTGGACGTCCCGCTGGTGCAGGTCGCGCAGGTCGTGGAGCTGGAATGGCATGAGGATTGGCACATCCTGCCGGGCGGGGTGCCCTTCGCCGACTATCTGAGGGCGACCGGGTCCTCGCGGTACGGGGCGGAGGAGGTCCTGCTGATGGACCTTGCAGGAATGCAGCGCGCCCGGCCGAACTTCGAGGCCCTCAAGGCCCTCATGAAGCGCAAGTACTCGGTCTGGCTCGAGATGGGGGTGCGGGAGGTGCAGGACCTCTTCGACGCCTTCACCCTGGGGGCGGAGGCGGTGCTGGTGGGGAGCATGACCTGCTCTTCCGAGCGGCTATTGAAGGAGGTCATCGAGCTCTCGGACATGAGCGTGCCCCTTCTGTACCATGCCGGGAAGGTGCTCTGGGGAGCGGCAGGGCTGCCCGCGGAGCTGCCGGGGGCGTTGCGGCAGCTCTCGGACCTGGGATACGAACGGGCGGCGGTGCTGGACCTCCGCCGGCTCGGGGGAAGGGAGGGCTACGACCGGGAGCTGGCCGACCTGGCGTTGAGCGCGGACATCGAGATCGTGTTCGGGGGCGGGGTGCACGAGCCGGACCTGCCGGAGCTGAGGGCGAAGGGGGCCGTCGGGGCGCTCCTCGACCCCTACACCCCCGTGCTGAGGGACATCATCCGCTCCCAGGCCACCGTACAGGAGGAACGTCTGCTCCCTGCGTTGGAGAGGCGGGACGTCAGGACGGGCGCGGGCCCGGCGCCAGATAAATCGGCACATTGATATGCTCGCACTCGGCTTAACGCTCGGGTGTTGGATGGAAACATGGGAGCTGGCAATAATCCTTCTGGCGGCGATCGTCCCCTCGCTCATCTACCTGATATGGATCCGCAACTCCGAGCGGTACAACCGGGAGAGCTGGATGAGGGTGCTTTCCGTGTTCGTCTTCGGAATGATCGTCTCCATCCTGGCCGCGATGGTCCTGGAGAGTGTGGCGGTCGAGCTCCTATACGCCTCTGGCTCCATCTTCTCGGGGGGGCTCTGGTCCTACGAGCCTTATGACCCTACGGTGGAGATAGTCGTCCTGGCGGTCGTCATCGCTCCCCTCGTGGAGGAATGGACCAAGGGTTGGGGCGTGCTCACCGTGCGCTACAAGGTGCGCGAGCCGGAGGACGGGCTCGTCTACGGCGCGGCGGCCGGCCTGGGCTTCGCCGCCATGGAGAACGTGTTCTACAACAGCTCCGCCCTGCTCAGCGGGTTCGACGTGTTCCTGAGCACCGCCATCACCCGGGCGGTGGCCTCCACGCTGCTGCACGCCACGGCCTCCGCCGTGGTCGGGTACGGCATCGCCCGGAAGAGCCTGCTCGGAACGAGGGGCGTAGGGGCGAGCTGGCTCCCGTACTATCTGGCGGCGGTGCTCCTGCATGGCGCCTTCAACGGGTTCGCGGTGGCAGGGGAGGTCTGGGACCACTGGGCGATCCCGCTCATTGGGCTGATCGCCGCCTCCGTCATGGCGGTGGGCATGTTCCTGTGGATGCGTCACAGGCTCAAGGCCATGGACCGGGGTTGGTGAGGTTGACCATCGCCCGACCGAGCGCGCGGGCGGAGGCCCGCAGCTCCTCGCTTTCCCTTACGTACGTCCTGGTCCCTGCCCCCGGCACCCGCATGACCTCCTTCGGCGCGATCCCGATCCCGAGCAGGAACGCCCGCAGCTCGGAGACGGCGTTGTCGAACCGTGCGTCGGGCTGGGCGGCGCACAGGACGATCGCCCCGTGCCCCGGCCTGCGAGGGACGCACAGGACCTTGCGCCTGGCCCAGAGCGCCTGGCAGCGGTCCACCGCGAGCTTCGTGTACGAGCTGATGCCGGAGAAGTAGATGGGGGAGCAGACGATTACCACGTCCGCCTCCTCGAGCGCTTTGTACAGAAGGGACATATCGTCCTCGAGGACGCATTCCCCGAAGGAGAAGCACTCGTCGCAGGCGGTGCAGGGGGAGATATTCATGAAGGCGAGGTCGAAGCGTGCGGTGCGGGCGCCATGCGCTTCCGCCCCCTGCAACGCCTCCCCGAGGAGCGTCGCCGAGTTGCCTTCACGGCGGGGGGAGCCGTTCAGGCCGACGACGAAGGGGGTCATTCCCCCCTTGCCTCACGGATCCGGTCCCTGAGGGTCCGGTAGTAGCCGAAGCCCTTCACCACGTAGTCGGAGGCACCCGCCGTCATGGCCTTGTAGCTGAGGTCGGGGTCGTCCGCCGCGCTCACGAAAAGAATGAGGGAGCTGGGCTGGAGTTCCTTGATCTGGGGCAGGAGGTCCATCCCGTTGGTGTCAGGCAGCATGTAGTCGAGGAGGATGACGTCGTATGGGCGGCCCTTGGCCATTGCGAGGCACTCCGCCCCGCTGCGCGCGATGAACAGATCGAACTCCTCCGGGGAAAGGTGCTCCTGGCATAGCTCCGTGTGATCGGGATTGTCCTCCACCATGAGCACGGACAGCCTGACCTTCCCTATTGGACCACCTTCGCTCCCGCAATTGCCGTCCGAGGTATAGAACTATCGGGCACCCCTCTCCCTGATGGGTGCGAACGGCCCCTCCTCCGGGCTGCGAGGCTATCGAGCCTTGGGCAGCAGGAGGACGAACGTCGCCCCCTTGGTGTGGTCGCCCTTGACCCGGTCCTCCACCCATACCCTGCCGTGATAGCGGTCCACGAGCGCCTTGACCACGGAGAGCCCCAGGCCGTGGCTCTCGGCGGCGACGTCGGTGCCCAGGCTCTCGAACCTCTGGAAGATCGCCGGCTTCCTGTCGTCCGGCACGCCCTTGCCCTGGTCGCGCACCTCCACCCTCCAATGATCGCTGTCCCCTTCGCGCTCCGGGAGTACCACCACCTCCACCTTCCTCGCCTCCCCGTACTTGGCCGCGTTCCTGAGGAGGTTGAAGAGGACGTCCCGGACCAAGGGGTCGGCGAGCACCCACGCGCTCTCCCCGGGGTACTGCAGCTCGATCGGGAGGTCGGAGTAGAGGGGGGAGGCCCGGATCTCCTGAACGACGGCGTGGAGCAGGGGGATGATGTCCACCGGCAGCAGTTCCACCTTGCCCTCGTCCTCCATGATGCTCCAGAGCTTCCGGATGTCGGTAATGAGATTGGAGACGTTCTGCGACTGGGCGAGGGCGCTTCGCACGTACCTGCGCTGCCGCTCGTCCAGCTTGGGGTCCTTGAGGAGCATCTCGAGGAAGCCGTGGATCGGAACGTTATAGTTGGCCACGTCATGCGTGAGCAGGATGTTGTACATCTTCTGCGCGGAGACCTTGGACCTGATGTCCTGGAAGAGGCCGGAGTTCTTGAGGGCCATGGCCGCGTGCGGGGCGTACATCTCCATGAGCCTGTACTCCCCGGGGGTGAAGGGCCTCCCGGGCACCTTCTCCAGGGTCATCACCCCCAGCACCTCGTCCCCTATCCTCAGGGGCACGCAGATCAGGCTTGACGGCTCATCCGGCGTGCCGTCCACCTGCTTGGCGCGGGGGTCGAGGTCCGCTCTCTCCACCAGCTCCCCCTTGCCCGTCCGCGCCACATCCCCGGTGATGCCTTCCCCCACCCTGACCACCAGGGCCTGGGGGTCCACCTCGTACCTGCTCAGGTAGGTCAGGGGTACCAGGCGGCCGCCGTCGCGGTCAAGGCCGTAGATGATGCAGTTGTCGCTCTCCACCAGCTCCCTTGCCTTGGAGAGGATGATGTCCAGCACCTCCCTGTGGTCCAGGGTGCTCGAGACCAGCCTGGATATCTCCAAGAGCGCCTGGAGCTCCGAGCATGCCCGCAGGTAATGCTCGTTCAGCAGGGAGTAGAAGTAGATCATGGCCATTTGGTTGGAGAGGACCTGAAGGGCAAGCTTCCTGGTCTCGAGGTCCTCGATGGCGGTCCTCTTGCCGAAGACGGCGGCGCCGACGAGGTCCCCGCGGAAGCGCAGGGGCAGGCAGATGAGGGAATGGGGCCCGAGGCCGCCCATCGCCCCGCAACCCTGCTGGTCCTCGGCGGAAACGACGCAGCCCTCTCCCTTGGCCAGCCTCATCGCCAGGGTGCCCTCCCCGACCTGGGCATCGAAGATCGCCCTCGCCTGCTTGAAGTCCACACCGGAGCAGAACAGCTGCGGGCGGCCGTCCCAGCCCAATAGACGGACCACGGCGAAGTCCAGCCCCTCCCGGTGCAGCAGATTGTCCAACTCGCTCTGCAGCATCTCGCTGGGATTCCCTTCGGAGATGAGGTCGGCGGACGATTCGGCCAGGAACAGCAGCGATTCGTTGTCCTCGGCCCTCAGGCGGGGGAGCGCTGGCAGGTCGGCCACCGCTAGAACCATGTCCTTGCCGTCCTCGACGAAGGGATGGAGGGACCAGGTGAGCTTGACCGGGCGCCCTTGCACGTCCATCGGCAGGGTGATGAAGGAGGGTGGCTCGGGCTGGAGCAATGCCGTGCATAGCTGGTCCTCAGGGCCGTGGAGGAGGGAGGAGATCCCTTTCCCCTCCACCGTCCCCCTGTCCCTCTGGAGGAACCGCTGTAGGGGGGGATTGACCATGTGCACCTCCCCGTCGCGGGAATAGACCATCGCCAGAAGGGAGTGGTCCTGCAGCACGTCCAACACCATGCCCAAGGAGAGCTGGCGCCTGTCAGGGTCTATGAGGAAGCCGAGGAGGCTGACCCCTACGACCTCCTCCCTCTCTTTGACCGGGGTCATGGAGACTGTGAACTCGGCCTCCCCCAGCTCGATGGTCAGCCGCTCCCGGACGCTCCTTCCCTGCAAGCATTCCTGCAGCGCGCTCTCGAAGGCTGGGGCGGACCCGTTCGACAGGAGGGAGGCGAAGGGTGTGCCCAGAAGCCGGGCACCGTCCGTGCCCAGCAATTCTTCTACTGTGCGATTGTAGTATTTAAGCCGACCGAAGAGGTCCAACGTGCAGACCATCGTCCTGCCGGCCCCCTCGCCCGATGCCCCCCTTTTCCCTTCCGAGCTCATGCCGTTGAACGCCTCCTCTTCCTTTTCGTACCTTATCAATTGTTCGGTTATGAACTAT
>JAJFUR010000046.1 GCA_021372335.1 Methanobacteriota archaeon
GGCAATCTGTTCGGGCATCGTATCCGATGCCGGAAAAGTGACGCACGGGAAAACGAGGTCCGGTGCAAGCTCATCATGTTCAATCTGCATCAACTGGCAGTGACCGGGCTAGCCCGGTCACTGTAATTTTGCAACAAGGCCATTACAATTTAAAGGAATATGGGAGGTAATTGAAAGTAGTTGGTAGGTTATTGAACTATATCTTAACATTTTACCGAGTTCAAATCACTCATACGTGTGAACATCATACCATTCGATAGTGACCACATCCCCGATCTCAAGTTGCTCTGCATCAACATTCGCCTTCTTACCATTCTTCAGGCTCATGCAAATGATATTATCTCGTTGAACCTAGCCCCAACTTCGGAATGAATGCCAGATATGCCAACTGGAGGTCCTCCGGGTCGATGTGGTAGTAGATGTCGATGGCGTCCGGGCGCGAGTCACCTCTGAGCTCCTGAATGTGCTCGCGCTGCATCCCCGCTCTTCTGAGGTGAGTAGTAAACCAATGGCGGCAGCAGTGCGGCGTGAAGTGGTCCTCCAGCTTGTCCGAGCTTGCATCGTGCAGGCCGACCAGTCCCGCGTGCAGGACGACGATGTCGTAAACATGGTTCTTGTTCAGCCTTCCGCCGCTCTGGCTGATGAAAAGCGCTTTGGAATCAGGACGAGCGTACAATCGGCGCATGTTCATCCACTCCATCAGCACCTGCTTCGTTTCTTCGTCAAAGAACACCAGCCGGTTGCTCCTCTTGGCCGTAGGCTTGAGCCTGATGGACATCTTCTGCCAATCGATGTCGTCCACGTCCAAACTTATGAGCTCGCCTCTTCTCACCCCGGTCTTGGCCAGGGTGACCACGATCGCCCTGTCGAGCAAACTGACGATCGACTTTACGAGCATGGCCATCTCCTCGACGGAGATCAGCTTGCGGCCCTCCTGCTGCATCCCTTCCCCGTTCTTGTACCGTTTCAAATATCGTTTCCGAACCGCTTGCACTGGATTTTCTTTTATCATGTTCTCGAACAGCAGCCATTCGTAGAATGCGGCCAGAGCCGAAAAGTTGTAGCTCAGCGTGCGATAGGAGATCTTCCTTTCGTTCACCAGGTAGTCAATGTACGACTTCAGGACGTCCTTGTCCACTTCGAAGACCGTCTTATGCTTGGACATCAGGAAGAACATAAAGATGCGCATGGCCGAGGCGTAACTGGTCGTGGAACTCTTGCTCATGCCCTGCAGGTTGCACTCGATCTTGAACTTGTCCAACAGGTCGAACATTTCTGGGTCGAGAAGGATGCTGCTCATCATCTCCTTCTTTACGCTCAACTCAGCGCGCATCCTTCCACCGCAAATTTCCCTTATCATCCCTGAGGACCAGTCCCACGTCCAGAAGGAAGTTCAGCCCGTCGCTCCATCTCTTGATCATATCACTGTCGTTCTTATCGAACTTCATCGATTCCATCAGGTCGATGATGTGAAAACCGTTCTTCGGGCTTCTCTGCAATACCTGGACCAGGTCCTTGACCATGGTGACGTCCAAGCTCCCGCCCTTGGCGCTCTGGTATGCGCTGGATAACCTAGAAAGCTCCACCTCCTGGTTGTGGAAGGCCAAGTTCAACGTATCAAAGCGCATCTGTAACGCGGCAAGCTCCTTCTCCAACTTGTTCGCTTTCTCCTCAAGCAACGCCGGAGGCATAGTCACCCTCACTGCACCCATGCGGTGCTGCTCCACCACTTCCAGGATGTATTTCGAAAGGGGCATGCCCGACTTCTCCGCAGCATGCTTCCACTGCTGCATCAGCTCGAGCGTAGGTAGATAAACATCGATTTTACGCTGGCGGATCGTCTCGGTCTTGCCCTGGTTAGGGCGGCCGGAAGCCCTCTTGTCCGACGTTTTGTCTGACGATTTTTTCAGGCCTTCCATGATACTAAAAACAAGTCTGGCTATATCAATTTTTTGACGGTAAAAAAGTGCTCCCGCCGGGATTTGAACCCGGGTCTTCGCCTACCTTCCACCGCCTTCCAGCGATGTCGAAAGGGCGGAATGATTGGCCGGACTACACTACGGGAGCAAGGGTCGGCGCTTGATATTTGACTTATTACTTAAAGATTGGCGACTCCCCGGCCCAGCCATCATTCGGGGCGCCATCGGAGGATATAGGCCTGATGGAACAGGACATGGGGTTGATGGAATATCGTTCCTAGGCAACGCAGGCAATAAAAAGGCCATAAAATAAATAATCCCCAGGTTGCTCCCTTTTATGTGCCAAAAAAGAAGGGGAATGCCTGCTCCAGATGCGGCAAGCCGTTCGTCGGGCTGATCGCCGCAAAGACGGTGGCGATCATGATCACCATCTATTTCTGCGCCGTGTTCTTCTTCAACCTACTCGTGCTGGGGGACGAATGGCTCCAAGGGCAGCTGTCCTTCCTCGAACCTGTCATACCGTTCGGCTGGGAGTACATCCCCATCTCCCTCGTGGGACCTGTAATCATCATGCCCATCATAATGGGCATCATAGTGCCCGCCTTAGAACGGAGGCACGCTATGGGCGGGGCTCTCGCCTGCAAGGACTGCCAGACGCTCATCCGAAAGGAGCAGGAGGCCGCCGTGGAGACGGCCAAGGCCAAGGAGGAGGCCAAGGCCTATGCACATATGGCCAAGGTGGAAGGGCTCGAGAACAGCGACCCCTGGCTTGGCAAGCTCATCAGGGTCTGGAGGCTGGACAACCCGAGCAAGCTACCGGATGAGACAATGCTCGAAGAGCTCATCATGGCCCGTAACATGGAGAAGGCCGGGAACTTCGAGAAGGCCGCGGTGATCTTGGAGAAGTACCGTTTCTGAGAGGAGGCCGGGCGGATGCGCCGGCTGGACGACCAGAAGGTCATCAAGCACATCACCGTGGACATGAACGAACTCATCGACCAGGTGGGAACGAGGGGATTGGCCATACCGTATAAATGCCAATCGTGCGGGGCCACGATCACCATCGACAAGGACTCGAATAAGGAAGGGCTCAAGTTCTGCTCCTACTGCGGCACAGCGTACAACATCGAGGACATGGTCAGGATCATCCAGCATGCGTTGGAGTAAAGCCCCCACCTACCTGGGGCGATGGGGCCGGATGCACCATGATTATATACAGGAACAGGTTTAATGGAACCCAACCATTGGAGGATTCCATTGAGCAACGAACCTTACACCCAGGGGGACCAAGGCGCCGAGAGCGAGGAGATCCTTCGCTGCCCGTATCCGAACAAGAAGGAGGGCGAGATGTTCGGGATAGCGGACCAGCTGCTGGGCGCCTCCCGCATCAAGATCATGTGCGCTGATGGCAAGTCCCGAATGGGCCGGATCCCGGGCAAAATCAAGAAGAGGATGTGGATCCGCGAAGGGGACCTGGTCATCATCCGCCCCTGGGACTTCCAGGAGGACAAGTGCGACGTCCTCTATCGCTATACCAGGACGCAAGCTAGCCATCTGAGCCGCAAGAAGGTCCTGCCCAAGAACCTTGACATCTTCTGAGGGGCCTATGCCGTTCGAGGACAAGCGGATCCTCAAGCTGGACAGGGAGGTGGAGGGGCTCCGCCTCACCCGTTCCTATGAGCGTTCACCCGAGGGGCGCAAGGTCACCGAGGAGGTGTTCGACCGGCTCACGCTGGAGGTGATCTCCAAGCTCATTCGCGAGGGGAGCATCGCCAAGCTGGACTTTCCCGTCTCTACGGGTAAGGAGGGGAACGTGTTCCGGGCCACCGCCCCCGACGGGTCCTTCGTCGCCCTGAAGATATTCCGCGTCTCCAATTCCACGTTCAAGAACATAGCGCGCTACATAGAGGGCGACCCCCGCTTCTCCGGCATCACCGGGAGCACCCGGAAGCTCATATACGCCTGGACGACGAAGGAGTTCAAGAACCTCTGCCGCCTGGAGGCGGCGAGGGTCCGCGTCCCACACCCCATCCGCTTCCTGAGGAACGTTATGGTCATGGAGTACATAGGGGACGAGGCCATGGCCGCCCCGCAGCTGCGCTCGGTCCGACTTGAGAAGCCCCAGAAAGTGTACCGCGAGGTCGTGCGCTTCATGAGGCGCGCGTACCAGAGGGCGGGGTTGGTACACGGCGACCTGAGCGAGTACAACATCCTAATGCACGAAGGTCGGCCTTATATCATAGACTGCGGACAGGCCATGATGGCCGACCACCCCAACGCCCAGGGGCTGCTCGAGCGGGACATCCGGAACATCAACCGCTACTTCAGCGGGCTGGGGGTCAGGGTGTGGGGCGATGGCACCGTCCTCAGATATGTAAAGGGGGTCAGGGAGCGATGAAGGTTGTGAAGGTCCCGAAGGAGCGCGTTGGCGTGCTCATCGGTCAGGGCGGGGAGACCAAGAGGTATCTGGAAGAGCGGACGGGCCTCAGGATCGATGTGGACGCTGAGGAGGGGGAGGTCTCCTTTGACGAGATGAAGGCGGAGGACCCGCTGTTGCCCCTCAAGGTCATCGATATCGTGAGGGCGATCGGCCGGGGATTCGCCCCGCAGAAGGCGTTTCGGCTTCTGGAGGACGACGAGTACCTGGAGATAATGAACATCGACAACTATGTGGGCAAGGGCAGCAACCAGCTCGCCCGCATGCGCGCCAGGGTCATCGGCTCCGGCGGGAAGACCCGCCGCATAATCGAGGACCTGGTCGGCGTGCACGTCTCCGTCTACGGGGACACCGTCAGCATCATCGGCAACTCGGTGCAGATGCCCGTTGCGCGTACCGCGGTCGACATGCTGCTCAGCGGGAGCGAGCATGCCACGGTGTATCGCTACCTGGAAAGGAAACGGGCGGAGCTGCGCATCGCCGAGATGGGGTTCGAGCTCTAATACCTAATCGCCATTCCTAAGAAGGGCCATCAGGTTCCGGGGGAACAGCTGCAGGTCCAGCCCCAACGGTGCCAGACGCTCGGCCATCCGCGCGGCCTTCGGGCCAGCGAAATCGCCCTTCAGGAGGTACTCCGTATCCTCCTCGTCGAACTCGGTGCAATGCACCATCCAGTTGCGGACCTGCGCATTCACAGGGCATACCATCTGGCAGATCATGCAGCCGATCACGGCGTTGTGCATCCCTTCCATTATATAATCGGGAAAGCCCCGCTCGTTCGGCATCTCGTTGTGGAACGTGAGGCACCTCTCCCCGTACATGAGGAAACGATCCCTCACGATGGCAGCGGTGGGGCAGGCATCGACACAGGCCATGCAGCCCTCGCACCTCTCCATCATCCGCATCTCCTGCCAATCATCAGGAAGTTCGCGATCCGTGAAGAAGCTGGTAAGCCTGTGGTACGAACCGTACTTCGGGACATAGGTGATGTTGTTCCGTCCGTACACCGCCAGCCCCGTCCTGGCCGCCAGCGTCTTGTGCGGAAGGATGGCCCGCATAAGCCTCACTCCCCTGCCGTCCCCCTTCTCCAGAAGGTCCACGATCTCCGTGTCCACCTCCACCGCGTTCGCGTAGGTCGGGGGGACAATGGCCCTCCGCCTTCTCCCTCCGACCCTGAAGACGACCTCGCACGTCGGCTGGGGGACGGAGACGACGACGATGCTCCGCGCCTCCGGGAAGGCGGAAGGGACGTAGTACTTGAAGCGGAATAGGTACTCCTTGTACAGCTCCTCGCTTATGAGCCCCTCCCGATGAAGGGATTCCACGTCCTCCCTGACCTCGTCCAGATGGGACACGGACAGGGACCTGGCATCATACCCTCGCTCACGGAGGGGGCCTAACATGCTGCCTTCCTCGGACATCGGGGCCTTCTTCTAGGGAATCCTGCTTCGGGATTAAGCACTTTCCCCTGTTAACACGCGATGATTTATCTAGGCGGAAACGGTAGGCCGGGCGACCATGAAGGAAGTGCTAGATAGGGCGCTCAGGGTACAGGACATCGATCTCTGCGACCATTGCCTGGGTCGGCTGTTCGCCCAGGTGGGCACCGGGACCACGAATCTCAACAGAGGGCAGGAGCTGCGGGCGCTGATCGACCAGGACCGCGCCTCCCGGGGCTTGGGGCCGATGAGGCACACCAGATGCTCGGTCTGCGCCGAGCTGTTCGATCAGGTGCCACGGTTCGCGGGGGCGGTCGCCCTTAAGTTGCAGGAAGTGGAGTGCGATAACTTCCTGGTCGGAACTAGGGTCGACCCGATCGTGCAGGCCCGGGAGGAGGGGCTGTGGTCCATCGTCGGCCAGGAGCACGCCGAGCCCATCAAGTCCGAGCTCAACCGGGAGATAGGGAAGGCGGTGAGCGCCCTCAATGGCAAGGAGGTGGAGTTCAAGAACCCTCAGGTCGTCGCCCTAGTGGACACCCGCTTCGCCCATGTGGAGCTGGACGTGGCCCCGCTGTTCATCTACGGCCGGTACCGCAAGCTCTCCCGGGAGATTCCTCAGACCAAATGGCCCTGCCGGGCCTGCCAGGGAAAGGGCTGCCCTCGATGCGCCAACACGGGCAAGATGTACGCTACCAGCGTCCAGGAGCAGATAGGGGACGTGCTTCTCCCCTACGCCAAGGCGAAGGAGCACTTCTTCCACGGGATGGGCCGGGAGGACATCGACGCCCTGATGCTCGGGACCGGTCGGCCATTCGTCATCGAGCTCTCCTCCCCGGTCATCAGGCACCTCGACCTGCCCGCCCTGGAGCGGGAGATCAACGAGAGGGGGAAGGGCCTGGTGGAGGTGGAGGGGCTCCGCCCCTCGGACCGCGAGGAGGTCCGGAGGGTCAAGAACGCGACCCCTGAGAAGGAGTACCGCGCACAGGTGGCCATCCACGGCAAAGTTAATAAGGAGAGAGTGGATGAGGTCCTTCGCACGTTCAACCGAACCCGTATAGTCCAGCGGACGCCCGTTAGGGTGGCCCACAGGCGCGCGGACCTGGAACGTGAGCGGCACATCGTCTACGTGGTCCTGGAGGACTTCCAAGGCGACCGGATGACGCTCCGGCTGCGCACCGAGTCTGGCACCTATGTGAAGGAGTTCGTGCACGGCGACCAGGGGAGGACGCAGCCCAATCTCTCGGAGATGCTGGGGGTCCCCTGCACCGTGGAGGCCCTGGACGTCATCGGGGTCATCGATAGCAGCGAGGGATAGAAATGGTCAAAGCATCGCATGGATTGAGGAGGAAGGGAAGGAAGGTTCTAAAGAAGAGCCCCAGGGCCAGGGGTCTCTCCCCGATCACCCACGAGTTCGTTCAGTTCGAGGTAGGGGAGAAGGCGCACATCCACCTGGACCCCAGCATCGTCAGGGGCGCCCCCCACGTCCGCTTCCACGGCAAGACCGGGACGGTGATGGCCGCCCAGGGGCGCGCTTACGTTCTCTCCGTCAAGGACGGGAATAAGCTCAAGACCGTCATCTCCCGGCCCGAGCACATGCGCAAGGTCAAGAACTGACGGTGATGCGGATGAGCAAGGATCGCTACGTCACCCTGGCAGAGGTCAAGGAGATGCTCGAGGCCGAGTCCAAGGCGAGGGAGTTCACCCCCGAGCAGAAACTGGCCTTGGAGCACGCCAAGGACACCAAGCTTAGCGCCAAGGAGGCCCGGGAGCTAGTCGAAAAGCTGCTGGGGCTCGAGTTCATTGCCGACCTCAACAACGCCGAGGCCGTGGCGGTCAAGATCACCGACCTCCTGCCCACCCACTTCGACGACGTCCGCCTGATATTCCAGAAGGAGAGGCGGGTGCTCGACAAGAAGCAGGGCGAGCAGATTATTAAACTGGTGAACGAATACCTTTAGGCTGGTGTTGCTTTGGAGGACTACGCTCATATTCTAGATTATCTACCGCAGGGACTGCCTACGGAGAGGGGATTCAGGAGGGAACCGGTAGCGTACGCCCTGGGCAGCACCGAGTTCAAGCTGTTCGAGCTCGTGCCCAAGCCGGGGGCGATCATCACCCCCGGGGAGGTGGTGTACATCGGCAAGGACATGGACAAGCGCGATAAGATATTGCACGTCAAGCGCCGGGTCGGGTACGAGGAGCTGAATGCGGGCTCCCAGAACGAGCTCCCGTTCGTGATCCTGGAGGTGGTGAAGGAGAACGAGCCGCGGTTCGTGCAGTTCTTCAACGAGGCCGAGTCGATCACCACCCGATACCACGTGCTTGAGCTCCTTCCTGGCCTTGGAAAGAAGACCATGTGGGCGATCCTCGAGGAGCGCAAGAAGGCCCCCTTCAAATCGTTCGCCGACATCGCCGCCCGGATCCCGACCTTCAAGCACCCGGAGAAGGTGGTGGCGAAGCGAATAGAGGTCGAGCTGGCTGATCCCTCGCAGAAGTATCGGGTATTCGTTCCCAGGTAAGATGATGAGCATCGGGGAGCTGCGCTCCCTTCTAGCAAGGTACGGCGTCCGCCCCTCCAAGGCCAAGGGGCAGAGCTATCTCATCGACAGGCGGGTGGCGGAGCGGGAGGCGGAATACCTCGGCATAGCCCCGGGGGACCGGGTCCTGGAGGTCGGGCCAGGCTTCGGGACCCTCACCCGCGCCCTCCTGGATAGGACCGACATGGTCACAGCCATCGAGCTCGAGGAGGGGGCGGTGCGCTATCTCCGGGAAACCTTCCCCCGGCTTGAGGTCATCCAGGGGGACTTCCTGGCCATAGATGTCCCCCGGTTCGACCTCTTCATCTCGAACGTCCCCTACAGCATATCATCCCCGCTGCTGTTCCGCCTCCTGGAGATGGACTTCAGAAGGGCGGTCCTGATGGTGCAGCGGGAGTTCGCCGAACGCATGGTCGCCTCCGCCGGGGATGACGCGTATTCCCGCCTTTCCGTAAACGTCTACTACCGGGCCGAATGCAGGCTCCTGGAGAACGTCCCGAGGTCCCGCTTCTGGCCCGAACCGGAGGTGGATTCCGCGATCGTCATGCTCACCCCCCGCCCCGCCCCCTTCAGGGTGAGGGACGAGCGGCGCTACCTTGAACTTGTCGATACGCTCTTCCAGCAGAGGCGGAAGAAGATCGGGACGGTGCTCAGGCAGAGGGGCATGCTGCCCGACGATCGGAGCAACGTCCCCTATCTGGACGAAAGGGTCGAGCGGCTCGCTCCCGCTCAGATCGCGGAGCTCTCCGACGCCCTCACCGGTCATTGAACGAGGGCTGAAGCGGACCCGGGGGCGCATCTTGATTATCCCGCCGGCCGATGTCGTCAGGAGGAACATGTCGAGCGGCGAGGGAACGATGGACATAGCCGAGATTGGCGGAACGCTCAAGAGGGCAGGGCATCTGAGGCTCGAGCCCCTGTGCATCTATGAGAGCAAGGAAAGGCCGGAGGGGGGCAGGCCCTTCGGGGACGTGGACAGGTGCATCGCCAAGGCGGTGCTGATGTGCGCCAAGGGGGAGGAGCCCCTGCTCTATATTAGCGCGGACGCCCGCGCGGGGGTATGCCCCGGCGGGCAGTCCTGGCTCGGCCTGACCGAGATGGCCGAGGGGCTCAAGTACTTCATATCCACCGGGTCCCCGGCCTTCAGGGGAGGGGAGGCGGAGCATTTGAAGCGGGACCCCGAGCTGGTGACGCGGAGCAAGGCGTTCGTCGGCAGGGTCCGCCCTCCGCAGGCCCATCTGTGCGTCGCTCAATGCGCCAGGTACCGGCAGGGGACGGGCCAGCCGAGGGCAATCCTCCTGTTCGCGGAGGCCGAGCAGCTCAGGAACCTGCTGGCGCTGCACCATTTCGGCACGCCGGACGCGTTCACCTCCACCTCCGCGCCCTGGGGCCCGAGCTGCGCCTCATTCCTGACCTACCCGGCCGGCCTGGCCTCCAACTGCCCGGACCAGGCCCTCATCATCGGCCCGGTGGACCCCACCGGGAACCGATGGCTGCCGCCGGACCTGATGTCCCTGGGCATCAAGGTCAGGGACGCCGAGCGGATGGCGAGGGACGTGCCGGCGTCGTTCCTGACCAAGCGCCCGCAGGTCGCCTTCCCGGATGGGCGATGACCGTCCCCCAGGCCCCGGCGGGCAATCATTTTAACCCCGGCCTCCTTATGGAGAGGAGGAGAGCATGCTGATCGGGATCGTAGGGAAGCCCAACGTGGGCAAGTCCACATTCTTCGCGGCGGCCACGATGGCCACGGCCGAGATCGCAAACTATCCGTTCACCACCATCAAGCCCAACAAGGGCGTGGGCTTCGTACGTTCCAGGTGCCCTCACCTGGACTTCAATGTCAAATGCCAGCCCAGGAACTCCGCCTGCGAGAACGGGGTCCGGCTGGTGCCAATCGAGCTCCTGGACGTGGCCGGCCTCGTCCCCGACGCCCATCTGGGCAAAGGGCTGGGCAACCAGTTCCTGGACGACCTGAGGCAGGCCGACGCCTTCATCCACATCATCGACGCCAGCGGCTCCACGGACGCGGAGGGCAACGCCGTGAGGCCGGGAAGCCACGATCCGATGGAGGACGTCATCTTCCTTGAGCGGGAGATCAATCAGTGGATAAAGGGCATCATGATCAAAGGGTTCGACAAGCTGGCCCGCGGGGCCCACCTGGAGGGGCAGAAGGTGGAGCAGGTCGTCCATGATAGGCTCACAGGCCTGGGGGTGACCGAGGCCCAGGTCTCCGCCGCCCTGCGCCTTTCGGACATGCCCCAGAGGATCATCGATTGGCAGGACGAGGACCTCTATCGCCTGGCTGCCAATATCAGACGGTTGAGCAAGCCCATGGTCCTCGCCCTCAACAAGGCGGACGCGGCCGATCCCGAAACGATCAGGAGGCTGAGCGAGCTGGAAGGGTACGTGGCTGTGCCCACATGCGCCGAGACCGAGCTGGCGCTCCGGCGGGCGGCCAAGGCGGGCCTTGTGTCCTATACCCCAGGGGACCCTTCGTTCAAGGTCAACGACCCCTCAAAGCTGAGCGCCGGGCAGAGGAAGGCGCTCGACTACATGGCCCGCGCGATGGAAAGGTATGGGGGCACCGGAGTCCAGAGATGCCTGGAAAAGGTGGCGTATGAGCTGCTGGAGATGCTGGTCGTGTACCCCGTCGAGGACGAGGGCCATCTCACCGACCATGACGGGCATGTGCTCCCGGACGCCTTCCTGCTGAGGAGAGGGAGCACCGCCCGGGACCTCGCCTACAAGGTGCACACCGACCTGGGGGACAATTTCATACGGGCCATAGACGCCCGGACCCATCGGGTGGTCGGGCACGACCATCCGCTGAAGGACGGGGACGTCATGACGATAGTGGCCAAGAGGTAGGACATGGGAGAATGGGACGTTCGCCTGCTCACAGCCTCCTATTCGAGGGGGGAGAACGACAACATAATGGTGGAGCTGTTCGGGAAGACCCGAGACGGCCGCTCCATCACCCTGCGCCGGACGGGGTTCAGGCCCTACTTCCACGTGGCGGCCCCGCCCGAGGAGGTGCTTCCTCTCGTGCAGGGGAAGGACGACCTCCTGGCCGTGGAGCCCGTGGACCTGTTCCTGATCAACAAGGGCCGCGTCCAGCGGTGCTCCAAGGTGGTCATCAGGTTCCCCTGGGCCGTGCCTCAGTACCGCGCCGAGCTGAAGCGCCAGGGCATGGAGGTCTATGCGGCCGACATCCCGTTCCACCACCGCTTCATCTATGACAACGACCTCCCGGCCTGCTTCACCGCCCGGGGCGAGGAGGTCAAGGATAGGTACACGACCGACCTGGTGGTGAACCTTCAGGGGTTCACCGAGGTCCCCCCCTTCACCCCCAAGCTCAAGATCCTGAGTTTCGACATCGAGAACTCCATCACGGACGAGACGATCTACACCATCTGCTACGTCATCAAGGACGAGGCCGGGACGCGGGCGGGGGAGCCCATCACTGGCGGCGAGCGGGAGATGATCGAGCGGTTCACTGAGGTCATCCAAATGGAGGACCCGGACGTCATCACCGGCTACAACATCGACGGGTACGACATCCCCTACATAATCGAAAGGGCGAGGAAGTTGGGCCTCAACGAGCTCAAGTGGGGCAGGGACGGGTCCTCTCCCAGACGGGTCATGAACCGCTTCTGGCGCTGCACCGGCCGGCTCATCGTGGACGCCTGGTGGGCGGTGAAGGTCGAGATAAGGCCGAAGCAGGAGACGCTGAACGCCGTCTCCAAGGCCCTGCTGGGCGAGGAGAAGCTGGACGTCGACATGAAGATGAAGGTCGGGGATGACTACGACCCGAGGGCGATAGACAAGGAATGGACGAACGACCGGGACAAGGTCCTGGCCTACTGCACCCGGGATGCCGAGCTGGCGCTCAAGGTCCTGGGCAAGGTGGGGCGCATCCGCAAGGGCATGGACCTGGCCGCTGTGTCCCGCATGCCCGTGGACGATGTCCTGAACTCGGGCTCATCCCAGCTGATCGACGCCATAATGATCCGCGCGGCGGACCGCCACATCCCGCAGGTGGCGGTGCCGCTCACGGGCAGCTTCGAAGACGAGGAGGAGGCCATCGAAGGGGGCTATGTGCACGAGATAGCCCCCGGCGTGTACCATTGGGTGTGCGTCCTGGACTTCAAGTCCATGTACCCCAGCCTCATAATAGCCAAGAACATCTGCTTCACCACCCGGGACGACCGCGGGACGATCGTATCCCCGCTCGGGGTCCGCTTCCTGAGCAAGGAGCAGCAGCCTGGCATCCTCCCGACGATATTGGCGGACCTCATGCGCCGCAGGGACGAGACGAAGGCGATGGCGAAAAGGGCGAAGGACCCCGAGGAGGCCCATTACTACGAGGGCCTGCAGGCGGCCATCAAGGTCCTCATGAACTCCTTCTACGGCGTCTTCGCATCCTCCTTCTACCGGTTCACCGACCGCAGCATAGGGGGCAGCATCACGGCCTTCGCCAGGGAGACCACCAAGGGCATTATCAAGGCCCTCACCGACGAGGGGGTGAACGTCATCTACTCCGATACGGACTCGGTGTTCGTGCAGTCCCCCCATCAGGACCTCGAGGGGTCGCTGGCCTTCGGCCAGGAGCTGGCCGCCCGCTTCTCCAAGGAGGGGGGCTCCCTGGAGTTCGAGAAGCTCATGGAGCCACTGTTCTCCCACGGCAAGAAGAAGCGTTACGTCGGCCGTATGGTCTGGCCGAAGGAGGAGCTGGTCATCCGCGGGTACGAGGTGCGCAGGACGGACGCCTTCGACCTGCAGTCCGAGGCGCTGATGACCGTCTTCGAGTTCATAATGGACGGGAGGACGGAGGAGGCGGTGAAGGCCGCCCGAGGGTACGTGCAGGACACGCTCGCGGGGAAGGCGCCGCTGGAGAAACTGGTCATATCGAAGGGGTGCCGGGCCTTCAAGGACTATGCCAACCCGGACACCCAGGCCACCGTGCAGACCGCCCGGAAGCTCATCGACATGGGGTACGAGTTCGTCCCGGGGATGAAGGTCTCCTGGATCGTCACCAACTCGCGGAAGAGGCCGCAGGAGGTCCAGCCCTACATCTCAGGGAAGGAGTTCGGCTACACCCCCGACTACCGGTACTACGCCGAGCGGCTGGCTCAGACGCTCGCACGCGCGACCGAGG
The DNA here is from genome assembly GCA_021372335.1 of Methanobacteriota archaeon. Classification (GTDB taxonomy): domain Archaea; phylum Thermoplasmatota; class Thermoplasmata; order Methanomassiliicoccales; family UBA472; genus UBA472. The sequence goes on from JAJFUR010000046.1 coordinate 13,491, forward strand.
TCTTCGGCTGGGGGGAAAAGGACCTCATGAACGGCAACCAGCAGGCCAGCCTGTTCGACTATGGCTCGGAGGAGGGGCAGAGGCCGAAGGTGAGGCTGGAGCAGGTTAAGAAGACCGATAGGAAGCTCACCCTGGACGATTACTTCTGAGGCGGCCGGGAAATCGTTTAAATAGGGCTATATTATCTGTGGGCTTCGTAGCGAGACGAGTCTCGCCGGAGCTGTACCCCGCAAGGGGCGAATCCCGAAGCGCCGCCATCTGCGGCACTGGTGATACAAATGGTGGACAACAAGACCGACGATAGCGGGGAAGGGCCAAGGCCAGTGAGCGGAAGGAGCATGTACTCCTACATCTCGGAGGCCTGGGACCGTCCCGACGACTCTTACGTGAACGAACTTATGTGGGAAAGGCTCATCCTGTGGAGGAGGGAGCCGAACTTCAGCCGACTGGAGCGGCCGACGAGGCTCGACCGCGCCCGCGCCCTCGGGTACAAGGCCAAGCAGGGCATTATCGTGGTCCGCGGCCGCGTCCGGAAGGGCGGGCTGCAGAGGCGGAAGATCTGGAAGGGGCGCAGGGCCAAGCGCAAGGGCATGACCAAGATCACCACGGGCAAGAGCCTCAAGAGGATGGCCGAGGAAAGGGCCGCGAAGCGCTATCCCAACATGGAGGTGCTGAACTCCTATTGGGTGGGGGAGGACGGCAAGAACGTCTGGTACGAGATCATCCTGGTCGACAAGCACCATCCCTCGATCATTGCGGACAAGGACCTCAACTGGATCTGCGGGAGCGCCCACAAGAACAGGGTGTTCCGTGGCAAGACCTCCGCCGGCCGCAAGGGGCGCGGCCTGCACTGGAAGGGCAAAGGGGCGGAGAAGGCGCGCCCGTCGGTGCGCGCCAATGACCACCACATAAAGTAGGCGCCCCGCCTACTCAACTATCATTTTCAACCGCCCTTCGACCTCTTCCTCTCCCATACCGATGAGGGGATGGTATACAGGCACATCGACGTTCAACGTTCGGCGGGATTGGAGCTCCTGGAGCGACCAGCCCACAACCACGCCGAGGGCCCGGTGGGCGTGCACCGCCCTCTCCAATGGCCCGGAAACCGTCCTCGGCTCAGGGTCCCAGCGCTCGATGGCGCGCATCGCCCCCTCCTCGTCGCCCAGATAGAGGACGCGGCACCCCCGCTTCATCATCATCCAGGCGGCCAGCGCGTCCCGCTCGCCCTCGATGACGGCCACGACCCTCCCCTGGCTTCCCATGGGAAGCCCGCCTGGCCCTTCCAGGTACTCGGTGAAGACGTACGCCCGCCGGTCGCGGACCTCCACGTACACCACCTGATCGGGACTGTGAAGGTCCACGCGCACCCCTCGCTGCCGGTTCGCCTCGTAGATCTCCTCCCCCACCTCCGCGGCCAGTTGCATGCTCGTGTAGGGATGGACGCCATTGCGCCTGGCCTCCACCCGGAAGGAGGCGCCGTCCTTGAGAAGGGGGGTGGCCATCCTGAGCCCCAGGGCGCGCACCTCCCTGATGTCCGAGGTGCACTCCTCGACGCGGCTGAGCGATGCGATCCCGAAGACCCGCCTCAGCGCCGAGGCGGCCTCCTCCGGGCGGTCGGTCGTCACGAAGAGCCGGCCATACTGGCCTTCGATGAGGGCCTCCACCCTCTCCTTGGCCAGGGCGGCTATCATGTTGCGAATGAGCACCCTCTCGAAATAGCGCCGCACCCCCGGCCCCTTCAGCCCTATCTCCGAGTATCTGACCAGCAGGAGGCCCATGCGCCTTCCATGGAGCGGGAGGTAATAAACCATTCTCCCGCTAGCCTTATGTCCCTCTCCGGGCATGGCCTGCATCAATGGAACCGCTGGTCCTGCTGCTCATCGCCCTCCTCTGCGTGGGCGCCGGCATCATCGGAGCCCTGCTGGGGATCGGCGGCGGGCTCATAATAATCCCCCTGCTCACCCTCGGCTTCGGGGTCCCCATGCAGGAGGCCATAGGGGCCAGCCTGATCGGTGTCATCGCCACCTCCACCGGGGCGGCCAGCCGGTACGTCAAGCAGGGGCTGACCAACGTCCGGCTGGCGCTCTTCCTGGAGATGGCGACCACCATCGGCTCGATCATCGGAGCGCTCATCGCCGTGTACACCGACCAGACCGTCCTCCTGGTCCTCTTCTCCCTGCTGCTGGTGTACTCCGGATACACGATGCTCCGCCGCACAGAGGTGATCCTCTCCCCGGAGGAGGCGCCGGAAGGGCAGGTGGTCGACCTATCCTGCCGGTACATAGATCCCAGGGACCGGTGCGAGGTCAGCTACGGCGTCGGGGGATTGGGGAAGGGGCTTGCGTTCAGCAGCGTCGCCGGCATGCTCTCCGGGCTTCTGGGCGTGGGCGGCGGCCTGGTCAAGGTGCCGGTCATGAACCTGTGCATGGGCGTCCCGCTGCGGGCGGCCACCGCCACAAGCAACTTCATGATCGGCGTCACGGCGCTCACTGGGGCCATGGTCTTCTACGGCCACGGCCTTCTGAACGCCTATCTATGCGGAGCGGTGGCCTTGGGGACCTTCACGGGCGCTTACATTGGGACCATCCTCATGGCCCGTTACTCCCCCAGCGCCCTCCGCCGATGGTTCTCCATCCTGCTTTTTACCGTGGCCTTCGCCATGATGCTCAAGGCCCTCGGCCTATGGGGGGTGGTCTGACGCCGGACCAGGACAGGCTCTGCAGCGTGGTCCAGCCGATCCTGCGCTGGGGCATGGTGCTCAGCCTTTGCCTCATGCTGCTCGGCCTGGTCCTGGGGCTGGCAACCGGGGAGGGGGAGTACGCCGCGGTCCCCATGGGGGAGCTCCCCTCACGGCTCGCCGAGCTGGACCCGACCGCCTTCCTCACCCTGGGCATAGTGATGCTGATAGCCACCCCCCTGGCAAGGGTGCTCGGTTCGCTGTACGTCTTCATCAAGGAAGGGGACGGCAGGTTCGTCCTGGTATCGCTTGTGGTCCTGTTCACCGTTGCCCTCTCAGTCCTCCTCGGGGCCGCCTGAGCATCGACGTCCGTGGAACCGCAGGGTTTATCCATAGGGGCCAACAATCCTGAGGGGACATGGCCAAGGAACGGTCGAAGGACGATCGATGGTACTATTCGTTCCTCCCGTACAACATATCGGGGGGGAGCACCAACGCCCTGATCCCGCTGTTCATCACGGAGGGGCTAAAGGGCACGGTGGCCCAGGTGGGCATAGTCAGCGCAGCGACCTCCTTGGCGTCGGTCCCGGCCGGGATCATCTGGGGGAACCTCTCGGACACCTCCAAGCGAAGGATCCCCTTCGTCCTGGCGGGCTTCCTCGGCGTGGCGTTCTCCTTCATCCTGATGGGGCTGTCGCAGAGCATAACGGAGTACTACATCGCCAACTTCATCTTCGGCTTCCTGGGTGCGGCCGTCGCCCCGGTCGGCACCGTCATGGTGCTGGAATGCTTCCACAGGGACGAATGGCCGAGGCGATTGGGGGATTTCAGCCGGGTCGGAGGGGTGGGGTGGGTCATCGGGCTCCTGCTGGGCACGGTCTGGTTGGCGCTGTTCCCATCCGAGGGGGATGCCACGCCCATGCGCGCCCTCTTCATCCTGGCCGGCGCCCTGGGCTTCCTGTCCGTGTTCCTTGGGCGCCTCTACATGAAGGAGCCGGTGGAGAAGCTCAGCAGGGAGGCGGTCTCCCCGATGGAGCTGAACAAGGTCCCCTCCTACCTGATGGAGAAGTTGCGCTTCATGCCCCAGCGGCTGCTCTATGTGCTGGAGATGTCCAGGAGGAACCTCAGGCTGCGCAACTTCCCACGGCTCCTCCGCCGCTACTACCTCATCGTGTTCCTCGCCTTCACCGGCTTCCTGTGCTTCTACGTGGTCCTGCCCACATACCTATCGCAGTACGTGGGCATGAGCAGCGCCCAGGTCCTCGCGGTCTATCTGGCGAGCTCAGCGGTATCGGCGCTGCTCTACTCCAGGGCGGGAAGGCTAGTCGATAGGTTCGGGGGAAGGAAGGTCCAGGTACTGTCGTTCGGACTGCGCGCCCTGATCTTCCCCTCTTTCTACCTCGTCACCCTGATGCCCGTCGGACAGGGGGCGCTGTTCGTCCTGATGTGCGCATTGAGCGGAATGGCCGGGCTGTGCTGGGCCCTCCTGGCGGTGGCCGGGGACTCCCTTGTGGCCAAGATGGCCTTCCGATCCTACCGGAGCCAATCCATGGGCATGTATTCCTCGGTGCGCGGCACAGCCACCCTGGTCGGGTCGCTCCTGGGCGGCCTGGTCGCCCAGTTCCTCGGGTACGTTCCGTTGTTCCTGCTCTCCTCCTTTTTCATCGTAATCGCGATCGCTATCCTGTCCTTCACCAACGTGGATGAGGGGTCAGACGAGGCGGCGCAGCCTTCGCATGGATCAGCGTAGCGAGGCCGCGATCGCCTGGCCAAGGGCTCTCGCCCTGGCCTCCTCCCCGGCGCGCAGCTCCTTCCCCTCCACGATGAACGAGGCGGGGGGGAGCAGCGGGCGAAGTCCAGCATTGACCAGCATCCTGTGCGTGCGATCGGCCGCCCCGGCGTGCATGCCATCATACCGGGTATCGAAGGCCACGAAGGCGTGGTCCGCTCCCGCCTCCTTGACGGCGTTCTTGAGCAGGGTCTTGAAGCGGAAGGGCGCCCGCCCCCAATGGGTGGGGGAGCCGATCACCCAAACCCCGACTCCGAGGAAGTCCTCCTCCCCCGAGAGGGACTGCCGGCGGCAGGAGACCTCATGCCCAGCGGCCTCAAGCTCCTCGGCCACCGCCTGGGCTATCCGCTCGGTGCTGCCGTACACGGTATCATAGATGACCAGAAGGCGCATCCTATCGTTCCCGTGATGGACCGGAGGGATTACATTCTTTGCGCATCCGGCCCAGGCCGATGGCAAAGGTAGATATAAGTCCATCCTAGTCATCAGATGGGCCAACGGCCTCTGTGCGGAACAGTTGCGATCAGGGAAGGGGATGGACCACGGGCAAGATGGGCATCGGCACCAAGCTCAGGCTGGGCATTTCGATCGGTCTGATCGTGCTTGTCATCCTGGCATCCAACCCCGAGGAGGTCTGGACAGCCTTGACGGGCATAAATGTAAACCTCATCCTGCTGGTCGTCGTCCTCTACCTCATCAACCTCTTCGTCAAGGCCTACCGCTGGAGCGTGCTGATGGGGTGCGCAGGGAACAGCGTGCCCTTCCGCACCACATTCACCGCCTTCTCCCTTTGCCAGGCCATCAACAACCTCATCCCCGGCAAGGTGCTCGGCGAGACCTCCCGGATCGTCGAGATGAGCGCCCGGGAGGGGGTGGCCATCGGGAAGGGATTGGCGTCGGTGGTCACCGAGCGGATCATGGACTTCGCGGTGCTGACCATATTGGCCGTCACCAGCCTGTTCCTGCTCCTCGCCTCCATCGTGGAGGAGCAGCGCAGCTACCTGATACTTCTGGTGGCCCTGATGGTCGTGGCGAACGTCCTGCTCATCTACGTGCTCGTCCGCCCCAAGCTCCTGATGCGCATCGGGGCCTGGGGGGCCCGTCTGACCTCTAAGGCCATCAAGGGTGAGAAGGGCGAGCGGTACGCGGCCAAGGTCCTCGGCACGGTGCGCTCGTTCAACGAGGCCGTGGCGGTCAGCGATAAGAGGCTGCTCGTCTGGCCATCCATGCTCACCCTACTGATATGGGGCAATGAGATCGCCCGCCTGTACCTGATCATCGAGGCCTTGGGCGTCGACGTGACCCTGGTGGCGGTCATCGCCTCCGCAAGCCTGGCATCGCTGAGCGCGGTGGTCCTCACCGCGGGCAGCGGCAACGTCCTGATGTCCTCCGCGGTGCTGAGCGCCAGCGGCCTGGACCCGCACGTGGCCGCCACCGCAGGGCTTTTAAGTGCGATCACCTCTATCTGGCTGTCCGTCCCGGTCAGCCTGCTCGCCATGGTGGTGGACCATCGCGTCCAACAGGCCCAGAGCGAGGACCTGAAGGACGCCGACAAGAACCAGAGGGGATACAACTGAAGTGCACCACCGTGCTGCTGCTCAAGAACGAGGAAGGGAACGTGGGGCCGCTCACCGAGGACATCCTGGCCGTCTATCGGGACCAGGGCATCGACGGGGAGGTGCTGCTGGTGGACGACGGGAGCACCGATCGCTCCGGGGAGATATGCGACCAGCTGGCCAAGGACCATCCCAACGTGCGGGTCGTTCATCATGAAAAGAACCTGGGGCGCTCCTACGCCATCCGCACCGGCTTCCAGCAGGCCAAGGGCGACGTGGTGATCATCATGGACGCCGACCGCCAGTACGAGCCCAAGCAGATCCCGCTCTTCCTCGCCAAGATAGATGAGGGGTATGATATCGTCACCGGCTGGAGGAAGGAGCGCACCGATCCCTTCGTCCGCCGACTGATCTCCCGCACCTACAACCGCTTCATCATCCGCCGCAAGTTCGGACTGGAGATCAAGGACCAGAACAGCGGCTTCAAGGCGTTCCGCAGGGAGAAGGCGCTGGCCCTGGGCTTCGACCCCGAAGGATATCAGGGACTGCACCGCTTCATCCTTCCGCTCGCCGCCCTCAAGGGAATGACGATAACTGAGGTGCCGATCGTGCACTACGCCCGGCCCTCCGGCAGCTCGTACATCAAATTCTACACCGTGCCGTTCATCACCCTCCGGGACTACTCCAAGTTCAAGAAGGACCACAAGGACGAGATCGCAACCCTACGCGGCAAGGGGCGGTAGGGGATAGGGATGTCGTTGGAAGGGCGATGGCAGCGGCTCCATGCCTGGCTGAGGGCGCTCTCCCCTGCGAGGAAGCTGGCCTTCTATGCCATCATCACCCTGTTGGTCTATGGCACCACGATCGTGGTGGACAACGCCGTCCTCGTGTCTATGTTGGACGAGGACCTCTCCCATCCGGACCTGGGCGTCTACCGTGCCCGGGCCCAGACCATCCTGGATGGGGGACTGCTCTACAGGGACGTGCACACCGAGACCCCGCCGGTCATCAACTACCTCCTGGTGCCCCCCCAGCTGCTGGGAGGGGCGGAGCACGACTGGGTGTGGAGCATCTACTTCTCCCTGTTCGCCTTCCTGCTGGCCGCCCTGATGTACCTCGGACTGCGCCCCTTCGACGAGGACAAGGCCTACCTCGCCGGGCTGCTGGTCCTGCTCTCCCCCTATACCATCGTGGAGTCGGGCACGGGGGAGGACGAGTCCATCGTCGCCTTCGTCTTCATGCTCTCCGTCGTACTTATGCAACTGAGGAAAAAACACCTTGCCAGCGCCTCCATCGGGGTGGGGGTCTGGACCAAGATGTTCCCCATCCTGCTCTTCCCGGTCCATTTTCTGCAGCAACGCAACTGGAGGGACCGCATCCTCTCCGTGGCCATAGTGGGGGCGGCCACCGCCCTCATCGCCCTTCCCTTCGCGGTCCTGTGCTGGAACGACTTCTCCTTCTTCCTCAATTTCTACTTCCTCGGGGAGGAGGGCAGACCCACCGGGGGGCACAGCATTTGGCACTTCCTCTGGATGGGCGGATGGGCGGTGCCCAGCACCGTGCAGCTGGCGCTCTTGGGCGGGGCCATGGCCGTCGCCTACCTCTATCCCCACCACAAGGGGATGCCGGTGTGGCAGAGCGTGACCGTCATGCTCATGGCCTTCTTCATCTTCTACCCTAAGGTCCATGGGGGGTACTGGATAATGCTGGTGGCCATGCTGTCCGTGTGGGCGGTGCAGGACCGCAAGGTGCTGCTCAGGACCTTCCTGGCCTTCGTCCCGATGATCCTGGCCACGATGTTCGCCAGGGGCGAGGTCAAGGCCCCGCCCGTGGAGTTCTACGGCAGCTGGTTCCTCGGCTTCCTTCTGGCCCTGCTCGGCCTTCTCCTCTTCGTGGACGCCGTCCGGCTTGCCATGCGGCAGAGCCCCTTCACCGATGGGGACCAGGCTCAGAGCAGCCGCTTGCCTGCATCGGGCCCGGAGCGGCAGTCGTAGACCTCGGTGACCTTCATTATCAGCAGGCCCTTGCATTCCAGGTTGGGCTTGCGTTCCTTGACCATCCGGTACATCCTCTCGTAGTCAGGGCCCTTCTGGACGAGGGTGACGTCCCCCTTGAGCTTCAGGCACCCAGGTGCGCCGGAGGTCCAAACGAGCAGCGCCACCCTGGGGTTCTCCTTCACATTGGCCAAGGTCCTCTTGAAGAACTGGTCCCCGATCCAGATGGTCTCGGGGTCCATCATTATCGCCATGCCGATGGGGACCACGTTCGGCTCCCCGTCCTTGGAGGCGGTGGCGAAGGCGAAGTGCTTAGTGGCCTTGAAAAGCTCCTGCATCTCAGGTGTCAGAGCGACCATGGACAGGCATGGACATGAATGATAATAAGCCCTTGGAGGGGTCCGGCATCGTGCACGCAAGCCCCCTTCCATACGCGAAGGGGCGGGTCAGGTGCGGTCCCGGGCGTGATGGGACAATGGTGCAGGGGAAGGGATTTGAACCCTCGGACCACTAAGGACTAGACCCTGAATCTAGCGCCGTTGGCCAGGCTTGGCTACCCCTGCCTAGGATTAAGCCGAAGGATATTTTCGTACTAATACCTTATGTCCTCGTCCCCCGGGGCGGATGCAGGACGAACCAGTCCATGGCCAGGACCGCCATCATGACGCAGTCGACCGCCCTCCCGTTCTTTGTGCGGTACTGTCGCAGCACCCCCTCCTCCTTGAACCCGCATTTCCGGTAGGCCCGCAGGGCCCGATGGTTATCCACGTCCGTGATGAGGTCCACTCTCCTCATCCCAAGCTCCTCGAAGCAATACCGCAGAAGGGTCGTCAGCGCATCGCTCCCGTAGCCCTTCCCCCAGTACTCCTTCTCCCCGATCATGATGCCTATGGTCGCCCGTTTGTACTTCCAGGAGACCTCCTCCATGCCCAGGTTCCCGATGGGCCTGCCCTCCTTGGTCAGGATGGTGAACGTCATCTTCCCCTCGCGGCGCAGGCGGTCCACCCATGTCTGCTCCATCTCCGCGCTGAAGGGGGGGTCGGCCTTCAGCCACTGGGTGACCTCGGGGTCGTTGATCCACCGCACGAACATGGGCACATAGCTCCGCTCGGCCGCCACCAGGTCCACCTTCTCCCCACTCAGCACGGCCTCGCCTCCGCCGAGAGCATCGAGAGCAGCACCGAGTCCCTCCAGCCGCCCCCGTTGAAATGGTCCTCCCGCAGCACCCCTTCCTTCTTGAAACCGACCTGCTCGAAAAGGGCGATCCTCTCCATCTCGACCGCAGGGACCCTTGTCCATAGGCGGTGCAGGCTCTGGGAGTTGAAGGCGTAGACGACCGCCAATGCAAGCGCCTCGAGCGTCGGGTCCCCCTCCTTCTCCCCCCAAATGAGGTAGAGCTGGGCGGAGTCCCGCATCGGCATCAGCTGGACGAGCCCCACCAGCCCCAGCTCCCCCTCCCCTTTCAGGTCGACCACGACAAGGTCGAGGTTGGATGGCCTGGCAAGCCTTTCCTGAATGATATCCTGCACGTGCTCCAGGCTATAGGCGGCCCTCCATTCGGGCCTTCCGGCCTTCGCCCTCACCCGGGGGTCGTTCAGCCATCTGTACAGCGCAAGCTCGTCCGTGGTCTGCAAGGGGACCAACCCCACCAGCTCCCCTCTCAACATGGAGCTTTGATCGCCAGGATGGAAGATAATCCTATTGGCCTAAGCGGATCGGGACGGGAATCGTAAAGATGATTTAGGAAGAGCGGCATGGCGCACCATGGACCTGAACATCGTGCTTTTGGGGCCTCCGGGATCGGGCAAGGGAACGCAGACCGAAAGGCTGGCAGCTGAGTTCGGTTTCACCAAGATTTCCACCGGCGACCTGCTGCGCGAGGCGGTCCGCAATGGGACGGATCTGGGGACGAAGGCCAAGGGGTACATGGACGCCGGGAAGCTGGTCCCGGACGCCCTGGTGATCGGCCTGATCAAGGAGAAGCTGAAGGGCTCGAAGGGCGGCGTGATCCTGGACGGGTTCCCCCGTTCCCTCGAGCAGGCGAAGGCCCTGGACGAGGTCCTTAAGGTGGGGCTGGCCGTGGACCTGAAGGTCGACCAGGAGGCGCTAATAAAACGGCTCACGGAGAGGAGGTCCTGCCGGAAGTGCAACGCGGTCTACCATCTGGAGTTCAATCCTCCCAGGAAGGAGGGCGTATGCGACAAGTGCGGGGGGGAGCTCTACCAACGCAGCGACGACACCGAGAAGGTGGTCAGGGAGCGCTTCGCCACCTACACCGAGCGTACCGCCCCGCTCACTGAGTTCTACCGAAGGAAGGGGGTGCTCAGGTCCGTGGACGGTATGGGCTCGATCGACGACGTCTACAAGCGCATCGTAGCAGCCATCAAGGCCGCCTGAGCCGGCCCCTGCGAAAAGGTTAAAGGCAGGGAGCATTTACCACCGTTCCGCACAGCCCCGTAGTGTAGCGGTCAATCATGCGGGACTCTGGATCCTGCGACGGCAGTTCGAATCTGCCCGGGGCTACTCCTTTTCCTACGGCTCCTCCAGGCGCTCCTTGCCATCACAGATGTCCTGGAAGTACTGCTCGGCCTCTGGCGGGCCACGGGCTATCACCACATCGCCGACCTGGAGCACGACGTTCTTGTCCGGGCCGTAGAGGTACTTGCGCTCCCTCTTCACCGCCACCACCCACATCCCGCTCTGGCTGGCCAGCCGCATCTTCCCCAGGCTCTTTCCCACAAGGTCCGAGCCCGGCTTGATCTCCGCCCGGGTGATCGTCGTGTCCGCGTCCTTGATGCTCAGCCTGATGACCGGATGCGGCTCGTCCTCTTGGATCGTGACCGTGGCTATCTGCATCGCCGCATCCGATATCTCCTCCACCGCCACCGCCAGCTTGATGATCGCGAAGGCCTTGCCCTCGTCCCGGTCGTCCATCGCCCGGACGATCGCCCTGCGCTGGATGTCGTTTGCCAGCTCGTCCAGCATCTCCTCCATCAGCACGACCTCCTCGGCGATCTCCTTGTTGTTGTAAAGGAGCGAGGAGTAGGCCAGGTCGATCATGAGCTCGGACGTGTCCTTGAGTTCCAATAGCATCTCGTCAAGCCGGTCCATCAGTCCTCCTCCTCTTCGGGGTACACCGGCCATCTCTCCTCCCCGTTCGCATAGGAGCGCAGGACCTCGTACCCGTCCTCCGTGCCGCGCACGATCAGGACATCCCCCGCCTTCAGCTTCGTGTCCTCCTCCGGGTCGTAGATCCAGCGCTTGCCCCGTTTGATGGCGATGATGCGCATCCCTGTCTCGGACTCCACGCCTAGTTCACCTATAAGCCGCCCTACCATGTCCGACCCCTCCGCCAGGGAGAGGCGCTTGATCTTCTCCTCCGCCTCCCTGAGGATGAAGCCTAGGAAGGGCCGCTTGGCCACATCCACCTCCATTATCTTGACTATGTCCCCGGCCGCGTTGGAGATGCGGCGGGAGGCCGAAGCCACCTCCAACAGGGACGACAGCTTGGCCGCCTCCTTGTGGGTACGGGCGGCCAGCATGGCCTTTATCCTGATGTTCTTGCTGAGTTCCTCCATGTCCTCCTCGAGGTTCTTGACCTCCTCGGCGATCTCCTCGCTGTCGAACATGATGGAGGCGTAGGCGAGGTCGACCATGATCTCCGAGATGTCCTTCATCTCGGTCAGGATCTCCCTGACCGTGGCATGGGCCAGGTCGTACTTGTCAAGACGTTTCTCCCTTCCGATGTCAATCATAAAAGGAACACCTGCGCCACGTCACAGCGACCGACCTGCAGCTACCGCAAGGGTTGGGCAAGGGCATTGCTCGTGACATCTCCATTGGCCTCATAGGGCCATCGGCCTCGAATAGGCCTGGGCCCGCCGTTCCTTCCTTATGAGGTTTTCCATATATCATCGTTGCGAATTCGCCAGCCCGTTCCATCCCCGCAAGCACGGCCAGGCATCCCTGATGGAATGACTTATTATTAATATGGTCAAACGCTACCTCTAGGCGGGTGGTACGATGGACGGGGCAGTGAAGGCGTTCTTCTCCAACAACAGGACGGTCTTCACCATGGGGTTCACGGCCCTTCTCATCTCGTCCCTCGGGGACATCCTGGCCGGGATCACCCTGGGCTTCATGACCGACACCCTCGAGATGCTGCCGGGGCTGATGGTCCTCATCCCGGCGGCCATAGGGATGCGGGGCAACATCTTCGGCGCCCTGGGAAGCCGCCTGGGCACGGCCATGCACGTGGGCACGTTCGAGCTCTCCCTGCGCAAGGGGAGCATCCTGCGGCAGAACATCGAGGCCTCCCTGATCATGACGATGGTGGTCTCCTTCCTGATGGGCTTCCTGGCCAAGGTGATCTCCACCGCTATCGGCATGGAGAGCATCAGCATGCAGCAGTTCATCTTCATCTCCGTCCTCGGGGGGGTGCTCGCCGGGCTTGTCCTCCTGGTGGTGAACGTGATCGTCGCCACGCTGGGCTTCCGGAGGAATTGGGACATCGACAACATCAGCGCGCCCCTATTGACCGCCGCAGGGGATATAGTGACCTTACCGATGCTCTTCCTGGCCGGCCTGATCGTCATAAAGGGCGAGGGGGTCATCGACGCCGCGTTCTACGATGTCATGACGCTCTTGTTCCTGGCAATCACCATCTTCCTGATCTACGAGGCCATGTGCAAGAGGGACGAGGAGACCAAGCGCATCTTCGTGCAAAGCTCCCCGGTGCTGGTGATCTGCATCCTGCTCGACCTGGGGGCAGGGCTGACGATAGAGGACCAGCTCAGCAAGCTGGTCGCATACCCAGCGCTGCTGGTGCTCATCCCACTGTTCCTGCAGAACTGCAACGCCCTGGGCGGCATCCTGACGTCCCGGCTGTCCTCTCTGCTGCACATGGGCATCATGCTCCCAGGGAAGACGCCGGGAAAGGGGAGCTATGAGAACTTCGCCATCATCTACATCTTCGCCCTCTGGGTCTTCGCCTTCGTCAGCATGGCCACCCACTTCGTCTGCCTGGCACTGGGGCTGGCCTCTCCCGGATTGCTCGCCATGGTCGCATTGGGCCTGGTGGCCGGCCTGATAACCATCACCGTGCTCAACTTCCTAGCGTATTACGTGGCGGTCACCACCTTCATGCTCTCCTTGGACCCCGATGACCACAGCATCCCGGTCACATCCTCGGCGATCGACTTCATAGGGTCCATGGCCCTCATGGCCATCATCGTGGCCATGGGCCTCTCGGTCTGAGTTGGCACAACTTAATATGCTATGGAACGTTCCCTATCCATTCGCGAGGGACCCTAATGATCGACAGGGAAAATATCCTTGGGATACTGGAATCCTACGACCCGAGGAAGGTGAAGATCGGCGTGCTGGCCTCCCACTCCGCTCTGGACGTGTGCGATGGGGCGGTGGAGGAAGGCTTCCGCACCCTGGCCGTATGCCAGGAGGGCCGGGACAGCCCCTACACGAAGTATTTCAAGGCGTTCCGGGACCGGAACGGGAAGGCGATGAGGGGAATGGTGGACGAGACGCTGATGCTGAAGAGGTTCAGCGAGGCCACTACCTCCGCGGTCATGGACCGGCTGCTCGAGGAGAACGTCCTCTTTGTCCCCAATCGCTCCTTCACCTCCTATTGCGGCATCGATGCGGTGGAGAACGACTTCCGTGTCCCGATGGTCGGTTCCCGCTCCCTCCTGCGCTGTGAGGACCGAGGGGGGGAGAGGGACTACTATTGGCTCTTAGAACAGGCGGGGCTGCCGTCACCGCGTAAGGTCGAGCGTCCGGAGGACATAGACGCCCTCACGATAGTCAAGCTGCATCACAAGCAGAAGAAGCTGGAGCGCGGCTTCTTCACCGCCTCCACCCCGGAGGAGTATTGGGAGAAGGCGAACAAGCTCATCCGTGACGGCGTAATCGAGGAGGATTCTTTGGCGGACGCCCGGATGGAGGAATACATCATCGGCCCGGTGTTCAACCTGGACTTTTTCTGCTCCCCCCTGGAGGAGAAAGGCTCCCGGATCGAGCTCCTCGGGGTCGATTGGCGCTTCGAATCGTCCTTGGACGGCTTCGTCCGGCTGCCGGCGGAGCAGCAGCTGGCGCTCAACGACCGCCAGCGCATCCCCGAGTACACGGTCTGCGGGCACAACTCGGCCACGATGCGCGAGTCGCTGCTGGAGGGGGCCTTTGAACTGGCCGAGAGGTTCGTCAGCGCCGCGGAAAGGCATTTCTTCCCGGGGATGATCGGCCCCTTCTGCCTGCAGACCTGCGTCGACAAGGACCTGAGGTTCTTCATCTACGACGTTGCGCCCCGCATCGGCGGGGGCACGAACGTGCACATGGCCGTAGGGCACCCGTACGGCAACTCGCTGTGGCGGCGCAGCATGAGCACCGGAAGGCGTCTCGCCATGGAGGTAAGAAGGGCTATTGAAGAGGACAGGTTGGGCGAGATCGTGACCTGAGCGATGGTTCGTCCCGACATTTCAATCATCTCCATGGGTATGGCCAGCATAGGTTTCCCTTGGATAACATTTATTAAGGACAACACTATTCCGACATAACCCGAGACTCAGTCAGCACTAGATGTGCGCCTATCATGAGGGAGGGAAATAATGCAAAGGAACAGAACCTGGAAGCTAGCGACCGGATTGATGGTCCTGATGCTCCTGGCCACGCCATTCCTGGCGTTCGTGCCGTCGGAGGTCAGCGCCG